>NZ_JBBOOK010000002.1:0-313427 GCF_038003045.1 Sporosarcina sp. FSL W7-1349
CGGCTTCCGGACTTTATTTGTTGACGTTTTGCTGTTCAGTTTTCAAGGTTCATTTCGTCGCCTTCAAAAGCGACTTCTCTAATTTAACATCGTTGCCTTTCAGAGTCAAGAAGTTTTCCGAAAAAGTTTTTTCGGTTTGTTTCTCGTTTTCTCTCCCAAGCGACGTTTACTATACTAACATGCTATCTTAAATAATGTCAATATGATTTCTAAAATAAATTAAAAAAATGATTTCAGCAACTAAAGAGCGGGACCCCGCTTAGCTTACGACAAGATACACAGCTCGAGAACTGTGCCTTAATTTCTGCAAAGGACGCAGAAATTAAGGCAAATCGAACACTTCGCTGTTCGATTGACTGGCCGTAAACACGTCTATTTTTTGATAGCGATCCCCAAGCCTAAATTGTATAAGTTCCTATGCAACAAGAAATCCTCCACTCTCTAAAGCGGAGGATTACATGTAGTAATGATTCGTTCAGCAATTTTACCAACCGCACTGAAACAACCGGCTCTTTCCTCTATTGTTCCAGCCTCTCCCGGTTCACACTATATTCCCTGTGGAAGATGAAATCATTTTTTGAATCCGTTTCGATTACATGGATCAATCCTTTTTCGATCAAGAATTCGATAAACACTTCCAGATTGATGGAGTACATTTCAAGTTCTTCATTCTCATGGAGTTCTTGAATCGTCCACCGCTGCTTCGTCGCCATGACGCTCCGAATGTGACGGGATCCATCCATTGTACGGTTATGGATGAAAAACTCGCTGGCCAAGAATAAGAGCTCCAGCCGTTTTTCCAAAGGTTCTTCGCTCATGATCAATTCTTCATATAGCTTATAAATCGATGGGTCAATCTTTTTCACCTGGGACCATACCGTAACCTCAGGGAATGAACCTTCCTCGATCACAGCCAATCTGGCGAGGTGATGAAGGGATTGAACAACATGGTGGTAGGCGTCCAGGTGATTTCCTTGTTCGAAATATGTTTTGCCTTCCATATAGCCTCTAACTAATTTTGAAAGCTCCAGTCCCATTTTGATATGCCGTCCATAGGAAGGGTAGGAGTGCAAAGCAGTCTTCAACTGTTCTACGTATTCGTTCCGGTCAAAATAGACTTTTCCGTAAAACAGCCAATCGACCACTTTCCGTTTGGATCCGACCAAAACCCATTTCTGGAGTTGTTTTTCACTGATGACGTGCATGGCGGCTTTTTCATGGCCGTCTGTGTAATGTTTTGTGTAAATCGGGATGTCTTCATTTGCAGTAATGATAAGAAGTATCGCGTCAAATGTATCGGTAACCGGATCTCCGGGCATCCGCTTCTCCACAAGGATGACTCCTAGCGTATCTGGAGAACTTGCCCGTTCCTGATAGATTGACCTTAGCACCTGTTCCACTACCACACCTCCTTGCCGTTAATGTTTCGACGATTCTCTCAAAAAATCCTTCCACACGAGTTAATATTCAATTACGGATTGGCGTAATTGCGTCCAGATTTTGAATCGAGCGATTCGTCGGCCAACAAAAACGCCACGTCCTTTGGCATTATCAGTGCTAGTAATTCTTATTCGCCAAAGGCTTTATCTTTATTCAGCGGGCGCTTGCACTTGCTGAATAAAGATAAATAACGGAGCGATCGAATTTTATGCTATAGTAATTGAGGATAGATGTAAGGAGGAAGGCTAGTTGAAACCTTATAAAAATAAGATAAACCGGATACGGTCGTTTGCCTTATCGCTAATATTCATCGGCGTTGTCATTATGTACATTGGAATCTTCTTTAAAAACAATGAAATTATCATGTTGCTCTTCATGGTTCTTGGAATGCTTGCCATCATCGGGAGTACGATTGTCTACGCTTGGATCGGTATGTTGTCCACCCGGGCGGTCCAAATCACCTGCCCGAATTGCGGCAGACAGACCAAAATGTTGGGCCGCGTCGATATGTGCGGGCATTGCCGCGAGCCGCTTACCTTGGACCCTTCACTCGAAGGTAAGGAGTTCGACGAAGCGTATAACCGTCCCGAAAAATCAAACGATAAAAGTAAAGTCAAATAAATAGGAGGAAGCAATTACCTCCCGTCTTCTCACGCAACATATACTAAGTTTCGTGAGATTACTATGCGAGCCCTTGGGAATTCTAAACGGATTTCCAAGGGCTTTTTATCATTTCGAGACCGTCCCTTCCTTTGCACTTAAAGTTTTTGCTCTCTGTCCCCAGAAATCATCTTACATTTTCGTCACTTCACTATCCACCAATCCAGCCTATGATACAATTTAGTTACCTTCTATATAGGACGTGAAATTGATGTTCACCATTTTAATTGTGGAAGATGAAAAGAAAATCAGTGAGTTGGTTGCCAAAGAATTACGTAAATGGGGATATGTTGCCCATTTAATTGACGATTTTCAGAAAGTGGAGGAAGTGTTTCTTCACACACAACCTCACCTCATCATTTTGGATATTAACCTGCCCTACTATAATGGCTTTTATTGGTGCGAACGGATTCGCAGACACTCTAACATCCCCATCATTTTTCTCTCTTCGCGAACTGAAATGATGGATATGATGATGGCGCTGAACATGGGCGGAGACGATTTTATCCAAAAGCCCTTTTCGATGGAAATGCTGCTCACTAAAGTACACGCCCTTCTGCGAAGATCTTATACGTACCATCAGCAGATTGAAATGGATATTCTCACTCACCGGGACATGACACTTCATCTGAAGAAAGCCGTCGTTTCCATTGGCGACCAGGAAATTGAGCTGACGAAAAATGAATTTAAGATTCTGTGTGTCCTCATTGAGCATAAACTGCAAATTGTCCAACGCGAAGAACTCATGACTGCTTTATGGGAAGATGAAAGCTTTGTCGATGACAATACACTTACAGTCAACATCAATCGTCTGCGTCGAAAATTAAGTGATTACGGTCTCGACGACTATATCCAGACGAAAAAAGGTCAGGGGTATATGCTTGTATGATCAGATCCTTCTATCACTATTTATCTTTTCAAAAACGGATCATCGCCCTATATGTGTTATTCATGACATTCCTAACGATTTTGCTATACGTGGAGCCGGCGATTCCTATCCATTTTTCCAATATGGTCTATATCCATATTATCGCTCTCGGTTTCTTCCTGCTTCACTTAGCGATCGATTATTATTCTATAACTGCATATTTTTCAAAAATGACGTCCCGCTGGTTTGATGGGGTTTTTATTCCCGATGGAATCGGAGAGCCTCATACATACGAGCAATTCTTATATACCCAATGGCTTCAGACCATCAATAATCAGCATCAACAAAAAATGGTTGCCATTACCCAAGAGAAAAAAGAGTCACTGGAATTCATGACCTCTTGGTTTCACGAAATTAAAACACCTATTGCCGTTTGCAAATTGGTTCTTGAACAGTCTTCCCATGCTGACATGCAAAATATTCAAGAAGAAATTTCCCGCATTGAACGGAATGTCGAACAAGCCCTCTACTTTGCTAAATCGGATCATTTCACCCAAGATTTCTTCATCTCACAAACCGATTTGGACAAGGTAATCCGCTCCGTTGTGAAACAACATGCCAAGGAATTCATACGACGAAAAATCAAAGTTGATTTCCAGGTTGAAACCATCCCAGTGGAAACTGATCCGAAATGGTTACGATATGTCCTTTCAGAAATCCTCTCCAATTCATTGAAATATTCCGCTGACGGAGGAACGGTCTCCATACATTCCGAAGCGGATGACAAGGAAGCCCGATTGATCATTACAGACCATGGCATCGGAATATCGCAAGCCGATCTCCCGCGCGTCTTTCAATTAGGGTTCACCGGCTCCAATGGAAGAGTTCATCAAAAATCAACCGGCATCGGTCTGTATCTAGCGAAGAAGTTAACGAACAAATTGGGACATGAATTATCGATTTCATCCCAAGAACACTCTTATACAACGGTGACCATCCACTTTCCCAAAGGGTTAGATTACCTTTCCATTGTAAAATAAAAACGAGGAGAGCCGCTGCTCCCTCGTTTTTACGTATTCACCAGTTTATTCATCGAAGCCAGTGTCATTATATAATACCCGCCATAGAGCAAAGTATAGATAACCGTGCATATCACGACAGGTGTGACGAAGTTGACGGCCATCACCCGGGATAAAGCTCCAAGGATAACAGAACTATGTCCGATGCCGACAAGGAGCGGCAAGAGAAATAGGATGAAGGTTTGTCTGGCAATCAACCTTTTCACGTTTTTTCTACTCAATCCAAGGTTACGAAGGATTTTATACCTCGACCGATCTTCCGTTGCTTCAGTCAACAATTTAAAGTGAATTACACTGCCCGTTGCCGCCAAAAAGACAAGACCTAAAAAGCCAAAAACGAATATGAGGAGTCCATAAATGGATTGGGCAAGAGCATAGTTTTCCGAAAAACTATACAATCTGAAATGCGGCTCATATAACTCCTGCTCATTCCCTATCCTTTTGTCATGAACCGCTCTGAGCTGCTCCGTTAACAAGGCGGATCCTCCCTGATGGGCGACATTGACGACACGGGTCCTAATAGGGGCTATTTCCCCTTGCATTTGTTGATATACATCATCATTCACAATAAGGACGGATGGTTGAACGTCGTAATTAAATAGGGATTCTATTTTATTGTCCACCACTTCAAGATGCAATTCCTTCCCGTTCGCCAATAATGGGAGCCTGCGACCAACGTTCTCTGTCTTCTGTTGGGAACCGATGAAATTGCGACCTAGCATAATCGTTTGCTCTCTGCCAAGTGTCGTAACTTTCTCACGGTCCAAACCGTCAGCGAGTCGATTATAGGTGCTGACTGGAATGACCGCGAACCGCTGTTCATAATAATGATAGCCGCCCGGAAGGTTTTCCAGATCATCAGATTGTCCTGGCACCATGACATACTCGAAAGTTTCATCTAACACCACGGAATGGTCCTTGTTTTGAGATAGGACCGCTGACATTTCTTCATTTAACGATACGGACGAAACTTCAAACTGATAACTGAATGGAATGTTGTCCTCCAACGTTTGCAACGTGTTGTAATACATCGTGTAAGCAAACCCAAATGCGACAAGCGTCACACCGTTCAACACGGAAATGACCGTTAAAATAATTGCATTACTCCTCAACCTGCTTTTTAATTGAGTGAACGTAATCAGATTCTTCCATCTATAATACATCCCTTTTTTGTTCTGCAGGATGGTGACGAAGAAACCACTGGCCGATTGAAATAAAAAATACGAACCCGCCACTAGAAAAAGAAGGATGCCGATCAAGTTACGTCCGAAATGGACTTCCCAGCTTTGGGATTCATACGCATGCAGGAGATTCCAGTAACTAAAACCGATCAAAACGAACGCCAATAGAGCTAATAGAAAGGATGGTTTAATCACCGATTGCACCCTGTTCTTCGCTTGAAACAAGTCAATCAGCTGAAAACGATGAGCAATCCAATATCCTTGAAACGAAGCGAATAGCATAATGAGTATAAAGACAAAAACGGTTTGTATAATGGCAGTCGTGTTAAATGTAAAATGGACAACTAGCTCAAACCCCATAACCTTTACTACTATCATGCTGAAAAACATGGAAAACACTTGCCCTAACCCAATCCCGATTCCTAAGGATAACAAGCTTAACAAAAGGTTTTCATAAAACAGCATCCAGCCAATTTCCGATTTTTTACCGCCCACTAATAAATACAGACCAATTTCCTGCTTGCGCTTTTTAATAAAAAACGAATTGGAATACCAGATAAAAGTGGCAATAAAGACGAGCAACAAGACAGACGCCCCGGTCAAAAGCGGTCCCATCTTATCTTCCCTGCCAAACGCATCGACTATTTGCTCATTATACTGAAGCGAAACAAACGTAAAATAAATTAATACACTAAAAGTGAGAGAAGCGATGTAAATGAAATACCTGCCAAAGTTATGCTTCAGATTTTTTTTGACCAAATCAACCAATGTCATAGCTGCCGCCTCCCATGGATGACAAGGTCGTGATCAATTGGTCGAAAAACCGATTTCGATCCTTATCGCCCTTCACCAATTCTGTGAATAAGCTGCCGTCCTTGATAAAAACAACCCGATCACAATAGCTGGCTGCCAACGCATCATGCGTAACCATCAAGATGGTCGTTTCATAATCCCTGTTCATGACATTGAAAGCGGTCAATAAAGCCATGGAAGATTTTGAATCCAATGCACCAGTCGGTTCATCCGCCAATACCAATGACGGGTTATGGATGATCGCCCTAGCTGCCGCCGTACGTTGTTTCTGGCCGCCCGAAGTTTGATAAGGGTATTTATCCAATATAGCTTGGATGCCTAATACGGAAGAAACTTCTTCAACTTTCTGGTCAATGTTATATGCGGAGCGATTGGAAAACGCCAACGGTAGCAATATATTTTCCCGCATCGTAAGGGAATCCAAAAGATTGTAATCTTGAAAAATGAACCCCAATTTTGTTCTCCTAAATTCGGACAACTGTTCGTCATTCATTTCCGTAATTTCTCTCCAATTAATCTGAATGCTTCCCGAAGTAGGCTTATCAATGGTCGCTAACACATTGAGCAAAGTGGTCTTCCCGGCTCCCGATGGACCCATGATACCAACGAATTCACCTTTATAGATGGTGAGATCAATACCTTTTAAAACAGAAACTATATTCGTTTTCGTTCCATACATTTTTTGCACGCCCGTAGCTTGTAATACAATCTCCATCATAATTCCCCCACGTCGTTATTTGCTTCTGTATGTTAAGGATACAGAGCGGGAGAAAAATCATCCATTGATTCAACGAACAATTTGTAAGGGTATCTTACATTTTCGTTAGGTATCGATCCGCCAGATTTCTGGCATTAAAAAAACGTCCTTCCCATAAAGGGTTGGACGCTTCTTTATTGGACAGTACCACTGCCCTCCGCACACGACGGGCAAGTACCATAGACTTCCAGACGATGCGTATTCACTTTAAAACCGGTCACATGGGAAGCGAAATGCTCCACCTCTTCCAGACCCGGATGATGAAAATCCACAATTTTCCCACAATGTTCGCAAATAATATGATAGTGATCATGTGTCACAAAATCGAACCGACTGGATGAATCCCCATACGTAAGCTCTTTGATAAGTCCCGCATTACGGAATACCCGAAGATTATTATAAACGGTCGCTACGCTCATACTAGGAAAATCTTGTTCTAGCGCTTTATATATTTCATCCGCGGTTGGATGCGCTTCGGATGAAATCAGATATTCTAAAATCGCATGTCTTTGTGGAGTAATTCTAACGCCGGTCGTTTTTAATGTGTCCAGCGCGTCTTGCAAAAGCACTTCAGACATGGCCAAACACCCCAATCCAGAAAGATTATTTCTTTATAATGATTATTATTAGTTTACTTAAGAAATAGGGTATCTGTCAACTGAAGTGCTTATTATTAGGTCAATATCCCTTGAGCGGATCAGTGATATTGAGTAAATTTCGATCGCCTTGCAGCCATTTTTCCAGATTAGCTTCGAATATTTCAAGGGACCGTTCCACATACTTCCCCGAAAAGCTGGATGCATGCGGAGAAATGAAGCAATTTGGAAGAGTCCATAACTCACTTTCTTCCGGCAATGGCTCCGTCTCAAATACATCGAGGACGGCCTGGCCAATCTCCCCTGACTTCAACGCCTCGATCAAATCGGCTTCGTCAAACAAATCCCCGCGCCCAAAATTCATGAATACCGCTGTTTCTTTCATTTCCCGGAAATGTTCTTTCGTCAGCAGCCCACGTGTCTCCGGAGTGCTCGGTAAAATGGAGATGACAAAATCGGCTTCTCCCAGCCGTTCCGATAATCGATCGAAAACGATGGTCTCCTCCATCCACTCGCTTTCCTTTCCGGATCGGTTACAGCCAATGGTCCGCACGCCGAACGCCTGAAGCAACCGCCCGATTTCGCCTCCGATGGTGCCCGGTCCGAGTATCAAGGCAGTAGATCCCCTCAACTCACGCGAGTAGACTCTTTTATTCCACTCTTTCTTTTTCTGGCGGTCGTACATGAGGAACAAAGATCGACGAACTGCCAGCATGTACGCGAGCACCGACTCCGCCATCGGGATTTTGTGGATCCCTTTTGCGTTCGTCATCAGCAGGCCACGCTCCGCGATATAGGATAGCGGCAATTTCTCAATCCCCGCGGAGGCCACCATCAGCCACTCAAGGGACTTGGCCTTCTCTAAAACCGGGATCGTAACATCGCTGCCATATGTAACGATGATTTCCGCTTGGGCGATGGCCTCATCCGACTGCTCAAAATGAAAGTCGACTTGCGGAAAACGATGTAATAGATTCTCTTTCTGATGATCTTTGATTGGAAACATAAATACAACATTCATCTAATAAACCCCCAGGACCCCTTATGAATTGATCAACTGTTCCAGCGTCGCCAACGCGTCTTCAATATGCCCCTTCACTTTCACCTTGCGCCACTCTTTCACAACCGTCCCAGTCGGGTCAATCAAGAAAGTGGAGCGCTCGATTCCCATAAACTCCTTGCCGAACATTTTCTTCATTTTCCAGACTCCGTACTGTTCAGCCACTTCATGGTCTGCATCCACGAGCAAGGAAAACGGAAGTCCGTGCTTGCCGATGAATTTTTGATGGGATGACTCATTGTCAGGACTTACCCCAAGAATGACCGCATTCAATTCACCGAACTGCTCATGGGCATCCCGGAAATCACAAGCTTGCGTCGTACAACCAGGCGTCGAGTCTTTCGGATAAAAATAAAGGATGACATATTTTTCGCCTGCAAAGTCTTTCAATGAAACCGTCTCGCCTTTTTCGTTAGGCAACGAGAAAACAGGTGCCTGCATTCCTTCTAAAGTCGTCATGAAGCATTCCTCCATTATCATCATTGTACTTACAATCGTACCGGACAACTACGCCACTTTCAATTCTTTGGCGTATCGTCCTGATTTTGTTTACAATAAAGGTCGAAATGAATGGAGGCAATTGAAATGAATCGAACAATTTCAGAACAGGTCTATACAGAAGCATGTGAGCATATCGTAGGCGGGGTGAACAGTCCTTCCCGCAGTTATCGTGCTGTCGGAGGAGGTGCTCCGACCGTCATGGAACGGGCGGAGGGCGCCTATTTCTGGGACGTCGACGGCAATAAATACATTGATTATCTGGCGGCGTATGGACCGATCATCACAGGCCACGCCCACCCGCATATTACGGAAGCAATCACGAAAGCAGCGCAAACGGGCATCTTATACGGGACTCCGACAGCCCACGAAGTGAAATTCGCAAAAATGTTGAAAGAAGCGATGCCCGGCATGGATAAAGTGCGCTTCGTCAATTCGGGGACGGAGGCGGTCATGACGACGATCCGTGTGGCACGCGCTTATACGGGGCGGACGAAGATCATGAAGTTTGCCGGATGCTACCACGGCCATTCCGACCTTGTCTTAGTTGCGGCAGGATCCGGCCCCGCCACACTTGGTACGCCCGATTCAGCAGGGGTCCCGTCCTCAATCGCCGAGGAAGTGATCACGATACCGTTCAATGATCCAGCAGCTTATCGGGAAGCGATGGAAAAATGGGGAGACGAGATTGCATGCGTTCTTGTCGAGCCGATCGTAGGCAACTTCGGGATTGTCGAGCCGAATGAAGGCTTCCTTCCATTGGTCCATGAACTGGCGGCCGATCATGGCGCATTGATCGTTTACGACGAAGTCATCACGGCATTCCGCTTCCATTATGGCGGAGCCCAGGATATGCTCGGCTTGACGCCGGATTTGACGGCGCTCGGAAAAATCATCGGAGGCGGTCTCCCAATCGGGGCATATGGTGGCAAAAAAGAGATCATGGAGCAAGTTGCTCCGCTCGGCCCCGCTTACCAAGCCGGGACGATGGCAGGGAATCCGGCCTCGATCCAAGCGGGCATTGCCTGCTTGGAAGTATTGCAGGAACCTGGAGTGTACGCGGAAATGGATCGCCTAGGGGCTTTATTGGAAGACGGGATTTTGGAATCCGCACGCAAACACGGGATTACGCTGACAACAAACCGCTTGGGCGGCGCGCTTACTTTATACTTCACCGATGTGAAAGTGGAGAACTATGAACAAGCCGAGGCAACGGATGGAGACGTATTCGGGAAGTTCTTCAAATTGATGTTGAAAAACGGGATCAATCTCGCTCCATCCAAATACGAAGCATGGTTCTTGACGACAGCCCATACGGAACAGGATATCCAGGATACTTTACTGGCAGTCGACCGTTCGTTCAGCGAGTTAAGCCGCCTATTGACCGATTGACCATTCCGCAGGAACACGGTAAAGTAACAGAAAATAGGGATTTACTATCTAGATGAAAGTACGGTTGAGAATGAAACCTTTTCGGAAAGGAATAATTGCATGAAACTAGGTGCCCGCATCTTCAAAACGGGTGTTGCCATCGTATTCGCTCTGTTCATAGCGGAAACACTTCATTTATCCCACCCCGTTTTTGCCGGGATTGCGGCGATTTTCGCCATTCAACCATCAATATACCGCTCGTATTTGACCATCGTTGAACAAATACAAGGAAATATCATCGGAGCAACCGTCGCCATCCTGTTTGTCCTGCTATTCGGCCACCAGCTGCTCATCATCGGGCTCGCTGCGATGATCATTATCTTGATCATGCTGAAGTTGGGGCTCGAAAAAAACATCTCGTTGGCGCTCGTAATGATGATTGCCATTATGGAGATACAAGGTGAAGACTTCTTAATATTTGCCATGCAACGATTCATCACGATTGTCATCGGGGTGCTTGCGGCATTCATCGTCAACTTGGTGTTCATGCCTCCTAAATATGAGACGAAACTTTTCCAGTCGATCCATCAGACACAGGACGAAATCATCAGGTGGACCCGTTTGGCAGGAAGGCAAGTTTCCGAGCATATCGCGACAAAGAAATCGCTCAATAAGTTAAAAGAACGCCTGACACAGGTCGATCAGTTTTATTTATTGTTCAAAGAAGAGCGAAGCTATTTCAAGAAGAACACTAGGGAAAAAGGCCGGAAATTGGTCATTTACCGGCAGATGCTTGCCACCTCCCGAAGCAGTTATGATGTGCTGAAACGGTTGCATCAGTACGAAAATGAACTGATCAATCTGCCTGAGCATTTCAGAATGATGATCCAAGAACGGCTGGATGCGCTTCTCACATACCATGAGCAGCTGCACTTGAAATTTGTCGGCAAATTGAAGTCCGACCGCACAAGTGTCGTGCCAAATGAGGAATACATCCAACGTCATGAAGTCATGGAAATCTTCGCAAAGGAGATTGCCATCACGCAGGAGGAAGAAGAATTCTCGGCATATCATCTTCTCCATATCCTGTCGGCCATCCTGAATTACGAAGAACAGTTGGAACATCTCGACAAGCTGATCGTGTCCTATCAAAAGCATCATCATAGGGAGTCAGAAATCGAGTGGGATGAAGAAGTGTATTGATATCGAAAATGCTGTTGGCGAAATAGATGCCAACAGCATTTTTTAGTTCTGGGCAGGACAGTACGATGGATTGCCGTGACAGTTCAGCCACCCCGTGACAGTTGATGCTGGGGACATGATAGTCCGCACTTTTGCCATGACAGTTTGCCGGATTGCCATGACAGTTCCGCCGCCCCATTACAGTTACCGCCAGGGCCATGACAGTTCGCACATTTTCCATGACAGTTTGCCGATTTGCCATGACAGTTCAGCCGCCCCATGACAGTTGACGCTGGAGCCATGACAGTTTGCACATTTTCCATGACAGTTTTCCGATTTGCCATGACAGTTCCGCCGCCCCATGACAGTTGCCACTGGAGCCATTACAGTTCGCACATTTGCCATGACAGTTTGCCGGTTTGCCATGACAATTCAGCCGCCCCATGACAGTTGAGGCCGGAGCCATGACAGTTCGCACTTTTGCCATGACAGTTTTCCGGTTTGCCATGACGGTTCAGTCGCTCTATGACAGTTACCGCCAGGGCCATGACAGTTCGCACATTTCCCATGACAGTTTTCCGATTTGCCATGACAGTTCAGCCGCCCCATGACAGTTGACGCTGGAGCCATGACAGTTTGCACATTTTCCATGACAGTTTTCCGGATTGCCATGACAATTCGCACGCCCTTGTCAATCCAAAACAAAAAGCAGAGGCAGGATTTCTATCATCCCCTCTGCTCTTCTATATCCTATCCTAATTCTTCATACGCGGATCTAGTGCGTCCCGCAACCCATCCCCCATCAAGTTGAATCCGAGAACGGTCAGCATGATGGCCAGACCCGGGAACACCATCGTCCACGGAGCCGTTTGCAAATAGTTTTTCGAATCGGCCAACATTTTCCCCCACTCCGGGTCCGGTGCTTGTGCTCCGAGGCCTAGAAATCCGAGTGCCGCCGCTTCCAGTATAGCTGTCGCGATCGCCAGTGTCCCTTGGACGATGACAGGCGCCATGGAGTTCGGCAGAATATGGGAAAACAGGATTCTCGCGTCCCTCATACCGATCCCTTTGGCCGCGGTAATATATTCATCCTCTTTAATGCTCAACACTTTGGACCGGATCAATCGCCCGAAGTTCGGAACGTTGATGACCGCTATGGCAATCAAAGCATTTTGCAAATTCGGGCCAAGGACGGCAACAATGGCAATCGCCAGTAAAATGGAAGGGAAGGCTAACATGATATCAAAGAATCTGGAAATAATCGTATCCACCCAGCGGCCGTAATAGCCGGCGATGATCCCTAACACGCTTCCGACCACAACCGACCCGACTACCGAGAAAAACCCGATCCACAATGATATCCGCGCACCATGAATAATGCGGGATAAAATATCCCTTCCCAAATCATCCGTCCCCAGCCAATACTCGGACGAAGGAGGAAGGAGGCGGTCAGCCGCAAGCTGTTCATTAATTCCCTCTTTCGCTACAAGCGGTCCAAAAAGGGCAACCAGTATGAAAAAGATGACAATGCCGGCTCCAACGACGGCGACTTTACTTTTTTTAAAACCGTTCCATGCTTCGCTCCACGGTCCGACAGATTTGCTGCTAATTTTCGCTTCCGCAATTCCGTCCACTTTTGGAGTCAACTCGGTCATAGACACTCCCCCCTTTCCTTAGTCGTATTTAATCCTTGGATCAATCAAGCCATACAATAGGTCGACGATCAGATTAATCATGACGAATATGAATGCCACGATGAGAATACCGGATTGAATGACCGGATAATCCCGGTACCCGATAGCATCGTAAATATAGCGACCGATTCCCGGCCACGCGAAAATTGTTTCTGTCAAGATTGCTCCGCCCAATAGCATTCCCGTCTGCAATCCAACAACCGTTAATACAGGAATGACCGCATTTTTAAGCGCATGCTTATAAACGACCCAGAACATTTTTTGCCCTTTCGCGCGCGCGGTCCTGACGTAATCGGAACGCATCACTTCAAGCATGCTTGATCTAGTCATCCGCGCAATAATGGCCATTGGTATCGTCGCCAAGGCTACCCCCGGCAAAATGAGATGCTTGAGCACTACCCATGTCTGGTCGAAACGGCCTTGTAAAATCGTATCCAACACATAGAGATTGGTGATGGCGTTTACCGGATCCCTCACCTGCTCCCTTCCCGTTACTGGCAGCCAGGAAAGCTCTAATGCGAATACCCACTGACCCATGAGACCGAGCCAGAAAATCGGCATGGATACCCCGACCAAAGCAAAAATCATCGCTCCATAATCAAACCAGGAATTTTGGAACCACGCAGAGATGATTCCGGCATTGATACCAATTACTACTGCAATGATGATCGCAAAGAATGTAAGCTCAATAGTTGCCGCCAAATAGGGCCAAATCTCATCCGCAACGGGCATACGGGTCCTCATCGATTCCCCAAGATCACCCGTTAAGATGCCCCCGAGGTACTTGAAATATTGGATATACCAAGGGGTATCGAGGCCGAGCTTGACAGTCAGCGCTTCAACCGCCTCTTTCGTCGCTTGCTGCCCCAGTATGATCTGAGCCGGATTTCCCGGAATCGCTCGGATAATCATGAAAACGACAAAGGTCATTCCGAGGAGTACCGGAATTAGTTGCAGCAACCGCTTCCCAATATAACTGATCATAGTTTCACCTCTCCAACACTGAATTCCAATTGACTATGTAACTCCATTGAAAGGTAAAAGGGAGAAATCCTTCCGACCTCTCCCTTCCCCTTTATCACTTGAATTCTACATTTGACAGTAGATCAGATCCTGTCGGATGAGGTTTTAACCCTGTTAATTCCTTCACGCCTCCAAGTAATGGCGTCGAGTGTGCAAGTGGTACCCAAGGCGCTTCTTCACGAATGATTTCTTGCGCTTTCTTATACAATTCAATACGTTTCTCTTCATCGACTTCGGTTTGTGCCTCTATCAGAATGTCATGAAGCTCATCATTTTTATAGTACGTATAGTTGTTGCTGCCGATATTATCTTCATCTAGAAGGGCATATATGAAGTTATCCGGGTCTCCGTTGTCCCCTGTCCAACCGAGCATGAAAGCATCGGCATCCCCTTTACTTGCCAAGTCCAGATAAGTTCCCCACTCGTGGGAAACGATTTTTGCTGTTATGCCAATGTCTGAGAGGTTTTTCTGAATGACTTCCGCCACTTTCATACCATCTGGCATGTATGGACGCGGAACTGGCATTGCCCAAAGT
Source organism: Sporosarcina sp. FSL W7-1349 (assembly GCF_038003045.1). NCBI lineage: Bacteria > Bacillati > Bacillota > Bacilli > Caryophanales > Caryophanaceae > Sporosarcina > Sporosarcina sp. FSL W7-1349. The sequence goes on from NZ_JBBOOK010000002.1 coordinate 14,759, forward strand.
TCCATTTCGAAGCCGTCTGCAAGACCTGCTTCCGCAAGTAGTTCTTTTGCCTTTTCAGGATTGTATTCGTATGGCTCAATATCATCGTTATAACCGGAAATGGATGGCGGCATCGGGTTTTTCGCGATATCCGCACGGCCCTCAAAGAACGAATCGATGATGGATTGTTTGTCGATCGCATAATTCAGCGCCTGGCGAACTTCCTTCTTGTCGAAAGGAGGACGAGTAACCGTCATGCCCAAATATCCGATGTTCATGGATGGACGTTCAAACAATTGCAGGTTTTCCTCGTTTTCAATTCTTTCACCATCTGATGGGTTGATGCCATCAGCCAAGTCAATCCCTCCAGACAATAGCTCGTTTAAACGTGCGGAGTTGTCCGGAATCGAACGGAAGATGACTTTGTCGAGCTTAGGCAGCCCTTCTTGCCAGTAATCTTCGAATCTTTCAATTGTGATTGTTTCATTTGGTCTCCATTCAACGAACTTGAATGGTCCTGTACCAACCGGATTTCTTTCAAACTGGTCATCGCCTTGTTCGAAAGCTGTCGGGCTTGCAATCGCAAACATATCCATCGCGATATTTTTCAGGAATGGAGCCTGTGCACGCGTCAACTTGAAGACAACTGTGTAGTCACCGTCGGCTGTGACCGATTCGATGATATGGCCCTCATCGCCCTTGAATCCTCCGAACATAGTGTTGTAATACGGGAACGTATCAGCATCCCCATTAGCCCATCGTTCGAAGTTTTTCACGACCGCTTCCGCATTAAAGTCGGTGCCATCATGGAATTTGACGCCTTCACGCAATTTGAACGTGTACGTCAGTCCATCTTCACTTGGCTCCCACTCTGTTGCGAGACCCGGTTGGATGGATGTATCTTGTTCACCGAAGTTCAATAGCGTTTCGTAAACATTTTTAGTGACTTTGAAAGTTTCCCCTTCTGTCGTTCTCGACGGATCAAGTGATGTAGAATCTCCACCACGACCGAAGACCAATGTCTTATTTACGTTCTCATTGCCCGTGTCTTCATTTCCCTTTGTCTCTTCGCCGCTGTTGCCCTCTTTTTCCGGCTCTGTCGTCCCGCTATTCGAACATGCCGCCAAGGCAGTCGATAGAGCAAGGATGAGCATCAGGGCAAATAACCAAAATTTGTTTTTCCTCATTTTGACCCCTCCATCTGATTTATATCAAACGTCGGCCGAATCACCGTATAGGTGACAGGCGACAGAATGACCAGTCTTATGTTCCTTCAAACTTGGAACCGCTTTCATACAAATGTCCATACGATGTGGGCAACGCGTGTGGAACGTGCACCCTGTCGGTGGATTTGCCGGATTCGGGATATCCCCTTCCAACAATATCTGTTCCTTCTTGAATTCCGGATCAGGTACGGGAACCGCGGACAGAAGCGCCTGCGTATAAGGATGAAGCGGTTCGGAATAAAGCTGTTCACTATCTGCGATTTCCACAATTTTACCTAGGTACATTACACCGACCCGATCGCTTATATGGCGGACGACCCCCAAGTCATGTGCAATGAAAATATAAGTCAAATTGAACTCTTTTTGAAGATCCTGCATTAAGTTCAGGACCTGCGCCTGAATGGAAACGTCCAATGCCGATACAGGCTCGTCCGCTATAATCAGTTTCGGATTCGTCATAAGGGCACGCGCGATACCAATCCGTTGCCGTTGACCGCCGCTAAATTGATGTGGATACCTTTTCGCATGGTATTCACTCAAACCGACGATTTCCAAAAACTCATTCACTTTGCGCTTCCGTTCTTTCGGATTCCCAATTCCATGGACAATGAGCGGCTCCTCAAGGATCTTGCCGACCGTATGTCGTGGATTAAGGGATGCGTAAGGATCCTGAAATACCATTTGGATATCCCGTCGCATTTTCCGCATCTCCTCAGTTGTCAATGAAGTGAGGTCTTTCCCCTCGAACTCCACCTTGCCATCGGTCGGTTCCAGCAGGCGCATGAGCATGCGCCCTGTCGTCGATTTACCGCATCCTGATTCTCCGACAATGCCGAGCGTTTCGCCCTCATTCACATAAAAAGAGACATTATCGACCGCTTTCACTTCTCCCATAGTTCGGGCGAGAAGCCCTTTCCGGACCGGGAAATACTTTTTCAATCCATCAACTTTTAACAAGGGTTTTGTTACCATCCATCCCTGCCCCCTCTCTGTCGTACAAGAAACAACGCGTCTGATGATCATCCGAAGTATCATACAGGGCAGGATTCTCCTTCAAACAACGATCGAATGCAAATTCACATCTCGCAGCAAACCTGCAGCCATGCCGAATCGATCCAGGCCTCGGGACATTCCCGGGGATGGAGTATAATCGATCTTTCTTATACCGCATGTCCGGAACCGACTGGATTAGCCCTTTCGTATATGGATGTTGAGGATGTTCAAACAATTTCTTGACCGGTGCTTCCTCGATAATTTGGCCTGCATACATGACGATGACTCGTTCGCACGTCTCTGCCACGACACCGAGGTCATGCGTGATGAGAAGGACAGCCGTTCCGAGCCTCGTATTCAGTTCGTTCATCAATTTCATAATCTGCGCTTGGATCGTGACGTCCAATGCCGTTGTCGGCTCATCAGCTATCAGTACCTTCGGGTTGCAGACGAGCGCCATCGCAATCATGACCCGTTGCCTCATCCCGCCTGATAATTGATGAGGATAGTCATTCACGAGCTCGGCCGCCCTCGGCAATCCAACCAAGTTCAGCATCTCAATTGCGCGTGTAACCGCTTTCTTTTTAGACAAGCCCTTCTCATGGATCCGGATCGCTTCCGTCATCTGGTTTCCGATTGTGAAAAGAGGATTCAACGAAGTCATCGGTTCCTGGAAAATCATCGCGATTTCATTGCCCCGGATTTGCCTCATTTGCTTCTCGCTCAATTTCAACAAATCCTTATCTCCATACAGAATTTCACCGCCGACAATTTTTCCTGGCGGTTTCGGGACAAGACCCATGATGGATAAGGAAGTGACACTTTTTCCGCAACCCGACTCCCCCACGATACCAAGAACTTCCCCTTCCTTCAGATGAAAATCGATATGATCCACTGCGGGAATTTCTCCTGAATCTGTGAAAAAGGTCGTTTGTAAATCATTCACTTGGAGGACCGTTCTTCTTCCATCCATCAAATCACCTTTTCTTGATTTTTTTAATTATTTCTAAAGGTATTCACTATTATACAATCATTTATCACAAAGGCAATACATTTTAGTAGACTAGCAGTATTCAGTCAATGCGTTAATTTAGTAGCGTATTAAAGCGCTTTTCCACTTTTATAAATGGATTACCCATTTAAACTGCAAAACGAAAAATCACTGCGGACAATAATGTCATCCTGCAGCGATTTTTGTCGTTTTTTGAAAATTTCTTTATTATTAAATCAATCCCCAAGCATCTGTACTTGGAACAAACTATGATAAATTCCTTCCTGACTCATCAGTTCTTCATGGGTCCCGCTTTCCTTCAGTTGCCCGCCATCGATTACAAATATTTTGTCTGCATGGGTGATCGTCGATAACCGGTGAGCGACAATGAGCGTCGTCCGGTCGTGGACGAGCTGATCGAGAGAATCTTGGATCAGTGCTTCACTTTCCAAATCAAGGGCGGATGTCGCTTCGTCCAGAATCAAAAGCGGCGGGTTTTTCAGGAAAACGCGGGCGATGGCGATCCGTTGCTTTTGGCCGCCCGATAATTTAACTCCCCGCTCCCCGACTTTTGTGTCGTATCCTTCCGGCAAAGATTCGATGAAATCATGGGCGTTCGCCGCTTTTGCCGCCGCGATGACTTCTTCGTGGGTCGCATCGGGTTTCCCCATCAAAATATTGCTCTCAACAGAATCGCTGAATAGAATCGTGTCCTGCATGACGATGCCGATCTGGTCGCGCAATGATTTAATCTTCACATCACGCACATCATGGCCGTCAATCCGGACCGCTCCGCCCGATACATCATAAAACCTTGGGATGAGACTGACAATGGTCGATTTCCCTCCGCCGCTCATGCCGACGAAGGCAACTGTTTCCCCTGGATTGACAAAGAAGTCAATATCATTCAATACGGTATGCCCTTCCTCTTCGTATGCGAAACTTACCTTGTCAAATTCAACCTTTCCTGCCAATGGCGGCAGGTCTTTGGCATTTTCCTTATCGGTAATATCATACTGTTCCTCCATCAATTCAAATACGCGGTCCATCGATGCGAAGGACTGTGTCAGCGTAGTAGAGGAATTGACGAGGCGCCGCAGCGGATTATATAACCGTTCGATATAGGCGATGAAGGCGACCATCATCCCGACAGACAGGTGTTCATTGATGACTTGGTAGCCGGCGTAAGCGATGACAAGAAGGGGAGCGACATCGGTGATCGTATTCACGACAGCGAAAGCTTTGGCATTCCATTTCGTATGGTCAATCGCCTTTTCCAAAAAACCGCTATTCGTCTCATCAAACCGCCCTTTCTCCTTCTCTTCCAATGCAAAACTTTTAATGACACTGACACCGGCCACCCGTTCATGAAGATAACTTTGGACATTCGCCAGCGCTTGGGAGCGTTTACGGGTCAACTCCCGCAATTTTCCAAAGAAATGTTTGACGCTGAACGCGTAAAACGGAAAGGCGAGCAAAGTCACAATCGTCAGCGGCACATCCATCGTCAACATGATGATGATTGCAATTACAATTGTGGCCAAATCCAGCCATACATTCATGAGGCCGATCATAACAAAGTTCTTTGTCTGTTCCACGTCATTAATGACGCGTGAGATCACTTCTCCTGCACGTGTATTGGAATAATACCGTAAGCTCAGTTTTTGCAGATGGCCGTACAGTTCCTGCCGGATATCATATAAGATTTTATTGCTTACATACTGGGCATAATACTGCCGATAGTATTCGACAGGCGGACGGAGGATGAAAAAGATCACCATCGTCCCGCCGAGCCAGTAAATTAATTGCCGGGTCATCTCTTCCTTCGTCAGAGTATCCGAACCGATGATATCATCGATGACAATCTTCATCAGCAATGGGATGAAAAGCGGGATGGCAAATTTCACAATTCCAATGACGATCGTCAAAATGATCTGCCAGTTATAAGGCTTGACGAATTTCAGGTATCTCCTAATGCTGTCACCCAAATGACATGCCTCCTATCGAAAAAAGCCCGCCGCGTCGATGCGCAGTCAGGCTTTTCACTTATTGTTTTGAACCTGTTTATAAAAATGATAGCGCGAAGTCCACACGTCGATGAAATCGGGGGCAAATGGCCCCCTGCGCTGTTCGATCCACCGGATGAGCGTATCCAGATTCCGCTGCAGAATCTGATCGATCACATCGGGATACCCCATTTCTTTTTTATGGTCCGCATATTCATCTTCATCCAAGATAATATAACTCATATCCGGGAACACTTTTACATCCAGATCATAATCGATGTATTTCAGCGACAAGTTATCGTAGACGAATGGCGAGCTCATATTGACGTAGTAATACACGCCATCTTCTCTTAACATGCAAATGATATTGAACCAATGTTCCGCATGGAAATAGCAGATAGAAGGCTCCCGCGTCAGCCATGTCCGGCCATCCGCTTCCGTCACGAGCGTACGTTCATTTCCGCCAATGACGATGTTTCGCGTGCCCTTTAAGACTAATGTCTCCTGCCAGACACGGTGGATGCTGCCATTATGCTTATAGCTATGTACTTGTATCGTTTCCCCTACAGGTGCAATCGCCATGCTACTCCCCACCTTCGTTCCGTCAAGCCAGAGGCTCGCTGGATGCTGATCACGCAGTCTGTTCCGTCGAAAAATCGACTTGGACTGCGGGCCTCTGCTGGCCGACACCCCACACAATGTTACCGCCGGAAAGTTTTGGATTACGTTATCCATTCATTATATCAGCAGAACGGGGAAATTTAAAATGATTCGGCCCTGCCCTAAAAAGAAACCGGCGGAAGCTTTAGCTCCCGCCGGCCGGTGATGACCATCCACCTACACTTACTTTGTTCCGAATTGGTTTGCATTGCCGGAAGCTTTTTGCTTGTTCGCTTCCGATTGTTGGTTTTGCTGTCTCACCTGATTCACATCAGTTTCAGAAGCAAATTCCTCCTTCATTGCATTCGGCTGCGCGGAAAGTTGGTTTTGTTTACGTACTTGCTGCGCATCAGTGAAGTTCGGTTTTTTTGTCATGGATATTCACCTCCGTGGTCAATAGAATGTGCAGAGATGATTGTTTTATTCAGTAAAAACCTTCCACTTTTAATTATCCGCCTTGAATGGCTTCCCAAATTTTAATGACCGGTTTTGCTTTCGGCAATTGCTGTACTTCCTCAGCGGAGAAAAACTGATAACCTTCGGGAGCCGATCCGCTAAGGCGTATCCTCCCCTGATAACTCTCGACCTCCCATGTAATATGGGAAAAGATATGTTTGAATGAAAGCAGTCCCTTCAACTCACCCGCATCCAGGCTCATCGACTTTTGCAGTAAATCAGCCGGTTTCAGTCCATCCTCGTTCTCAATCATAGGAAATTCCCACATATTCGCGAGCAATCCTTTTTCAGGGCGTTTGCGTAACAGCCACTCGCCATTTTCATTTTGTAATGCGAATGCAGTGAGGGGGATGATCTGCGTTTTCGTTTTTTTCGATTTGACCGGCAGCTCTTCCTGCCGGCCTTCCTGGAATGCCGCGCAGAAATCGCGCACTGGGCAAAGAAGGCATCTTGGCCTCGGTATGCAAATCGTGGCTCCCAATTCCATAAGCGCTTGATTGAAGGAAGAAGGGTCTTCTTGATCGATTAAATCCATAACGACTCCTTCAAACACTTTCCTCGTTTTGGGCAAGGCGATATCGTCTTCTATTAATAAAATACGGGAGAGGACGCGCATGACGTTCCCATCGACCGCATGCTCGGGAACTCCATAAGCGATGCTCAACACCGCACCCGCAGTATAAGGACCCACTCCCTTTAAAGTGGAGATCTCCTTGCGGGTTGCCGGCACTTCTCCTCCATATTTCTCCAGAACCTCTCTCACTCCCGCTTGCAGGTTGCGGGCACGCGAGTAATATCCGAGTCCTTCCCACATTTTCAACAGTTCCTCTTCCTCCGCATTCGCCAGTTCTTCCATTGTAGGATACGCTCGGATGAATCGTTCATAATAAGGGATGACCGTTTCCACCCGTGTTTGCTGCAGCATCACTTCGGAAACCCATATGTAATAAGGATTTTTTGTTTTCCTCCAAGGCATCTCCCTTTTTTCATGATGGTACCAAGATAAAAGAGATTGTCGAAATATGTCTTTTTGTTCAAAAACTTGCATAATTTCCTCCTTGCCAATAATGCTTAACGTTGACCGTTACCGGGTATTTAAGTATATAATTGCATTAAGTGACATACTAAGATTATCGATTCCACGCTTGTCCTGACTGCAAGCGAAAGGAGTGATTGTTTTGGACACTGGAACGCATGTTGTCATGGGGGTGGCATTAGGCGGACTCGCCCTTGCCGATCCGGTCGTGGCAGCAGATACGTCAACATGGAGCGCGGTTGCTGCAGGTGTCCTGATCGGCTCATTGATACCCGATATCGATACAATATTAAAACTGCGAAATAACGCCGTTTATATACGCCATCACCGTGGCATCACCCACTCGATTCCCGCAGTGCTTGTTTGGCCGCTCGTCATTTCCATCCTGTTATCATTTCTGATTCCGGATGCGGTCTTCATCCATTTATGGGCATGGACGTTCCTTGCTGTCTTCCTGCATGTCTTCGTTGACATTTTCAACTCCTACGGAACGCAAGCGTTGCGTCCGTTTTCCCAAATGTGGGTCGCCATCGGAGTGATCAACACGTTCGATCCCGTTATTTTCGGGTTGCATGCCGTCGCCTTGGTGACATGGTGGCTTGGAGCCGATCCGGTCACTACCATATTGACACTGTATGCTGTCGTCTTTCTTTATTATCTCCTGCGGTTTGCAACGAAATCCGCTGTAAAGCAAGCGGTGCTGCATACAGTACCCGACGCAACGGAAGTGATCATTGCGCCAACGATCCGGTTCTTCCAATGGCGGGTCGCGGCTTCTTCGGAAACCCATCATTATGTAGGACGCGCTTATGGGCGATCGGTTACGATATATGATCGGTTCGAAAGGATCCCGATGCCCGAATCGCCACAAATTGAAGCGGCAATGAAAGATGAAAACATCAAGGCTTTCGTATCTTTCTCCTCCATTTATCGATGGTCGATCGCAAACATCGGAGACTTATGCGAAGTGCGCCTAATCGATCTGCGCTACCGGAGCAAAGGCTACTATCCATTCGTCGCGGTAGTGCATATAGACGAAGACCTAACTATTGTCAATTCCTATACGGGCTGGATTTTCTCCGAGGACAAGTTGATGAAGAAACTGAAATTCGTTCCTAACTCCTGAAAAGGCTACGGTCTCTGCCATAGCCTTTTCTTTGTTTCAAACTATATAAAACGAACTAAAGAGGTGGACCAACCAACCGTTGCTCTCCGTTCCAAATTTTGTTTGCGACGAAAGTGTAGCGACAGGAGCAGGCGGACGCTTTCCGCGGGGCGCGGGTGAGCCAATCGAACAGCGAAGGGTTCGATTTGCCGTATTTCTGCGCACTTTACAGAAATTAAGGCATCCTTCATTTCCCAACTACATTTTTATGGAAATAAAGGCTGCTGCCAAACGCTTCGCTTTTTGGCGCAAAAGCCGTTCTGCGTAACGGCTTTTCCTGCGGGGTCTCGCCATTCGCGCTTCACCCCGCAGGAGTCGCCGCCTTGCACTCCAAGCAACTAGAGTCGAAAATAACAAATCATTTGTTCATTCTATATAAAAGCCGCCGTCATTTCCCATCCTTCACGGATTTCAACATCGCCACTGGCAATGCCTCGACTGCTTGCTCGCCGCCTAAGCGGTAGCCCCAAGCGAAGCGGCCTTTCAAATAATCGACATGGAAATAAACCCCTTCATCGCCTTCAATCCGATAAATCTCTCCCGGCTTAATCGTGTCGAGGTCGACTAGATAAGATTGGGCCATTACGACTTTCCGTTGGTGGACGGCGAATTCGTTGATCATCCCCAACTGCTCAGCCTTCCTTGCTTTTTCGCGTAAGTTGGCAATTTCCGTACGCAATTCATGTTCGGTCATTTCACTATAGTTTTTATTGTTCTCCATCTTCTTCAAGCTCCTTCTTCTCAATGAATCGATCTATCAGTTCGAGCGGAATTCCTTTTTGATACATAGTCTGCTTCACTCGGTTCCGCCGCTCCCTACCGCTATATTTTGAACTATGCCTTCGCCACGCTTTCTCGCCGACCGATTCCAGGATCGTTTCCCACTCATCCTCTTCCCTCTCAAAATCGACTTGGGCTAGTGCTTGCTTAATAATATCAAATGAATACCCTTTGCGGAGCAAAGCGTTTTGGATTTTTTGCTTTAGTTGGGAGGGGGTGATCGAACGGTTCGCTTCCGCCGCCTTTATCGCCAGCTTCGTCGCGATTTGGATCTGTTCTTCCTCAGAATAGCCATCCAGCACTTTTTCCTGCAATTCTTTCTTGATCCCTTTCTTTTGCAGCTCTTGTCGGATAGCCCGCGGGCCTTTATTGGAAGTTTTCACTTGTGTCTGCAATAACGCTTCCGAAAAAGACTCGTCATTCAAAAAGCCAAGGTTTTTCAACTTCACGATTGCTTCCATTACGACCGCCTCACCGTAGCCAGCATCCAACAGCTTCGTCTTTACTTCGTGTTCGCTGCGCATCCGGAAGCCGAGAAAGTGCAACGCCCTGTTGAATGCTTTTCGGATCTCATCTTCGTACATCATATCATCGATGGACCATTCTTCGAGGGACATGCCTTTCGTTAAGCCGAATTTCACAAGAACGGTTTCATGTACACTGAAAGCATATTTCTCATCGAGGAAAATATTGTAACGCTCGCCATCTTTCTTCTGTTGTGTTATTTTCGTAATAACAGGCATGAATCAAGACCTCCCCACTTTCTATTAGTATACATGTTCTATCACTATCATTCACTTAACTAGGGATTTGGAGGGAAGGAAATGAAGATCGTCATTGCAGGCGGTTCGGGATTCATCGGAGCGGAAGTGACCCGGCTTTTATTACAGGAAGGCCACGAAGTGATCATTTTGACGAGACGAGCACGGAAGTCGGATGGGCGGCTCTCATACGTCGAGTGGCTGCACGGCGAAGCTTTCCCGGAAAAGAAAATTGGAACGGCTGATGCCTTCATCAATCTCGCCGGCGTGTCCATCAATGGAGGACGTTGGACACAAGAGCACCAACACAGGATCTATGACAGCAGAATGACAGCAACCGATGAATTGCTGCGGATCATCCATGCTTTGCCAAAAAGACCAACCGTCTTAGTCAATGCAAGCGCTATCGGAATTTATCCAGCCTCGGAAACCGCCGTCTACACAGAACAATCTGAAGAAGTGGCCTATGACTTCCTTGGACGGACTGTGATGGATTGGGAGAAGAAAGCAGAAAGTGTGGAAGAGATTGGCGTTCGAGTGGTGTTTACAAGATTTGGTGTCGTCTTAGGAAAAGAAGAAGGGGCTCTTCCACTCATGGTCTTGCCTTATCGGTTGTTTGCAGGCGGAAGAGTCGGATCCGGCAAACAGTGGCTTTCCTGGATCCATGTAGCGGATGTCGCTCGTTCAATTGTATTCTCAATTACCCACGAGGAAATCCGGGGACCCGTCAATATCACTTCCCCGAATCCCGAAAGTATGGATGATTTCGGCAGAACGATCGGCGAAACATTGAAACGGCCCCATTGGCTGCCTGCCCCTTCATTTGCCATAAAATTGGCGCTCGGGAAGAAAAGCGCCCTTGTCTTGGAAGGGCAGCATGTCCTGCCAGAAGTTCTCCAAAAAAACGGTTTTACATTCAAATTCCCAACGCTTACAAGCGCCCTCCAAAACCTCATGCAAAAATAATGTATAAATGAAATACAAATGCGCATCCTACCGACAAAAGCCGCCGAGGTGCCTTTATTTCTGCAAAAAGCGCAGAAACCGGCAAATCGAACATTTCGCTGTTCGATTCTCTGACACCCCGGAGCTAGACGTAAAAAGGAAGGGTGCGTTTTTTCATGTTGAAAAGCCACGGAATAGGTATCCTATTGGCTGTTGTCATCGCATTGAGCGGTCTACTTCTGAATCCATTCTCAGCTAAAGCGGAAGAATTTCACTGGGGATTCAAAAAAGCCACCGACGGCATTCCACCAAATGCGGGTGCCACTTTGGATGCGCTCTTGAATAAACATGGAGCGATCTATAAAGGAAAATCCGAAGAAAAGGTTGCTTATTTGACGTTTGATAATGGTTATGAAAACGGCTATACAGAAAGTATTCTGGATACGTTGAAAAAAGAAGAAGTCCCGGCAACCTTTTTCCTGACGGGCCATTATTTAAAAAGCGCTACACCTCTTGTGAAGAGGATGATCACAGAGGGGCATGGTATCGGAAATCATTCGTATGACCACCCGAACATGGCCAATCTGTCCGAGAAGCGGATGGAGGAAGAGTGGACGAAGTTCGATGATCTGCTCCGCGAATTGACCGGAATGAAACGGACCGTCTACGCGCGGCCACCTGAAGGAGTTTTTAATGAAAAGCTCTTGGCGAAAGGGAACGAGCTCGGTTACCGGCATATTTTCTGGTCTGTCGCTTTTATCGATTGGCATGCCGATAAACCACGTGGCCGCGACTATGCGTACAATGAACTGATGAAGCAACTCCATCCCGGTGCTGTCATACTGATGCACACCGTCTCCCCCGATAACGAGCAGGCTCTTCCTTCCTTCATCCAAGATGCGAAAAAAGCAGGCTATACGTTCCGTTCCTTGGATGATCTCGTGTTGGAATACGAAAATGTGAATACGCATTTTTGGTGAGTTCGAATCCATCGTTTCCACTCTCCTAACCGATTAAGGTATAATTCAGCAAAGGAGGTGGTGGATGATGAAATTCGAAATGACTGAAAATGCGTTCGAAACATCGACATCATTTGGAATGCTGACAATATCAGGCAATGAGGAGTACGGATTCAGACCTTATCAATTATTAGTTTCCTCGCTCGCCGTCTGTAGCGGAGGGGTTCTGCGGAAAGTGTTGGAGAAAATGCGGATGCCTGCCGAGCATATTACAATTGAAGTGAAAGAAGTCGTCCGCAATAAAGATATTGCAGACAGACTGGAAAAAGTCCATATTCACTTCATCATCAGCGGGGCAGAAGTCAATGAGGCCAAAATGCCGAGAGCAATGGACTTGACGAAGAAAAACTGTTCGATGGTCCAATCCGTCATTGATTCCATTGAAGTGGTGGAAACATACGAACTTAGAAAGTAAAAAAGACCCGGTCCATATCTGTCTCAGAATGGCCGGGTCTTTACGTTATCAAATTACCTTCGCTATTCAATTTCATTGGCATTGTTCGTAGTTGTCTTGAAGTACTGCTACTTCAGACGTTTACGGATCCCCTCCTTTTTCATCAGGATTCGATTCGTCTCTACTCTTGCCCTCCTTTTCTAATGGATTGTTTGTATCGTAACACATTATTTTTATTTTGTAAACATTCTGTTAAGCTGAATTTTCAATTGATTCGAAAGTTCTATTGGAGTCCATTGAAATAATAACCTTTTTCGTATACCATGAAGACGATGAAAAGAGGTGTTAGGATGGCCAACCCACCAACGAATAACCAGATCGAGGAAGTAAAAAGCAGGCTTCAACAATTCCTCATCACGCTCGATCAAATCGAACCCGAAACGACCGACTTGGAGGAAATCGACCGGTTGATCGGGATGATCGATGATCTCGAAGAGAAAATGGATAAAATCAAAACAGATAAGTGAATTTCACTAGGGGGAAATAGAGATGTACATAGAAACAATCGAAAAAAGCATGTATGACCTCATTTGCGAAACGTCAACGAATCTACCGAAAGATGTCAGACGGAAAATCCGTGCTGCCAAAGAGCAGGAAGACGCGGGCACGCGGGCTGCAATGAGCTTGGATACAATTGCGAAAAATATCAATATGGCGGATGAAAAACTATCACCAATCTGTCAGGATACTGGTTTGCCAACATTTAAGATCAAAACTCCTATCAACGTCAATCAACTTGAAATCAAAGCGGCTATCAAACGCGCCATCGTCCAAGCGACTAAGGACGGGAAACTCCGCCCGAATTCCGTCGATTCCCTCACCGGCGACAATAGCGGAGACAATCTCGGAATCGGACTGCCGGTCTTCAAGTTCGAACAATGGGAAGAAGATCATATTGAAGTGAAACTCATCCTGAAAGGCGGCGGCTGTGAAAATAAAAACATCCAATACAGCTTGCCAACGGAATTGGAAGGGTTGGGCCGTGCAGGCCGCGACTTGGACGGCATCCGGAAATGCATCTTGCACTCCGTGTACCAGGCTCAAGGGCAAGGCTGCTCCGCGGGCTTCATCGGAGTCGGAATTGGCGGAGACCGTTCTTCCGGATACGATCTAGCAAAGGAACAACTATTCCGTGAAGTGGATGATATTAATCCGAATGAACAGCTTGCGGAATTGGAAGACTATATTTTGCACACAGCGAATACGCTAGGCATCGGAACAATGGGATTCGGCGGTGAAGCGACACTGCTCGGTTGTAAAATCGGTGTCATGCACCGGATTCCAGCAAGTTTCTACGTCTCGGTCGCCTATAACTGTTGGGCTTACCGCCGCATGGCCGTCGACATTGACGCCCAAACAGGTGGAATCACAAGATGGCATTACAATGACGGGGAGAAAATCGCGTTCGACCAAGAAGCGGCACCCGCTGTGGCAAGCCAATCTTCCCGCACTGTCGAATTGACAGCGCCGATCACGGAAGCACAAATCCGCGACTTGAAAGTGGGAGATGTCGTGAAAATTAGCGGCCGCATCTATACGGGTCGCGACGCCATCCATAAGCATCTATCCGAAAACGAGGCACCCGTGGATTTAGACGGTCAAATCATTTACCATTGCGGCCCAGTTGTCTTGAAAAACGAAGACGGCAGCTATGAAATCAAAGCCGCGGGCCCGACGACCTCCATCCGCGAAGAGCCGTACCAAGGCGACATCATGAAGAAATTTGGAATCCGCGCCGTCATCGGTAAAGGTGGCATGGGACCGAAAACACTCGCAGCATTGGAAGAACACGGCGGCGTCTACTTGAATGCCATCGGAGGCGCTGCGCAATATTATGCGGACTGCATCAAAGAAGTCGAAGGCGTCGACCTTCTCCAATTCGGTATCCCGGAAGCGATGTGGCACTTGCGAGTGGAAGGCTTCACAGCGGTCGTCACAATGGATTCACACGGCAACAGCCTCCACGCAGACGTGGATAAAACCTCACTTGAAAAACTCGCACAGTATAAAGAGAAAGTATTCAGCTAACCACTATAGACCCTTTAATGGAAATTTCCATTAGAGGGTTTTTTATTTGAAATTCGGGTTGGGAAACTCGCACATTCTGACGAAAGCGGGATAACCTTCTCCTCCTATTTCCACCTGATCCTCGCCTCAATCTATCTCTTTCTAACTGAGGCGTAAATAGTTTGCTAAACGGGAAGCATAATAGTACTCTTCCCTTTTTGAGCATGCTATAATTCAATTAATAATTATTCTAATCTTATATTGATTATATTTTATTGCTTCTCAACCGCTTCATGACCTGTTTTTGTTATTTATTATGGTATATGAAAGTGAATCTCATTCTCAATTAGGAGGGATCAAATGATAAACTACGCTGAGCGCCGGGAGAAGGGGGAACCGATCAATTGGAGGGCCCATATCGAGTTGATTGCTGCCATCATTTCTGGAGTTTTAATCGTTCTAGCCTGGGTGATCGGAAAAAATGGAGTTGAAAGCGGCTCTGTCGCTTTGTATATAATTGCGTTTTTGATCGGTGGATTTGCCAAGGCGAAGGAAGGCATTGAGGAAACGGTCAAGAACAAAGAATTGAATGTGGAAATGTTAATGGTTTTTGCGGCGATCGGCTCTGCCATCATCGGCTATTGGGCGGAAGGGGCCATCCTGATTTTCATTTTCGCATTGAGCGGTGCTTTGGAAACTTACACTTTGAATAAAAGCCATAAGGAAATTTCCGCACTGATGGAGTTGCAGCCTGAAGAAGCTTGGCTTGTTCAGGAGGACGGAAGCGAAGTGAAAGTCCCCACCTCTTCCCTGTCCCTCGGTTCCATATTGGCTGTGCGGCCCGGTGAACGGATACCGGTGGATGGGAAAATTCTCAGCGGATTGACCTCCATCGACATGTCTGCCATCAACGGGGAGTCCATCCCTGTGGAAAAGCAAAACGGGGACGAACTTTTCGCTGGCACCGTCAATCTAAGCGGCGCCATCCGGATGAAAATGACAAAACCGAGTTCGGAAACACTCTTCCAAAAAATCATCAATATGGTTCAGAGCGCCCAAAGTGAAAAATCACCATCGCAGCAATTCATCGAACGTTTCGAAGGCACGTATGTCAAGGTCGTGTTGATCACCGTTTTTGTCATGATGTTCCTTCCCCATTTTCTCTTCGGGTGGGACTGGACGACGACCATATACCGCGCGATCGTACTTCTGGTCGTTGCGTCCCCTTGTGCTTTAGTCGCTTCAATCATGCCGGCAACATTGGCTGCCGTATCGAATGGAGCGAAACGCGGAGTCCTCTTTAAAGGGGGAGTCCATTTGGAACATTTGGGCACCTTGAACGCAATCGCCTTTGACAAAACAGGGACACTGACAAACGGAACGCCTGTCGTAACGGATTTCCTCGTTCGTGATGGGGTGGAAGAAAACGAGGCGCTGTCCATCTTTGCCAGTATCGAATCCCAGTCGAACCACCCGCTCGCGTTGGCTATAACGAAATACGCCACTGAGCAAGGGGTTGATTACGAACGGCATATCCGGATGGAAGACGTGCCCGGCCACGGGATAAAAGCATATATGGATGACCAGGAGCTGCGGGTCGGAAATCCAAGGTTCATCGGCCCGGACTTGGCGTATGCTTTCCGTCAGGGTGCGGCTACCGATTTATTGAATGAAGGGAAAACAGTCATTTTCCTGAAAGATGAACAAGGAATCATGGCAGCCGCTGCTTTCAAAGATACATTGCGCAAAGAAGCAGTGGAAGCGATCCAGCATTTAAAAAATGCGGGAATCCACACGATCATGCTGACCGGGGATAATGAGAAAACGGCAGCCGCAATTGCAAAAGAAGCCGGCATCGAATCCTTCGTCGCAGAATGTTTGCCTGAAATGAAGGTCGAGAAATTGAAGGAATTGCTGGCAGAACATAAATATGTCGGCATGGTCGGTGACGGCATTAACGATGCCCCCGCTTTAGCAACCGCAACTTCGGGCATCGCTATGGGGGAAGGAACCGATGTCGCATTGGAAACCGCTGATGTTGTTCTCATGCAGAATGATTTGACCCGGATTTCCTACGCCGCAAAACTATCTCGGAAAATGCAGCGGATTGTAAAACAGAACGTCTTTTTCTCCATTGCAGTGATTATCGTATTAATCATCTCCAATTTCATGCAAGTGGTCGACTTGCCACTCGGTGTCATCGGACATGAAGGCAGCACCATCCTCGTCATTTTGAACGGTCTGCGAATGCTGAACCAAGTGGAATGAACTGAAGATACCAAAGAGAAAAGCAATGCTCATCCTGTGATGGCATTGCTTTTCTCTTTGGCCAATTGAGCTTGCTTCCGTTCTGTCATAACCGCATTGAGTTGCCCACCCAACATGAGGATGATAGCGGAAAAATACATCCACATCATGAGCACGATAATCGCACCGATACTACCATACGTATTCGAGTAGTTTCCATAATTCCCTACATAGAAGGAAAAAGCGAGCGATGTCACAATCCACCCGACTGTGGAAAAAATCGCACCAGGTATGACGCTCTTCAAACGAATTTTCAAGTTCGGCACAACCCAATAGACGGCTGCGAAAACAAGGAAAATGAGAATCGGTGGTGCAATCCATCTGATACTACCCCATAGTTTCAAAAATCCTTCTTCCAGGCCAAAATAGGAAAATGCAAGAGTCCCAATCTGCTGTCCGAATACCGGAAGAACGAGGGCCACGACCAAAACCGCAATCAAAGCAATTGTAAAAACGACGGACATGCCGCGTGCCACTAAAAAAGATCTCGTCTCCGCAGCGAAATACGATCGATTCAGCGCTTTCGTCAGGGCGTTCATCCCCTTGGAAGCCGACCAAATGGTAGCTATCGCACCAATGGATAGTAACCCGCCATGGCGATTATCCAAGACTTCCCCTACTGTTTTTTCAATGAGTTGGGCAACGCTCTCCGGTGCGTATTCCCGGATGAACAGGAAGACCTCGCCTTGATCCAAATTCAAAAACGGCAGCAAAGTCATTAAAAAGATTAATAGAGGGAAAAGTGACAATAGGAAAAAGAAGGCGAGCTGGGAGGCGAGCCCTGTCACATCGACTTTCTTGATCCGCACTATCAATTCTTTAAGGAACCCTTGGGATGTCGTGACATCGAATTTCTCCAAGTCACCATCTTTGATATCTTCAACAAATCCCATGACACCTGACTTTTTCACGTTTCTTTCTCTCTTTTCCTTCCGATTGTTGCGTTCAAGGGTACGCTTATGTCCCATCACATTTCCGTCACCCCTTTCCATGCGACTCACTTTTTTACAGACTGATCGGTTGGTCCAGTTTCATCTTGTACAATGGATTTATATTCATCTTTCGCCTCGACGAACGCTTCTTTCGTATCCACAACCAATTCCTTCACTTGCGGAGTAAGCGTCTTCAACTCTTCCACTTGTGTTTTCAAATAATTGGCGTCGCCTGAAAGTTGATTATAAACCATTTGGATCTTATCTTTCTTCTCCATGACCATCTGTTTCAACTCATCCGGATTCTTCCTATAATGGCTGACATCAGATAGTAATTTTTTTGATTTTCTCGTTACTTGCTCCCGTGTGCTGCGGTCAAATAAGCTGATGACTGCGCCCGCAAGAGCACCAAAAATAATAAATTTGCCAAACTTTCCATTGCCCATTGAAAACCCTCCAGTTCCAATTATTTCGCATATTCCATTATACCCGACAGCCCCTCAAAACAAACAATATTGCACGAACCGCAAAAAAATGTCTTGACGAACGGCCCCTACTTTCGGAATATTAACATTAACAATAAATCAAAAAAATTATGGAAGAGGATGTGAGGGCAAATAAAATTCACAAGATAATCGAGGGAATGCATACAAGCAAAAAATAAGGGGGATTGTGAGATGGACGCAATACAAGAATTTTTAGATAAAATAGGAGGCATTATCTGGGGACCGCCCTTACTCATTCTGTTGGTCGGAACCGGTATTTTTTTAACTGCGAGACTGGCCTTTATTCAAGTACGGTTATTGCCTTATTCCTTAAAACAAGTGTTTTCAAGAAAGCATGATAAGCAAGTGGACGGGGACATTTCCCAATTCCAGGCATTGATGACGGCGATGGCCGCCACAGTAGGGGTCGGGAATATCGTAGGGGTTGCCGGTGCGGTGGCAACCGGGGGACCCGGAGCCATCTTCTGGATGTGGATGGCCGGATTTTTCGGCATGGCGACCAAGTATGGCGAGGCAATCCTAGCCGTCAAATACCGGGTAAAAGATGCGAATGGTCAAATGGCCGGCGGGCCGATGTATTATCTGGAGCATGGATTGAAACAAAAATGGCTGGGGGTCCTCTTCGCCATCTTTGGCGCATTTGCAGCATTCGGAATCGGTAACGGAACGCAATCCAAAGCGGTTGCCGACGCGATGAGCGGCACATTCAATGTTCCGCACTGGGCGACGGGTGTCGGACTTGTTATTTTCGGCGCTTTAGTTATTTTAGGTGGAATCAAATCCATTGGACGAGTTACGGCATTTTTCGTGCCGATTATGGCACTTTTCTATTTTATCGCAGGAGCAATCGTTGTTGTCACCAACTTCAACCTCGTGCCTGATGCGTTTGCGTTAATTTTCAAAGATGCATTCACCGGGCAAGCGGTTGCAGGTGGAGCAATCGGTGCAGTCATTCGATTTGGCGTAGCACGCGGATTATTCTCGAATGAAGCAGGTTTAGGCTCGGCCCCGATCGCCGCAGCGGCAGCACGTACGGATCTACCGGGACGCCAAGCTTTAATTTCCATGACTCAAGTTCTGTTTGACACTCTCGTTATTTGTACGATTACCGGCTTGACGATCGTCATGTCTGGAAAATGGGACGGTCAAGGAATCGAAGCCGACTTCTTGACGGCTGAAGCGTTTGGCACATTCCTCGGAAGCGCCGGTCCGATTATCGTATCAATCGGTCTCATATTCTTCGCGACTTCCACTATATTGGGATGGAGTTATTACGGTGAGAAATGCTTCCAATACCTCTTCCCGAATCCGAAAGCCGTCTTTACGTACCGTGTCATTTTCGTCCTCTTCATCTTTGTAGGCGCTACAGCCAAGTTGGGCGTCGTATGGGCCTTGGCGGACGTCCTGAACGGTCTCATGGCCATCCCGAACTTGATCGGACTCCTTGGTCTATCTGGCATCATTGTGTTGGAAACAAAACGATTCCAAGCGAAAATCAAAGAAGAGAAAGAATCCGCAAAATAAGAGGTTTTGTCTAGGCTGATTGACACGTTAATTGATTAATGGAATACTTGGGTGGAAGCAAAAGAAAGGTGGCTAGGGCAGATGGATTTATCAAAACCTTCACCAGAAAATGTGACCTTCATGATAGAGCAGATCAAAGAGAAACTCCGCATGGTGAATGTGGACGCAATGAAAGCGGAAAACTTCAGCACTTCTCAGTACGAGGACCTGCATGATATGTATCAACTGGTCATGAAACGGAATAATATAACACCGAATGAAATGCAGGCCATCGCCGCTGAGCTCGGATCGATGCGAAAATGAAAAAAGAGTGCAAAGCCGATTGTTGGCCTTGCACTCTTTTTCTATTATCTAGTTGGCTACCGAACCATCTTCCAATACAAGGGGCTGGATCAAAACTTCGACACGGCGGTTTTTACTGCGTCCTTCCGCAGTGTCGTTAGGAGCGATCGGATGATACTCCCCATAGCCCTTCGCGCTGAGTAAAAGCGGATCAATTTTATCTGATTCCATCAGGATTTTCAGGAAGTTGACTGCCCGCATGACGCTCAATTCCCAGTTCGAAGAGAATTCCGCGTTGTTCATCGGCAAATTGTCTGTATGTCCTGTTATGACAATTTGTCGTGGCCTATCGAATACGAGCAATTCCGCGATATCATCCGCCAATCCCCTATACTCCGGCTTAAGGTCAGCTTTCCCTGGGCTAAAAAGGATGCTGTCACGGATCGTGACGAGCAGACCTTCATCCGTCAGCTTCGTTTCAAACTGGTTTTCCAATTCATGTACCGCGATATAATTATCCAAACGATCTTGGATTTCCCCCAGCGACCGTTGATCTTCCAAATAGGAGTTGTTCTCTTCGTTGACATCGACGGAATCTTTCGGCACAGGAACAGTTGTCGGCGCTGATTGCTCCATCACACCTTTACCCCCGTCGAAAATCTCATTGAAGACTGTCGTCATTTGAGTGAACTTCGCTTCATCGATGGAACTGGAAGCGAATAAAACGATGAACAATGCAAGTAATAGCGTCAATAAGTCCGCATAAGGCAGGAGCCAGGATTCATCCACGCCATGCTCATCATGTGATTTCTTCTTACGTCTCTTCGACAAACTGGCCAGCCCCTTTCTCGCTGGAATTTGCGTTCGCCAGTTTCTTACGCTCTTGGACAGATAGATATGAAGCTAGTTTTTGCTCGATGACCCGTGGTGCTTCCCCTTCCAGGACGGAAAGGATCCCTTCGATCATCATATGCCGTTGCCGTGCCTCCTCTTTAGATTTCCGCTTCAACTTATTGGCAAAGGGATGCCAAAGGACGTATCCAGTGAAAATCCCGAGCAAAGTAGCGATGAAGGCGGCAGAGATAGCTAAACCAAGGGCGGCAATATCATCCAAGTTTTTAAGCGCCGCGATTAAGCCGACAACCGCTCCTAGTACCCCAAGTGTCGGTGCGTATGTCCCCGCTTGGGAAAAGATGAGGGCCCCAGCTGCATGGCGCTCTTCCATCGCGTCCACTTCCTCCGTAAGCACGTCCCGGATATAATCCGCATTTTGTCCGTCAATTGCCAAGCCGAGCCCATTTTTCAAAAACGGATCATCGATTTCGTCCGTTTTCGCTTCAAGCGCCAGCAATCCTTCACGACGTGCAATATCTGCCCAACCGGAAAACATCCGAATGATATCTGCATCAGAAGTAAGCTTCTGTTCTTTGAAAATTTTCCCGAAAAGTTTCGGCACGTTCTTCAATTCACTCATCGGAAAAGCAATGACCACTGCCGCTACCGTCCCGAAGAGGATAATCAGAATGGCCGCTACATTCAACAGGTTGTCCGGCGTGACGCCTTTCATTGCCATACCGACGAAGAGGGCGACAAACCCAAGAACAAGCCCCAATATTGTTGATAAATCCATGATAGCCCCTCCAAGTAATCCATTCTTCTTATTACTTCGGCATTTTTAGACCTATCTTTAGATATGCTTTCATAAGAGTTGTATAATAATTTTATCTCCTGTCACAAGTTCTTAATATTTCTTTGATGACGGGAATTTCAAAAGTCTGTAGGCCATTTTATGTATGAAGAGAGGAGCAATTTCACTATGACAACATTTGAAAACCGGTTGGAACGTTATGCGGAGTTAGCGGTCAAAGTAGGTGTCAATATCCAACCAAATCAGTATTTGCTCATCAACGCTTCCACAGAAACCGTCGAATTTGTCCGGCTCATCGTCGAGAAAGCCTATGAGGCGGGAGCACGCCAAGTATTTGTCGACTGGGTCGATGATATCGTCTCCCGGATCCGGTTCGAAAAAGCCCCTGCGGAGTCCTTCTCGGAATTTCCCGCTTGGAAGGTGCAGGAGCGGGAGCAACTTGCGGAAAAAGGAGCCGCTTTCATGAGCATCACGTCCCAAAGCCCTGATTTGTTAAAGGGAATTGATCCTGCTCGCATTGCCGAATCGCAAAAAGCAGCAGGACAAGCGTTAGACCGATTCAGACAACTGATGCAAGCCGACAAATTCAGTTGGACTGTCATCGCCGCTCCATCCAAAGCATGGGCGGACAAAGTGTTTTCCGAATTTCCGGAAGGCGACCGGGTCCCAGCCCTTTGGGAAGCAATCTTCAAATCCGTACGAGCGGATCAGAAGGATCCCGTACAGGCCTGGATCGAGCATGACAAGACCTTGCATGCCAAAGTCGATTATTTGAATGAAAAACGGTATAGGAAACTTCATTACCGTGCGCCGGGTACCGATCTGACAATCGAGTTGCCCGAAGGCCATTTATGGTGCGGAGCCGGTAGCATCAATGAACAGGAACAGCCATTCATGGCAAATATGCCGACCGAGGAAGTCTTCACTGTTCCATTGAAAACAGGAGTCAACGGGTTCGTTTCCAGTACGAAGCCGCTCAGCTATGGCGGGAATATCATTGACAACTTCAAGATCACTTTTCAAGACGGCCAAATTACAGAGGTAACTGCCGATCAAGGGGAAGAGGTCCTGAAACGTTTAGTGGATACGGATGAAGGGGCGAAATATCTTGGCGAAGTCGCACTGGTCCCCCACCATTCACCAATCTCCGAGTCCGGACTGCTTTTCTATAACACACTATTCGATGAAAACGCCTCCAATCATCTGGCGATTGGAAGTGCCTATGCGTTCTGTCTCGAAGGTGGCAAAACGATGTCCCGTGAGCAATTGGAAGAAAAAGGACTCAACCAGAGCATCACCCATGTCGATTTCATGATCGGGTCAGACCAGATGGATATTGACGGCATCCGCCAAGACGGAACGGCAGAACCCATATTCCGCAGCGGAAATTGGGCTTTCTAAAATACGTCACAATTGCTGAAAACATTTTAAAAAGACCTTAAAAAGACTGGGACTTTACTGTATAATAAGAGCGGTGGCGAATAATTATATTGTAGAGAGGAGTCTTTTCACATGGGTCTCATGTATACAACAGTTATCGGTTATTCGGTCGTACTTCTTTTAGCTGCGTTATTCACAATGCATTATTTAGCGAAAGCTCTTGATTCTTCCGATGCAGAAAGAATCGATCCAAAACCGGATACTAAACTATAAAAGAGTTGCCTTCCAGCAGCTCTTTTGTTTTATCAAGATAATAATATGTCCTAATTACGGGCGCACTGTCCCCTTCAATACAAGACTAATATGGATGAAGGGACAGCAAATCCAAACGGGGTAGGTGTAGACAAGTGGCACTTTTAAATGAAATCTTGGACTTCAATGTATCATTCGTAAACGAAAAAAAATATGAGCAGTATGCAACGACGAAATTTCCCGATAAGCGAATCGTTATTTTAACTTGTATGGATACTCGTCTTACTGAGCTATTGCCGAAAGCGATGAACTTGAAAAACGGCGATGCAAAAATCATCAAAAGTGCCGGCGCGGTCGTAAACCATCCGTTCGGTGGGATTATGCGGAGCATCCTGGTCGCGATCTATGAACTTCAGGCCGACGAAGTGTATATCATCGGACATCATGACTGCGGTATGAGTTCCATCGACACAGATCGAATCACCAAAAATATGACAAACCGCGGCATCGATCCTGAAATCTTCCATACGCTAAAATATTCGGGAGTGGATATGAAAAGCTGGCTGCATGGATTCAGCGATGTGACAGAAAGCGTCAAAAAAAGTGTTGAAGCAGTACGCCATCATCCTCTTATGGATACAAAAGTGCCAATCCATGGCCTAGTCGTCCATCCTGACACAGGCCAGCTGGATGTTATTGTCGATGGCTATCAATCCGTAACCGAGAATTGATCGGGAGCTGACAAATTTCCCGATTTCCCGGGAAATATTAAAAGGCGCAAACAATAACAGAAGCCACTTCCTCTCACAGGAAGTGGCTTCTTATCTTCATCACCCATCTTCGAAATGGGGCCTTGCCCTTTCAATAATCATCTTCCACCATCGCGTACATATAATGATCTTCCCATACGCCGTTGATATAAAGCAGTTTGCGCAGCAACCCTTCCCGTGTATAGCCCGACTTCTCCAACACTTTGACAGATCCGGAGTTACGTGGGGACACAAATGCCTCAATCCGGTGCAATGCCAACTTCTCAAATGCAAATTTTGTCACGAGATCGAGCGCTTCTGTCCCTAATCCACGGCCAGTTTCCGCCTCATCGATCGAATATCCGACAAATCCACTGGAAAACGGAAGCCTTTTGATACTATATAAGGAAATATGGCCGATCAACCTGCTTGTTTCAGCGTCAAAGATACCGAAGTTGTATTCTCGTCTATTCCTCATTTGATATAGTGCTTCTCTAATTTTTTCCCGCTGGACCGATACCGTGAAATAACTGTCCTCATGGCGCGGTTCAAACACCGACCAATACTCCCGGTTCGCACTAAGCAACGCCGTGAAAATAACAGCGTCCTCCTCAGTCAATATTCGTAAATAACAAGATCGCCCTTCAAGCAATATCAATGACATCCACCCTTTTGCGAAGATACATCCGGAATCTGGCATATTCTACATTAGTATGCCGCTACCAGCCACATTTTTTACGTTTGTATCTTATTTATCTCTAGTGTAGCGACGAAAAAACGGCACCCACTGAAGAAATCGTTTTCAATTTCCACATTCTAACAAAACACTCGGAACATAAGTTGCACTTATTATATCATGAATTTTCCATATGAGAAATATTGCATTTGTGACGGAAACTTCATACTTTTACTGTTCCGCCTTCCTGTTTGGAATGTATACTGTACAGTAGGAGGATTAGACGATGATGAAAATGATAATGACCTTTTCCCTCGTCTGCATGATAGCCGTTTACTCGGTTGCTAATATATTGCCTTTGAATGGCACGACGACATGGGAAATTGCATATAGGTTACCCGTACTTTTTACACCTGCAGGATACGTTTTTACCATTTGGATACTCATTTATGCTTTATTAGGTTTTTGGATATATGGCTTTCATAAGAAACCGAGCTCTTCCCGATCGATTTCCAGACTTCGCGCATCTCTTTTCATATTGAGTTGCCTGTTCAATATCGCTTGGATTTTATTATGGCATTACGGTTATTACATCCCGATGCTTATCGCCAAAGTGATTATTCTCGGTCTTCTGCTGGCCCTCTATTTCACCTATCCCCCAAAAGAGAATTCCATTTGGGGCAGAGTTCCGATTTCCATCTATGTTGGTTGGATATTCATCTCGACGATTATGAATTTCAATTATGTACTGACTTACCGGGAATGGTCCGGCTGGGGACTGAGTGATCCGCTATGGACTGTCATTTATTTGACGATTGCTGCAGCATTCGCTTTTCATTTCCTCTACCATCATAAAGATGTGGCTTTGAATTTAGTGAATATCTGGACCTTCATCGGGATCATTGTGATAAATGGAACAGATGAACTATTCGTTTCAGCCGCAGCCCTGTTCCTAACAGCGGCGATGGCAGTCGGAATTCTTATGGTACAGAAACATCGAAACGGACAAGATTTACCAAGCCATGGC
The DNA here is from genome assembly GCF_038003045.1 of Sporosarcina sp. FSL W7-1349. Classification (NCBI taxonomy): domain Bacteria; kingdom Bacillati; phylum Bacillota; class Bacilli; order Caryophanales; family Caryophanaceae; genus Sporosarcina; species Sporosarcina sp. FSL W7-1349. Next base: position 40,520 of record NZ_JBBOOK010000002.1, read on the forward strand.
ACAAAAAGCATAGTGAAATGAAAAATCGCCGTCTCTTCCAGTTCAGAAGAAAGCGGCGATTTTTTTATGAACGTTGCAATAGGCGCGGTGCTGAAGTGAATAAAAGCGAGGCGACAATTGCAGACAAGATGATGGACGGTATCATGAACGTCCCGTTGTATAAAAGCGAGTATAGCCATACCGGCTGGTCCCCGGCATATTGCCCAAAGAACACCATTCCGCCGATGAAATGGATCAGATAACGGAATAACCCTCCGATTACTGTACCCACGACAATCGCCGCGACCATCTTCCCCTTCTTCCCTTCCGCTTTTCCACGAAGCAGCCAAACGAGCGTCACTGCCGCGAGCCCGACGAGTGCATAGGCAACGAAATAATCCAACGCAGCCTGTACGGGATGATACACCTTTCCTGCCGAGATCATTTGGATCAATCCGCTTAAAAATCCGGTCAGCATGCCGCCCGCGAATCCCCAGCGAAAAGCCATTACCACAATCGGCAACATTGACAAAGTGATTGAACCTCCCTGAGGCAATGAAAATCCGATTTGATCCAACACAAAAGAGATAGCACCTAAAATGGCAACTTCCAATAAAAATTGAAGACGTTTCCTAGACAAATGAATTCCTCCTTCCTTGAAAAATGGTAGGAGGATGTGAGATTGAAAAAATACGACTAGCTACGAAATGAAAAAAGACATCCCGGATGAACGGGACATCTTGATATGCCAGTTTCCATCCACATCCCTACGCAAGAATGATCTTACAGGTTCAAAGGGTCAGGACAACTCAATGCCCAATCTCAGCCAATCGGCACCCCTTGTGGTTTTTCATGCAATTGTCTATTCAAGTGTATAGTATTCAGAGGAAGTAAGCAAGATGATTTCATCTACTGGAAAATCCTTGTATAGTAAAGACAAGATGGAGGGACGTTTATGACCAATCAAAAATTATTATCGGCCTTGTGTTATTTTAGTATATTTTTTTCGCCCCTGCTTTTTCCATTGATTGTCTATTTCATCTCCGAAGATTGGGAAGTGAAGCAGCATGCCAAGCGCTCACTCGTCTCCCATCTCGTTCCTACTGTATTGCTCGTGGCGGGCTTCATCCTCTTTTCATTTTCCATGTTCTCCTTTTACGAACCAATGAATGGAGGCATGGGAGGTTTTGGATTTTGGCAAATCACCCCATTCCTGTTTGTCGCCATCTACGGACTTCTTTTCCTCGTCATCGTGATCTGGAACATTATCCAAGGCGTCAAGGTGCTCAAATAAGGTTTACTTTTGGAAGCCCGGGGAAAAATACAGGCAATAGCGTACAAGGAAGAAGGCGATGGAACAATGAAAAAACTAATAAAAACAGCGATCAAATGGGCACCTGTCCTTTACCCCATCATTCGCAAAATGATGTCGGAAAGAAAAAAATACGGCACGTCGATTCCAAAAAGATAAAAACGCGGACCGCAACGCTGCGGTCACGCGTTTTTTCTCTTATCCCAAACCGGAAAAATCTATCCCCGATTTCAAAAGTTTGCCGTCTTTTGGATTCCTGGAATATGTTATAGTATGGGATGGTAATGAATGAACGGAAGAAAGGATTTGTTCAGGATGATCGTAAAAAATGAAAGAGAAATCGAATCGCTTAAAAAAATAGGAAAAATTGTAGCAGAAATTCGGGAAGAGATGAAGCAAGCGACCGTTCCCGGCGTCACAACCAAGGAAATCGATGAGCTGGGCGGGCGGCTTTTCAAAGAGAAAGGAGCCATTTCTGCACCTATTGACCAATATGACTTTCCGGGCTATACATGCATCAGTGTCAACAATGAAGTCGCACACGGCATTCCGGGTTCACGGGTCATCCAAGATGGCGACCTGGTCAATATCGATGTGTCCGGCTCATATGGCGGCTATTTCGCCGATACCGGCATTTCATTCGTCGTCGGCACACCGGATGAGAAGAAGCAGAAACTTTGTGATGTCGCGAAAAGCGCATTCGACCGCGCGATGACCAAGGTGAAGGCCGGCTCCCGCCTCAATCAGATCGGCAAGGCTGTAGAACGAGTAGCGAAAGACAACGGTTTGCATGTCATCAAGAACCTGACAGGCCATGGGATCGGCACCTCGTTGCATGAAGAGCCACAGCATATCCTGAATTATTATGACGCTTGGGATAAAACCTTGCTGAAAGAGGGAATGGTCCTCGCAGTCGAGCCGTTCATTTCTGAAAAGGCCGAGCATATTATCGAGTTGGGAGATGGATGGACGTTCGTAACACCAGATAATTCCTACGTCGCGCAAATCGAACATACCATCATCGTCACAAAAGACAAACCGATCATTTTGACTGCTTTGGACGATGAAACGGCATCCAATTAAGTCGCCCGCAAAGCATAATAAAAAGGCTGCTCCTGTCGCCCGAATCGAATTCGGCATAGGAACAGCCTTTTTTATTTCCCTTTATTCTTCTGTACGGTTTTCGAATTGCCTTCCATCAGTTGTCCTTTATACCATGTTTTCTGGACGGGTTTCATCCCTTTCGTCAACTTGCGGTAATCGCGCTCTTCCGCATAGGACAGGAGGGTCAATACTTCCCCGTCGCTCCCCGCACGGCCCGTTCTCCCGGAACGATGCAAATATTGCTCGATCGTGTGGGGGACATCGACATGGATAACATGGGTCAGCCCCTCGATATCCAAACCGCGGGCACCAAGATCGGTTGCGATCAAGACCCGGAATTCCCCTTTCCGGAAGCTCTCCAGCGTCTTCTGACGATCCATTTTCTTCATGTCCGAATACAAGACCCCGATCGGTGCCTCATTATGCCGCAGTTTCATCTCCTTCATATGAAGCTGGTCCACATTATTCATGAAGGCGAGGGCCCGGATTCCTTTCAAATGGGCCAATCCCCGCAGCAGATCCGTTTTTTCCCGTACATCGGTCTTCACATAGGAGTGGACCACTTTCCCCTGCTTCGGCATTTCATCCGCGGTCACTTGAAGGCGGATCGGTTCTTTCATCAACCGCTTTGCGACGATTTCAATTTCGTCCGTGATGGTCGCGGAAACCGCAACGACCTGTCTATCCGGATGGGCAGCTTCAATAAGCCCTTTGACAATAACGCGGTGATCGCGGGATAATAGCTGATCGGCTTCATCGAGGATAATCTGTCGGATATCATACATCTTCAGCCGATTGGCCCTGACCAGTTCGGCAAGCCGTCCCGGAGTTCCGACGACGATGGTCGGCTTCTTTTTCAAGCGCTCGATTTGGCGCTGCATATTCGCTCCGCCGATTAATTGCGTGACCGTGATGTTCGTCCCTTCCACCCATTCCCGGATGATGTTGACGATCTGCATGGACAGTTCTTGGGATGGCGTCATGATCAAAGCCTGTGTCTGCTTTTTATCACCATCGACCATTTGTAAAATCGGAAGCACATACGCCAGCGTCTTCCCGGATCCCGTCGGTGACTCCGCTACGATATCCTTGCCATCCAGCATTTCTGGTATCATCTTTGTCTGGATCGGCATTTCGGTTTCAAATTTCCATTTCGCTCTGATGTTCTCTTCCAAATTTTCCAAGAAGGACATTCTGATCCCCACTTTCATTCTATACAATCCAGTATATCCTAGCTGTCTTTTTTACACGAATGTTCACCGTTTCACTTCATATCCGCATCTTTCAATAGCCGACTCAGCCAGGACGAGGAGTGAATCGATATATTCTTCCCCAAGTTGTAATTCCTCTCTGACGATGGACAACTCGGTGCAGCCGAGGATCACTTTGTCGCAATCCGCCTCTTTCAACGCCTGCTCGATCAAGTCCCATTTTTCCCGGTTCGCCGGCCGACCAGCTTTAATATCGTCGTAAATGACCGACATGACGATTTCCTGGATTTTCGGATCAGCGATAACAGGTATCAAACCATTACGTTCACAAGCAAGCTGATAGACTTCCGTAGTGATCGTCCCGCTTGTCGCTAAAATACCGACACGACTGGCGCCCAATTCTTTCGCACGCCGCGCCGTCTCCGATACCATATTGATGATCGGCAGTTCCGTGCTTTCCTGGAGTTCCGAATAGAAGGAATGTGCCGTATTGCAAGGGATGGCCAACACTTGGGCCCCTGCTGACTCCAAGCGCCTGCTATCCGAGATGAGGACAGGAACCGGATTGTCCTCACTTTCGCCAAGGATGAAAGCCGTCCTATCCGGGATATTCGTATTGTTGGTGATGACCATATTGACATGGTCTTGGTCTTTTTCCGCGGCTGTCCGTCTGACAATCATTTCGCCTATGTACATCGTGGCCAATGGGCCGACTCCGCCGATGATGCCTAATGTTTTCTTTTGCATGGTAGCCGTCAAACTTTCTGTAATAGTTTTTTATTCACAATCACTTCAAAAATTATAGCATAGGGAAAGTTCGGCAATCAATTACGCCCCTGCTCTCCAAGCGGAGCGCTACAACCGGACAAGTGAAAGAAAAGCCACGGAAGTCCTGTCACTCCGCGGCTTTTTTCGGTTCATTTTTTCATTTTTTTCTTCAGTTGCTGGACTTTCGGAACGACTTTGACGAACAGATTATAGAGGAACGGTTTATATACCTTATCGATTTCTCCGATATACTCCGTCACGCCGTCCTCTTGACAAAAGCTGCTTTTGAAGGCGTACAGCCCGTCCTGTTGGCTGTCCAAGATGAAGACACCGCCGAGGTCGTACTGCTGGGCCCCTTCCTCGATCCCCCACTTCATCATCTCATAGTTCATCAGATGGTTCGGGTTGAGGTTGCGCTTTTCGTTCGTACTGCCGGCGTACAGATAGTACAATTTCCCGTGATAATTGATTGTGACGGCACCCGCCAAATAATCTTCCTCATGTTTGACTAAATAGATTCGAAGACCGTCATACGCCTCGCGCATCTTGACGAAATAGTCATAAGAACGGATTGTGATCTGATTGCGTTCTGCCATCGTTCTATAAATATCATAGAAGATTTTCAAATATTCATCGCTGTGGGAATGAGACACTTCCACCCCTTTTTTGATGGCTCCCCGGATGATGTTCCGGGTCTTCTTCTTGTATCGCATCATGATCGATTCTTCGTCTTCGCCTTCCAGCTTGACGATCATGTTCAAACGCGGTTGGATCAGCTCATCCTTATCAGCGTCAACATTTCGGACGACGTAGCCGGCATCCGAGTACTTCTTATTCAACTCTTCGGAATACAAGATTTCGGGATCCATCTTCAGTGCGAATGCTTTATGCTTTTTCGCTACTGCTTCCGCTTCCCTCAATAATTCGGCAACGAGTGCTTCATCATGAAAATCGCAAACAGGTCCACGCGGCGCATACAGCAATGAAAAACCGCCCGGCACTTTTCGGATGAGAAGGGACATGGCAGCCACAATTTCTCCATCCCGTTCCACATACACCTGTTCATTGCCCCAATCATCTTTGACGTCTGCCCAATTGGGGTCTTGCGTGAGAGCCCGATATGGGGAATTCCGGATGAATTCCTCATACCGTTTGACGTCCCTCTCATTAGCCTTGTCCAATACTGGCACCCTGGAATCACTCCTTATACCCGTGCACACAAACTCCGCTGCGACAAGCGGACTTACTCTTTCCGTTTGAAATACTTCTCGAATCGCTTGTAATAATCTCGATAATAATTATATAACTTCAACGAACGGATGAAATTCCGATCTTTGTCGTAATAGAGAGTCGAAGCGGTCTTCTTCTCTTGAATCAGCCGTTTGACCTGCTGTTTTAATTCATAGTCCATCGTATACTTGACGAGCAATTTCAATGGCACCGTATGCCAGAGCACTTCATTGCGACCATATTCGATCGGATTATCCCGATGATAAACACGGTCCTCCACGAGATATTTGGCCATATTGTACCCGTTCGCCGTGACAAAATAGCTACTGCGCCCTTGCCGGATGTTCAATTCAAAAATTTTATATTTCCCATCCCTGCGGTCATATTTCAGATCGATGTTCGCATAACCGGTAAAGCCAATCGCTTCAAGGAATTTCTTGTACTGATCGTAAATGTCCTGGTTGTATTCTCCGACAATCCCGACATAGTTTCCGATCAAGACCGGCGTGTAATCTTCCAACACGACTCGACCAAGGCACATCATCCGCACCTTCCCATTCCGGTCGCAGTACGCATTCAAGACGCGCATCACAGTATCATCGCCCGGGATATAATCCTGGATGATGAGCTTCCCGTCATATGATGAGGAATAGATGGTATTGATGGCATTGACGAACTGTTCTTTCGTATGTAAGACGTATGCCTTTTTCTTCCCCTCGAATTGGGCGTTGAAATAGCGCATGCTATCCGATGGTTTAACAACAACCGGGAAATCGAACGGCAATTCCATATGCGGATCCATGCCCTTGACGAACATGACCGTGTCAGGGTAATCCAAGCCATGTTCCTCACACATCTCGTAAAAATTTTCCTTGAAAATGATATCGTCCATCATCTCTTCATCGACGAACGGAAAAATATAATGCGGTTCCAAATGCTTTTTACTTCTGACGGCAAGCTCGACATAATTTTCATTGCTGGCAATTAAAAGAAGCTTTTCCGCCCGCTCATGCAGCTCGTCTTTCAACTCCATCAGGCTTTTTATAAACGTATTGGGTTCATCAAAATTATCAAAGATTCGTTTTTCAACAATTTTACTATGCATCGTCGAAAGTAGATGACCTTTCGTCGCAATAATGCTGGTGATGCCATATTGCTCGTGAAATGCTCTAGCCATTCCATAAGCATTGTCATCCGATCCGAGGATGACAGGGAGAAAATCCGCTTTTGGCATGAATAAAACCCCTTATCAACAAGTTCTCAAGAGTATTGCCGCCGCCCCTCCGGGACAACTACATAACACCCCCAAGTGTATCGCACGCTTGTTTTCAAGTCAAGAAACCCCATAAGGACAACCACCAGTACATGCGGTTTAGCCGAATGGTTTTATTTATCTTCACTGCACCAGTGTCAATTTTTAACGAATGAAGAAACTTGTTAAAGGATCATTGGTAGAATGATTTTCAAACGGATTGTCGTGGTGAAGAACTTTTTCTAAAGTGTTATACGGAATTTATTAATTATTTTATAATTAATTCACAAATATTTGATTTCTTTTTCAGTTCTTTTCTACTATACTCTATATATATTGCAAATTTATTTTACTTTTATTTGCATATTTCTGGGGGGATAGATATGAGAACATCCGTACGAAACAAATTGGTCGGATTGGCTATAATCGTTATTTTACTGCCAATCCTGTTCGTCGGGGTGATGAATTACATCGTCACCAAAAAGGAGTTGGATCAAGTCGGCCGAATCGGACTCCAAAATGGAACCTATGCGGTCTTAGACATGATCGGGGTACTGGATGCGGAAGTGAAGAGGGGTACTCTGACATTGGAGGAGGCACAGGACAGGGCCAGGGACCTAATTGTCGGCCCGCGAGATTTAGAGGGAAAACGCGCAATTACCAATCGTGCAAAATACGGGGAGAATTTCTACTTCTTCGCTGTTACGGAAGAGGGGATCATAGAAGCACATCCAAGTTTGGACGGACAGAATGTCATCGACTTCCAAACGGATGACGGACGCTATTTCATGCAGGAGTCCATTGCAGAAGCGAAAAAACCGAATGGTGGATTTGTCCGGTACGATTGGCCGACACCTACAAATCCTGACGCCAAGGCACCTAAAATTACATACAGTCTACAAGATCCGCATTGGGGATGGATCATCGCAGCGGGTACATATGAAATGGACTTCAATGCAGGGGCTGTCAATGTACTGAAAAACTCAATCGTCATGATGATCATTGCCACAGTAATCGGGGTCGGCCTGTTCTGGATCTTCTCGGGACGAATGACTTCCTATATCAAGCGGATCATGGCCATGACATCTGATATCGCCAAAGGGAAGCTGACAGGAGAGGACATCCCGATCTTATCAAGGGATGAATTAGGGATCCTTGCTACGAATGTAAATGAAATGAAATCCAGCTTGAATGAGATGGTCGGCCATACGCGTGAATCGTCTAACCGGATGCGGAATTCTTCTGAAATGCTGAGTGCCATTACAGAAGAGACGACAGCCTCAGCGGATGAAGTACATCATGCCATTGCGGAAATTTCCAACGGTGCCGTCATCCAGGCGGAAGAGGCGGAAACAGCTATCGGAAAAGTGGAGAACCTTTCCGACTTGATTTCCAATACGACCGAAAAATACGAAGAGATTGTCAGCGGTATGACAACAATGACCAATTTACAGAAAACAGGAAGCGAAAAGGTGGAAGAGTTGGAACGCAACTCCGAGGAATTTACTGACGTGATCCAAGAGCTTCGGAAAAATTTCTCCCAATTGACCGATGGGATGGGTGAAATCCAAACGATTGTCCAGACGATCACATCGATTTCCGAACAGACTAATTTATTGGCACTCAACGCAAGCATCGAAGCCGCCCGGGCCGGGGAACATGGAAAAGGGTTTGCCGTTGTTGCGGATGAAGTGCGGAAGCTATCCGAAGATACGAACGAAGCGACAAACCGGGTTCGAGATCTGCTCGTCCGGATCGAGGGAGATACCGCTTCCTCGGAAAATCAAATGACGCATACGCTGAAGTTATCGCATGTTCAAGTGGAAGCGATCAATGAAGCGAAGGAGGCGTTCGACCACCTGTCGGAATCTATCCAAAACATCACCGGCCACCTGCATTCACTGGATACCGATATGCAAGAGATGGACGCGAACCGGCTCGTCGTCGTCGGCGCAATCAATCAAATCGCAAGTGTCGCGACCGAATCGGCAGCCGCCACAGAGGAAGTCAATGCATCAATCGATGAACAAAAAGCAGCCATCACATCCATCATGCATTCCTCCTTGGAACTGCATACCGAAGCGGAACGAATGCACGAATTGGTGGAACGGTTCACATAAAGATCATAATTCATTTGATGACTCGCATAGCAATGCGGGTCTTTTTTTCTCCAAATTGTCATAAAACTTTACGAACTCACTACAATATGGCATTGACAGTTTTTGCAAAGATTAGGGATAATTGAATTAGTTCAATAGTTGTATATACATACTATTTTTAGGTTATTTGTACTGGAGGGGGACAATAGGGATGAAACAAAATGAGAAAAGTATAAGGAGTATAGGCTCTAAACTGACAGCGTCTATCATTCTCCTCTTATTGACTGCATCGGTGGTTTTCGGATTTTTTGCCTATCTGAACAGTTCACGGGCCGTCATCGAACAAGTGGAAGTGACGTTGGGGGAAAAGGCGAAAGACATGTCGCATTTCATTGAAGAACGGTTTAACCGTAGTTTCGTGGAACTGCAAGCTTTAGCAACCAATGCGGAAGTAGAAAGCATGGATCCGGACATTCAACAAGCTTTCTTACAGCAAAAGCTGGATGAGGCGGATGATTATCTAACGTTTGCCATTATCACTTCGGATGGAATTTCGCATTACTTGGATGGCACAACAGCCGACTTATCAGATCGTGATTATGTCATCGACGCCTTCAACGGCGAAACGACAATGTCGGAAATCATCATTAGCCGCGTGACGAACGAACCTGTCATCATGCTGGCCACCCCAATCGACACGACAACGGGAGAAGACGCCCTACTTCTCGCCCGGATCGACGGCTATTATTTAAGTGAAATCATCGAGGATATTAAGATGGGAGAAAACGGACATGCCTTCATCATTAATGCAGAGGGAACCTATCTGGGCCATAAATTTCGCGAACGGGTAAAAGACCAGATCAATTATGTGGAATTGGCAAAAGCCGATGGAATTGAATCGGAAGAATCACGTGTTATCAGTGCGATGTTAGCGCAAGAGGAAGGGATTGTATCCTATGAATCCGAAAATGGTACACAACTCCTCGGTTTTCATCAATTGGATAACGGATGGAAAATTGGGGTAATCGCCTACGAAGATGAAATGCTCGCGGGCCTATACACATTGAAAGTCCAATTTTTCATCGTTGCCCTGATCATCATGATTCTTGGAATCGGATTGGCCATCACCACCTCCCTATCGGTCAGCCGGCCGATCAAGGCGATTGTCTACATGGCGGAGCAACTGGGCAATGGTGACTTTACGCAAGCGATTCCCGAACGTTATCGTAAACGGAAAGACGAAATCGGAACATTGGCAAACACATTTGTCCGGTTGACGGAAAATATGAAAAGCATGATCGTTCAAGTAGACCGCAGCGCCGAGAGTGTGAATGCTGCATCTGTTCAGTTAAACCGGGAGACCGACAATGTCAACGGCATGTCCCATAATATCGCATCGGCCATCCAGCAAATCGGCAGGGGGTCGGAAGCACAAATGGCCATGTCCGAAGAAAGTGCATCAGCAGTGGCGGAAATGTCTGCCGGCATCCAAGGTGTTGCCGAACTTTCTGCATCTGTGGCAAAAAATACGGATTTCATTTCAGAAAAAGTGAGTGACGGCCATGATGCCGTCCAGCAAACGATTCAACAGATGGAATACATTCAAGATGGTACGAATAAAGCGACGGAAATCATCAAGCTGCTTTCCAAAGAATCAGAGGAGATCGGACAAATCTCCAAGATGATTACGGATATTTCAGAGCAGACGAATCTCCTGGCGTTGAACGCTTCCATTGAAGCCGCCCGCGCAGGTGAAGCGGGCAAAGGATTTGCTGTCGTGGCAAGCGAAGTGCGGGTGCTTTCCGAACAAACAGCTGAATCCGCCGCGAAAATCAACCAACTGATCGATATGGTCCAGCGTCACACCCGGGAAGCGGTCGAAGCGGCCGAACAAGGAGAAGACAATGTATTGAAAGGAACAGAAGTCATTGAACGGTTAGGAATGCGGTTTGATGAAATCGTCCAAGCTGTCCATCAAATCAGCAACGAAATCGAAGAGATGACCGCCGTCTCCGAAGAAATGGCGGCAAGCTCTGAAGAAGTCGCAAGCTCTATCGATGAAGTGGCTGCCACCGCCAAAACGGCCTCGGAGTACGTAGAGGAAGTCACCGCATCCACCGACAACCAATTACAAACCGTTGAAGAAATGAACGCATTCACACGGCAATTGGCCGAAATGGTCGATGATTTGCGCTCTGCCATCCATAAATTCAAGATTGACTGAAGTGAAATAGAAGCCCCCGCTCTGAATCCATCATCAGTGATTGATTCGGAGGCGGGGGTTTTTTTATGAATCAATCACGCCTTGGCGTGATTGCGTCCGGATTTTTTCGAGCTTGAGGCCGACAGGATGTCGGTCATGCAGTCGTTGCGACAGGACGTCGCGTACTTAGACTGCCTTCCTCTTAAAAAGCTCCCCTTAAAAATCCGTGACATCCGCCGGAGGCTTTATCTTTATTCAGCGGGAGTTTGAGAACACCCGTTGAACAGGAGATAAAACCGCATTCATCCGATCACCCATAAAGCCGAGAGTCTTCCGCTGAATAAAGATAAAAAAACTCCGAAACCAAAAGTTCCGAAGCCTAGAAAATGGTGACGACTACCATAGTAAGAAAGAGAATCGCCATATAATTGACCGAGTAAAGAAAATTTAAATGGGCCCACTTCATATTATCCTTCGTATAGAAGCCCATGATGCTGATGACAAGATACCCGATATTCAAGGCGGTCGCGATGATGATGAACGTCATACCAAGCGATACGAGATAAAATGGCAGCGGAAGCAGGCACGCTACGTAGACAGCCATTTGACGCTTCGTCATATCGAATCCGCGGACAACCGGAAGCATGGCCACCTTCGCAGCGCGATATTCCTCATATTTTTTCATCGCGATGGCAAACGTATGGGGCATTTGCCAGATGAATAAAATAATGAACAGAATAATCGGCACGATATGATACGCCGAGGTCACGGCCGACCAGCCAATCAATGGCGTTACAGCACCCGACACACTCCCGATCACTGTATTTAATGTATATTTCCGTTTCGACCACATCGTATAGAGCACGACATAGGTGAACCAGCCGATAAACCCGTAAAAGGCTGCCTCAAATGTCGTGAAAAATAATAAGATCATCCCGATTGCCGATAACGCAATCCCGATAATCAAGACACTCTGCAAGGAAATATTCCCCGTCACGGTCGGTCGCTTCTGGGTCCGCGCCATTACCTTGTCGATATCTGCGTCGTACCAGTTATTAAGGACAAGCGCTCCAGCCATTAGCAGGGTGCTCCCGATGATCGTCAATAAAAAAAGGTCCATTTGAGAAATGAACGTCGTTTCCGTGAAATGAAGTGCCAACCAAAAACCGGTGAATACCGGAAGTACGTTAGCGATTAAGACAGGCGCTTTAAAAAGCGACTTCATGTCGGCTATGAATGTGGACGTATTTTGCTTTTCACTAACCGAAAGCACTCCATCTTTATTCATCTATAACCTCTCCTTAGCCTTGCTTGAAAAAAGCAGTGATACTTGCTCCTATTCAATAATATACCACTTCTGCAAGGCAAATTTCACCCACCTATTTTCCTTTTTCATAAAATCCACACCCGTTGTTCACAATTTCGTGAAAAAGCGGGGGCTATTTGTCAATCGAACAGCGAAGGGTTCGATTTGCCGTATTTCTGCGCACTTTGCAGAAAGTAAGGAACCTTCACGATATTCTGCATGAACTAGCGTCCGAAGCTAGACGCGAAACAAGATCCAATTCGAAGGTTATCCACATGCCAAGGTTTTACAATTTCCTAGACCATGAAAAAACCACTCCCTAAAGAGTGGCGTCTTCCTCTATTTCAAACTGCGATTCAAAAATGCCCGTGTCCGGTCATGCTTCGGCTTCGTGAACAATTCTGAAGGATGACCAGCTTCCACGATTTCACCGCCGTCCATGAAAACAGCCCGATTGGCCACTTCTTGTGCGAAGCCCATCTCATGCGTGACGACAATCATCGTCATATGCTCCTTCGCAAGATCCTTCATCACTTCCAACACTTCTCCTGTCAACTCTGGGTCAAGTGCAGATGTCGGCTCATCGAACAGCAGGATTTCGGGGTTCATCATCAAAGCCCGCGCGATGGCAACCCGCTGTTTTTGACCTCCTGACAATTTGGATGGATAGACCGTGGCCTTATCGGACAGCCCAATTTTTGCAAGCAACTCGGCACTCCGCTTTTGAAAATCCATCACAGATTCCCGCTTCGTCAATCGTGGAGCCAATTCGAGATTTTCCCTCACCGTCAGATGCGGAAAGAGATCAAAATGCTGGAACACCATCCCCATCTTAGACGTGACCTTTTTGATGTCTTGCGGTTTGGAATAAACCCCGTCTTTCACCAAATAATCACCAGCTACGCTAATGGTGCCGCCATTGACATACTCCAGGTGGACCAGGCTTCGAAGCATTGTACTCTTTCCAGATCCCGATGGTCCAATAACAGCGACCACATCATTTTTATTCACATCAAATGTAATATTCTTCAGTACTTCCAGCGGTCCAAATGACTTTTTCAGATTGCGTATTTCAATGATTGCCATGGTTCCTACTCCTTTTAGTCAAATTTAAACCGCTTCTCCAGCCATTTGAAGAATGTCGTCAAGGTCAATGTAATCATCAGGTAAATGATTCCCGCAATGAAGAACGGGACGATGGTGAAATCCCGATTGACCGCAGTCTGCGCGAAATGCAATAATTCCGGAACCGCTACTGCATAGAGCAAGGCGGTATCTTTGACGAGCGTGACGGATTCATTCGCCACTGCCGGCAAGGCAATCCGGAACATTTGCGGCAGGATGACCCGGGTCGTCGTCTGCCATTTATTGAGTCCTAGAACTTGAGCCGCTTCATATTGCCCTTTGTCGATTGCCAGAAGGCCTCCTCTGAAAATCTCTGCAAAATACGCAGCATAGTTCAGGACGAAACCTAGGCAAGCCGCCACAAACCGATCCAGCACCAAATACTCGCCCACGATCGGCAATAGCGGTAAACCGAATACGACAAACAGGAGTTGGAGTAGTAGCGGAGTTCCCCGCAGCAAGTAAATATACGTACTGGCCAACCAGGAAAGCGGCTTGAAACTGCTCCGTACGGCAAGGGTCAGGAGGAATCCCAACGGAATGGAAAGGACAATCGCAATGATGAACAAGAGAACGGTCACTTGTGCCCCTTCTAGCATCGGTTTCAATATATTGTTTAGATATTCGAACGACATGAAGGTTTCCTCCAAAAACAAAACAGGGTTTCGCTAGGAAATCCTGTTTGTCCACTATTTGTACTTCTTATTTTACAACTTTATCTTCGCCGAACCATTTATTTGAAATTTCAGCAGCTGTTCCGTCTTCATTCATTGCATCGAGTGCGGCTTGAAGGCTTTCCAGCAACTCTTCGTTCCCTTTTTTAACGCCGACGCCATACTCTTCAGGAGCGAGGGATTCTTCAAGAACTTTAAATGTGCCTTCTTCCTTCGACATGTAATAGTCAATGACGACTTCGTCAATTACGACAGCATCCACACGGCCCGTTTTCAAATCTGTCAATGCTAAGACGTTGTCTGCAAATTCTGTAATATCCTTCACTTTTTCATGCACAGGATCCGCGCTTAGCGCATCAGATGCCGAGGATAGCGCTTGAAGGCCTATCACTTTGCCATCCAAGTCAGCCAACTTTGTAATTTCTTCATTGTCCGCAAGCGTAGCGACAACTTGTGCATTACGCAGATATGGTTTTGTGAAAAGGACTTTCTCTTTACGTTCGTCTGTAATCGTATAGCCGTTCCAGATCAAATCAATCCGACCACTGGCCAACTCAGTTTCCTTCGTCTTCCAATCGATTGGCTGGAATTTCGCCTCCATGCCCATATGCTCGGCTGCCGCTCTTGCATAGTCGATATCAAAGCCGACAATTTCGTTTTTCTCGTCACGGAAGCCCATTGGTGCAAATTTATCATCGATACCAATAATGATTGTTTCTTTCTCAGCCTTATCTTCGCCTTCAGTAGCTGTGTCCGTTGTTCCAGATGTGGAGTCAGTTTTGTCTTCCTCCGTCTTGGACGTCCCACAGGCCGAGATAAGTGCTAATATACCCACCATCATCAGTAGACCAAATGCAAATCGTTTCATCGTACTGTTTCCCCTTCCATCTATCTATGTATGCTACATGCAATACTTTAGTACGTTAACACTCTATAAGGATAACATGGTTAGTACGAAAATAAAACCCCGAAGTGTGAACAACAAAAGGCGCCAAGTAAAGAAACAATCTTCCGACTGTTCCTGCACTTGGCCCCTATGGATAGCAGCCCCCAAAGCATTACCAGACGACCCGTTGGCGACGTTTATATACTTTACTATTGCGGTAATCTTTTTCGTCTTCTTTGCCAATTCCCAAGTAATGTTCACGAACTTCTTCATTGGACAACAGATCCTCGGCATTGCCCTGCATGACGACACGACCGCCTTCCATTATGTAGCCGTAATCGGCAATGCCAAGTGCCACATTGGCATTCTGTTCAACTACCAGAATGGACATGCCTTCCTCTTTATTGATCTGCTTAATGTTTTGGAAGATTTCCTGTACGAGCAATGGCGCGATTCCAAGGGATGGTTCATCCAGCAAAAGGAGCTTCGGCTTAGCCATCAGACCTCTTCCGATCGCCAACATTTGCTGTTCTCCACCTGAAAGGAAACCGGCTTTACGGCCTTGCAGCATCTTTAACTTCGGAAAATACTCATAGATCTGGTTGATATCCCTTTTAATGTTGGAACGGTCCTTTCGCGTATAAGCTCCAGCAATCAGATTTTCCTCAACCGTCAAGTCTTTGAAGACGCGTCTTCCTTCCATACTGAGAAAGATGCCGCTCCGGACAATGACATCGGGTGTCGTATTCCCGATATTTTTACCAAGAAATTCAATGGACCCATCAGTGATCAGTCCACCCTCCCCTGCTAAAAGACCGGAAATGGCTTTCAAAGTCGTCGATTTTCCGGCACCGTTACTCCCCAGCAACGCAACAATCTTTCCTTCTGGAACATGAAGCGACATCCCTTTAAGCGCTAAAATGATTTTGTCATAAACCGCCTCAATATTATTTACATGGAGCATCGAACTTCTCCTCCCCGATCAAATACACTTCTTGTATTTGTGAATGATACCTTACAGAAAAGGACAAACGGGAAATCGCATGGAAAAATCCGATGCTTCTCCCGTCTGAGTCCCTTTATAAGCGGGAAATCCCGCCGAATGTCAATTAGTCATTATGGCTAATGTATTCAGTGAGCTGTTCCCACTTACCGTTTTTAACGATTCCAAGGCGAGTCTTATCTGTACCTGCGTGGTTATCAGCACTGAAAGTAACAGGTGCACCAAGGCCGCCAAGATCTAGGTCAGTCAAAGTTTCCAAACCGGCACGGATCGCTTCACCATCAAGCTCCCCATCCGTCTGTTTAGCAGCTGCTTCGATACCGGCAGCCATGATTTTCGCTGTAGTCCATCCTTGTACGAACTTTTGGTCGATGTCTTCTAGCGTTTTTCCTTCCCCTTTAAGATACTCTTCGATTTCAGCCATTCCAGGGAAGTCCTCATATGGCATTGCATGTGAAAGGATACCCATGTAACCTTCTGCAATGTCCGCGCCTACAATATCAATAACTCCTTCACCGGATGCCCAGTTCAAACCGAAAAATTGCGTATCGATATCGAGTGTTTTGGCATCCCGAAGAATAGTGGAAGTAGCAGCCCAAGTTTGTTGGATGATCGCATAATCAGGATTTTTCTTCTCCATGTTCAACAATTGAGATTGCGCTTCTGTCGCCTGTACGTCGATTACTTGCTCGTCAACTACTTCAACACCGATTTCAGCTGCATACGCCTTAATATCTTCAACTGGAGAACGCCCGAATGCAGTGTCATTGTATAGTAATGCAAGGGTCGGATTGTCCCCTTCGTGATTTTCCTTGATCCACTTGACAATCGTACGGCCTTGGTCAGAATAAGATGCCGCTGTTAAGAAGTTATACGGACTTTCTTCAAGATCTTTCAAGTTTTCCGAATAAGAAGCGGAGAAGTATGGAAGTTTATCGTTTGCTACTTGCTGACGAAGTGCTTCCGTATCTCCAGTTCCCCACCCAAGAACTGCAGAAACCTTCTCTTTGTCACGAAGCTGCTGATAGATTTTTTGTGCTTCCGGAATTGCATAAGCATAGTCTTTTCCGTTTAGTTCAATGGAAACCCCTTCAATGCCGCCTGTTTTTTCCAAATGTTTAAAGAATGCTTGCTCACCTTCAGCGAATGGTGTTCCAACGTCGCCTGTACCTCCTGTAAGGTCGAACAAACCACCAACAACAACTTTACGTTTCTCGCCTGAGCTGGCAGATTCGCCGTCATTGCCGCTTGTGGATGCGCCTTCTGCCGGCCCGTCAGTTGTCGTTGTTTTCCCCGCATCATCCCCGCCGCCGCAAGCCGCAAGGATTAAGAGCATCATCAAACCGACCAATAAAGCTAAAAATTTATTCCTGCTCTTCATATCAAATTCCCCCTTTTTTTGTATGGAAAGAAACCTATGAACATATACATGTCCGGTTTCGAGTTCCCGCCCCTAATACGAAAATGGCCACAATCTGAAATACTTTTTAATATTCAACCATATATGCGCTAATCCGCCTGGTTCGAAAATAAGGAAAAGGATAATCACGGCTCCGAATACGAACTCTTTTAAAGAGGAGAAAAGCTGATACAGATCGGGCATGATGCCAGCCAGGACATCAACAAGCAAACTTAGCAAAACCGGTAATAATGTGATGAATACTGCCCCGAAGATGGAACCAATAATACTGCCAAGCCCACCGATCAGGATCATAGCCAAATATTCAATGGACACATGGAAGCTATACAATTCAGGGCTCACGATCATCGTGTAATGCGCCAATAAGGCCCCGGCAATGCCGACGAAGAAGGAGCTGATGGCAAATGCCATAACTTTGTATTTAAATAGGTTGATCCCCATGATCTGTGCAGCGATATCCCGTTCATGGACCGCCAAGAAAGCGCGTCCCGTCCTAGACCGAAACAGGTTTGTCGCATAAAGGACAGTCAACAATAAGATGACGACGCATAAGTAGTAATAGGCGGTATTACTGGAAAGAGAAAATTCGCCTATTGACGGGCGGCTAAGAACTAACCCAGCCGTTCCTCCTGTGAGACTATCCCATCGACTGATGACAAATAGGATAATGACTTGCGCTGCCAATGTTGCAATGGCCAAATAGAGTCCTTTTAGACGGAGCGATGGAATGCCGAACAACCCGCCGACAACCGCTGTGACAATACCCGCCAATGGTAAAGCGATCCAGAAGCTCAGTCCCAATGTGGATGTCAGGATTGCCGAAGTATAACCACCCACTCCGAGGAAAGCACCTACCCCGATGGAGATTTGACCCGTATATCCTGTCAGAAGATTGAGGCCGATTGCACCAACTGATGCAATCGCACATAACGTCAACAATCCGACCCAATAACTGGACGTGAAAAGAGGTACAGCCAGAACGAGCAGCACGATGACTGCCCATTTGATTTTGACCGACGTTGTCCCAAACATTTTCATATCTTCTTTATATGATGTTTTATATTTCCCACTATTCATTGCAAATGGATTACGCACGAGCTCACACCCTTTCTATTCCCCGTCTGCCGAACAATCCGTATGGTTTGATCATCAAAATGAGGAGGACGATGATAAATGGCACAACCTCTTTCAGACCCCCACCGATAAGCGGATCCAAATATCCTCCAGCCAAACTTTGCAAGACTCCGATGATGAATCCGCCGACAATGGCCCCCAGCACACTGTCGAGACCTCCCAAGATGACAACCGGCAAAACGGTTAGGCCAATTGAAGCCATCGTAGGGCTCAGCCCGTTAATGTTTCCTAATAGGATACCACCGACCGCCGCAACGACTGCCGCAATCGCCCAAGTAGTAGCATAGACATATTTGACGCTAATCCCCATCGACATTGCCGCTTGCTGATCATCAGCTACTGCACGCATGGCGATTCCCATTTTGGAGAATTTGAAGAACAGTGAAAATATGGTTAGCAAGACGATTACAACGATAAACGACCACAAGTAAACCGGTGTTATAATGATGCCGCCAAATTTAAGCGGCGTAGGTGGAAATACTTGAGGGAAAGTTCTTGTCTGATGCCCCCAAATCATGTGCACGGCTCCCCCCAATAGACTGGATAATCCAATGGTCGCCATAATGACAGAAATGACCGGTGCATTCATCAATGGCCGAACTACAAGCCTTTCCACAACTAACCCAAGTAGAGCACTGAAAACCAAAGTAATTGCCACTGCAATTATGAAAGGCACTTTATAAGCTGTCATAAGAATCAAGCAAATGTAAGACCCGATAATGACGAACTCCCCGTTCGCCAGATTCAACGCATCGCTCGCCCGATAGATGAGGACGAAACCCAGTGCCACAAGTCCATAAATACTGCCTACAACGATTCCGGTGACAAGCATTTGAATGAAAAACGTCATATGTTACGCCACCTCCTGCTCAAGTTTCAACTGAATGACTTGAAGACTGATTTCCTCTACATTGTCCAGATCCGACTCGGTCATCATCACTTCATGGCTGTCCGAATACATTCCGTCAATGAGCGATCTGTACTTGTCTTCAATAAATTTCCGTCTCACTTTCAACGTACGAGTGAGCTCACCGTCATTCGCATTGAATTGCTTGTGAAGGATAGCGAATTTCTTAACCCTCGCCTCAGGCGGAACTTTACTCATCAATTTGGTCACTTCTTGTTCGATGAAATCGACAACTTGCGGATGTCTCGACAAGTCGGAGTATTCCGTATAGATGATGCGGTTTTTATCCGCCCATCGACCCACGCTGTTCATATCGACATTCAATATTGCCGTCATATATGGTCTGTCTTTCCCGTAGCAGACCGCCTCTTGGATGTAAGGGCTTGATTTCAATGTGTTCTCAACAATTCTCGGATAAATTGTATTCCCATTCGGTGCTGTGACTATATCCTCCTGTCTATCCAGGATATACAAATGACCGTCGTCGTCCATCCGACCGCAATCACCAATGGAAATCCATCCGTCTACGACCAACTTCCGATCCTCTTCGTTTAAATACTGGGAAAAGATTGCAGGATTCTTAACGAAGATATCCCCATTCTCCTCGACCCGCACTTCCGTATTCGGAAGAGGAATACCTGTACTTCCCGCCCGGATGTCATCGTCGTGGTGAACGAATGCAATACCGGCAAATTCGGTTCCACCATACGTCTGTTTCAAATTCAGTCCGATACTATGGTAGAAGTGAAATGCGTCCGGTTGCAGGGCAGCCCCCGCCACATATGCGCGCCTCGTTCTGGATAAGCCCAAGTGGTCACGGATTGCACTGAAGACAAGGAAGTCACCAAGCTTATACATGAACTGGTCGCCACCAGAAGGCTTCCGGTTATTCAGCTTCGCTTCGGCAACCCGGTCCCCATACTTTTTGAACAGATTGAAGACTTTCTTTTTGAACCAGGTCGACCCTTCCATACGGATTGTGAAATTGGACATGAGCGTCTGATAGACCCGTGGAGGCGCCATCAAAGTCTGTGGTCCGATTTCTCTAAGGTCCCCGATGACCGTATGCGGCTTCTCAGGGAAATTGACGACCGTTCCAGTCAGTAGCGGTATGATCGTACTGAGCACTTTCTCATGGATCCACGAAAGTGGCAGAAAAGAGAAATAGTCGTCCTTTTTCGTCATCTTGTCAATCGCTATCAAACTTTCTGCCGCATTGATCAGATTATCATGGGTCAACATGACTCCTTTCGGATTGCCAGTCGTTGCTGCACTATAGGCAATGACTGCCATATCCTTTCCGAGCGACCGTTCAGTTTGAGTCCGAAAAAAGTCCGGCTGATCTTTTGTCAACAAGCTGCCTTGTTCCAATAACTCGTCAAAGTCGACCAGCTTCGGATGTTTGTAATAACGCATACCTTGTGGATTGTAGTAAATGATGTGCTCCACCAATGGAATTTGCTCTTCGATTTCAAGAAGCTTGTCCACTTGCTCTTGGTCTTCAACGATGACAATACGAGCCTTACAATCATTCAGATAATAGACAATTTGCTCCGGTAATGACTCTTGGTAAATCCCGACTGAAATACCATCCAATACTTGAGTAGCCATTTGTGAAAAGAGCCATTGAGGTTTGTTCTCTCCAATGATTGCTAGTATCTCGCCTTTTTTAAATTGAAACCGATCTGATGATAAGGCGAGCGCAAGTTGCTCGACTTTTTCATAATACTCCCCCCAGGTGATTTCGTTCCATATCCCGAGGTACTTCTGCCTGAGCGCGACTTCATTCTTTTCTTTAGCCGCCCGTTCAGCTAAAAGTCCAGGCAATGTTCTTTCTAATCCCATCGCATGTCAACCCCTTTAAATAACGTTTTCTTCCCCAATGTATGCTTTAATGACGTCCGGATTTTTCTGGATTTCCTCAGGTGTCCCGAAGCCAATACGTTTTCCGAAATCCAAGACGGCAATATGGTCAGAAAGACTCATTACAATCCCCAGATCGTGCTCAATCAAGACAACGGTAGCGTTCATGACCTCATGCATATCTAATATGAAACGTGCCATCAGGTCCTTCTCCGCATTATTCATCCCTGCCATCGGCTCGTCCAACAGAATCAGTTCAGGGCCTAATGCCAAGGCCCTCCCCACCTCAACCCGCTTCTGCAATCCATATGGCAGCGTTCCGACAGGCGTATGCCGAATGTCCTGAAGCTCCAGAAACTCGATTACTTCTTCCACTTTACGTCGATGTGCGATCTCCTCATTCGATGCTTTTCCCACGAAGAAGCCCCCGGTAATCGGTCCTGAATTCATCAGCGTATGCCGACCTAACTTCAAGTTATCGAGCACAGACATCTGTGCAAACAGTGCAATGTTCTGGAAAGCCCGGGCAATGCCCAATGTTGTGCGCATATACGGTTTCATATTTATAATCTCTTGGCCTTTGAACCGTATGGATCCGCTGGTCGGCTGGTAAAGCCCACTGATGCAGTTCAACATACTTGTCTTCCCAGCACCATTCGGCCCAATCAGCGAGAAAATCTCCCCTTCTTCAATATGATACGTAACGCTATCTAGTGCTTTTACACCCCCAAATTGTAAAGACACATTTTCTATTTCTAGTATAGGTCCCACATTGAATCCCCCTCTTCCCGTCCACAACTAATTGTAAGCGTTGTCATGATTCTACAGAGAACTAGATAATTTGTCAATGCACTTTTCGTAATTTTACGAAAGTTATAAAGTATAAGAATCGGAATTATTAAAATTAATTATATTAGTATAGAAATAAACGGAATTGAATGTGGTTTCTCCTAATTACTTCGCAGTTCCTTATAACTTAAGACTGTTAAAAATGCCATTATATTAACATTTATCGCCATACCAAACAATTAGCTCCGCCATTTCTCCTCCATGAACGAACCAAAAAATGTTATCCATACTTAATAATCCTTATCCTATAACAGTTTTTCTTTTTTCACTTTGTTTCATATACAAGAAAAAACCATTGCGGTAAATTTCTCTACCTGCAATGGTTTTAATTCGACAATTTTTTTATTTCCGAGGCTTTATAAAATTCTGCTCATATTGAAATCGATCAATTACTCATAGCATATTTATATGCGCCGATTATCCCTCTACTCGGGTTGCGCACCTGCAAAACAATTTTTTTACATAAAATCGTTTCCTATATAATAGCCGGATTGCATGTCACTCAGACGCCACATAATATCTGCCCTTAAAAGCTTGCTGCAAAGAGCTGAACGTTTCCACTTGCGAAAAGTCAAGTCCCAATTGAATAGCAGTTTGGGCAATTTCCGGGCGAATTCCGGTTATCGTCGAATGAATACCTAAAAGTTTCAAGACTTGCGTAATCTGAAAGATTTGATGAGCCACCATCGTATCGATGATCTTGACGCCCGACAAGTCGATGAATAGATGACGGACACCTACCGTTACGCATTTATTGGGAAGATAGTCCATGAAAGCCTGAGCGCGCATCGTGTCGATATCTCCGATCAATGGCAAAATCCCGACAGTATCGTCAATTTTTATGACGGGAGTCCATAGCTCCTCAATCAGACTTTGCTGTGCCATGAATCTCTTATCAATGATGGCGTGATACATCTCCGCAAATTGAACGTTCAGCTCGTCAAATGCAATATGGATCAGATCTCCCCAATGAATGATATCTTCCAGATCTACTTCATTCTTTTTCAAAGAAGCAAACCGTTGCACGAAGGTCCAGAAGGTATGCCTGACATTGCTCAAAGCATCCAACACTTCATGGATTGGCGTATTGCTATTCACCCGGCTCTCCGCCACAATGGCTGCCCAGCTCTTCTTATTGTTCTCAAACTCCTCTTTATTGTCCAAAAGACTGCTGGCTATTGTAATGTTCGTCAATCGGTTCTGCTCCCGAAGCAGAACCTCCGTTGAGCGGTCGGCATCAATCGAGTAAATCGATCCTTCTTTCTCATCCCGGTACGTGAGCCACTCATCTGTAATTGCTTCCAAATTATCAATTAAATATTCATGAAGTTGTACATCCATACCACTCAACTCGTCTTCCACCTTCCATCCATTTTTAAAAAATGGGTTGGTTTATTCAAATACTTCTAGGTGTCTTCACGTCGATGCTGTCAATGAAACTGAAGAATACAAACAAGCAAGAAGCAGAGGTTCCCTGCCTGCTAAAGTTTTGATACTCATTATAGCACAACTTTTATAGGCTCAAAGATTTGTTTTTTCATCACGGAATAGATATTTACTCATAAGCAATATTCTATAATGAATAGACAGAATAAGCCAAGAGACTCATCCATAGTAGGCTGTATCTATTGAACTAAAATTTAAAAACAGATTTCCCACCGATGATTTCCGTTCCGCGCGGGAGTCGCCGCCGTCCACTCCAAGCAACTGAAACCGCTCACTACAAATCATGTGTCCATCCTATATAAGTGAGAATCAAAAAAAGACAGGAGAAATAATTCCCCTGCCTCAGGATACAACGAGTTCCATTGTATGTTTGCTGATGATTTCTTGGATTTCCGAGCCATCCAATGTCTCTTTATGATAAAGCTCTTCCACCAGTGTTTCAAAGGCTTGGGCATTCTCTTGAATCAATGCTTCCGTTTTACGAAGTGCTTCATTAAAGAGGGATTGCATCTTCACTTCTTTTTCGCCCTTGCTGAAGGTCAATGTGAAACCGTCTTGGAAAAGGCCGGTATCGACCATTCTCTCCAGTATATCCTTCGCTTGCTGGACGTCGCCGCTAACCCCGATGCTGTGCTCGCCGAGGTATAACCGTTCCGCAACTCCTCCTGCGAGAATCATGCTCACCTGATCCAACAATTCACTCGCGGTTTGCAAATGGAGCTCCTTCTGGATTGGAGCCACATAGCCTAGCGCTTGTCCACGGGGGATAATCGTCGCTTTCCGGACCGAATTCGGTTTCGTCAAGGCTGCAATTAGCGCATGGCCTGATTCATGGATCGCAACACGACGCTTCGTTTCCGGATCGTTCAAAGATCGGGACGTGCTCCCTAAAATGGTCCGGTCAATAGCGAAATCCAAGTCATGCTTATCGATCTCTTCCCGTCCATCCCGGATTGCCCTGCGGCTCGCCATTTCAAATAAAGAACTTAATTCGGCACCGGAAAAACCGGATGTGCTTTCCGCCAAGGCATCCAGCGAAGCAAACACATTCGCAGCCAACCGTTTGCCGCGCGTATGGATGTCGATGATTTCCCTTCTGCCCATCATATCCGGCAATGGGACTTGGAAGGAAAAGTCAATCCGCCCCGGACGAAGGAAAGCTTCGTCCAACATGTCTTTCCGGTTGGTCGCCGCGATGAACAGGATACCATCATTGTCATTGCCTCCGTCCAATTGAACGAGCAATTCCGTTAACGTTTTTTCCGTTTCTTCCCCGCCGTGCTGTTTTCGGCGGCCTGCCAGTGCATCCACTTCATCAATGAAGATGACGGCAGGATGCTGCTTCCTCGCATTTTGGAAAAGGGTGCGGACGCGGGATGCTCCGACGCCGACGAACAGCTCAGTGAAAGCTGCTCCACTAGCCGAGAAGAAGGTGGCTCCGATTTCATTGGCAATCGCTTGCGCCAACAACGTTTTCCCGGTTCCCGGAGGTCCATATAAAAGGATGCCTTTCGGAGGTTTGATACCGACTTTTTCAGAACGTTTCGGATCTTTGACAATTTCCAACGTTTGTAAGATCTCTTCTTTCATTTCTGTCGGGATGCCCCCGATATCTTCCATTGTAATGTCAGGCAGAGGGGTCTCTTTTGAAGTGCTGTTCTTCATAGAAGACGCACCGACTCCCAACTTCCCTTTCTTATGAAGGATGAAAAAAGTGACCAGCGATAGGATGATCAACCCTCCGAGGATCAATCCGCCTGTTTGGCCGGAGCCGCTATATTTATATGAAACATTATATTTTTGAACCAGTTGTTCGACTAATTCGCTTTGCGGTCTGACTTGTGTGACGTACAAACCATCATCCGTCTTCAAGTACAGTGTACCGTCCGCCTTTTCTTTCAGGGACATCGGTTTCCCGTGCTGAGCCGCAATCGTCTGCTCCATCTGGGAAAATGAGATCGAAGTCCCCTCGGTCGCACCAAAGAGATACCATCCAGCAGTTGTTACAGTTCCAATGACTAAGAGGGCCAGGACGACAATCTTTGTTGCAAACTTCGAAATGGGCTTCAAGCCACTCCAACTCCTTACTAAAAGATATATCTATTATATAGAATTAAAGGAGTCTTGAACAGCTTGATTGATGAAGATATTATTACAATTTCAGGCCGCTCTCTCGCTTACTTCCTTTTCCGGATCATATCGAACGGCTTTACAGGAACTTCCACTTTTGTTTTGACAATCATCATCGGGTTCGGTGCCCGGTCGATCGGTTCATCATTCTCATCCCATAGGACATCGATCGTCTGGTAGGCGTGTGTGAATCCTGGGCCGTAAAACTCGACTTCGTCCCCGACGCTGAATACATTGCGCTGTTGGATTGTCGCAATTTCTGTTTCTTCGTTATAGTCGAGCACTTGTCCGATAAAACTGTAGGCCGGGATTTTACGAGGCTTGCCGAATAGTTGTTCATTCTCAGTCGGTACTCCATAATAAAAACCGCTTGCCAGCTCTCGTTGCGCCACTTTCCAAAGCTCGTCCTCCCATTCCTGCTTGAACTCGTAATTATCCGGGTCATTGCAATAAGCGTCCACCGCCTGGCGATAGACATTGGCGACGGTGGATACGTAGTGGATTGACTTCATCCGCCCTTCGATCTTCAAACTATCCACACCATTCTCCACCAGATCCGGTATGTGCCGAATCATTGCCATATCGACAGAGCTCATCGAAAAGGCTTCCATCGCCTCTCCCCCGAGCAAGGACTCCTTTTCCCCCTCTTCCGGCACTTCATACAACTCATATTTCCATCGGCAGGATTGCGTGCATCCTCCGCGGTTCGCGTCCCGATCCGCCATATGATTCGATAATACACACCGGCCGGAATAGGAAATGCACATCGCCCCGTGGATAAAAGCCTCGATCTCCACGTCCGTTTTCTGGCGGATTTCTTTAATTTCATCCATTCCAACTTCTCGGGCCAACACGACCCGTTCCAGTCCTTCCTCTTTCCAGAAGTTCAATGTTTCATAATTCGTTGCCGAGGCTTGGGTCGATAAATGAATCGGCAGCCCTGGCGCATCCATTGCGCAAATCTCAATCAAAGCTGGATCCGAGACGATGACGGCATGGATGCCGATGTCGCGCAACGTGCGGAAAAACTCCCCTGCCCCTTCCACATCCCCTTCATGGGCGACCATATTCGCGGCAACATAGACTTTCGCATTGTAGGATTGGGCAAATTCCACTCCTTCACGCATTTCCTCATATGTGAAATTGCCCGCCCGGCTGCGGAGTCCGTAAGCGTTTCCTCCGATGAACACGGCGTCCGCCCCATAGCGGATGGCCATTTTCAGTTTCTCCAATGTGCCCGCCGGTGCCAAGACTTCCGGCTTTTTAGTAATCACTCGTTTTTCCATTGTTTTCATCATGGTAATTTCCTCTCTTTATTGGATCTCTGTCGGGTCTTTCAAAAAGAAGCCTTCACTCAATGCCCGTTCATGCGGATGAAGGGAATGTAATCGCTCATTCAATCGGATTGACAAATCATCCGACCATATTCCATTTTCAAACGCCTGTTTCGCTTCGACAAAAAGGCGGGCAATCTCGATAATCCGTTCTCCTCTCGCAAACACGCCATCCAGCTTCCACCGTGTCAGACCAGCATCGGCCAATTTTCCAAGCTGCGGCATGAGGTTCACATCATCTGTCGCAAATATATGAGTTCCGTTGATATCTTCGTAAATGGAATAATGGGTATCCTCTTTTTTCGGTTCCGCCAAAAACAATTGACGCTCTTCCATGGAAGGGGTCTTTTCCTGAATATATCCAAAGTAATTACGGACGAGCGGTCGTTTAGATTGATGGATGCAAGTGGCTCCATATACAAGGACCTCCACCGGAACGATCGCTTGCTCCTGGATCATTTTCAATTCTTCATATGTCAACTCGCGAGCCAGCACGGCGCCGACTGCTCCCCGCTTCGCCCAGAAGTTCACTTGGTTAGCGCTTGTCACCATCACTTGGGCGTCGTAAATATAAGGGACCGAGATATTGTTCTTTTTCAGTAGATGAATGACTCCCGGATCCCCAACGGTCATTGCATCGACACCGATCGACTCTAGGCCTTCCAAATAAGGCAGGATCTTTTCAATACGATCATTGTGCATCAGCGCATTGACCGCTACATGCACTTGCTTTCCATTATCATGCGCATAATCTGTTAATGTTCGAATATCATCTAAAGACAAAGAGGCCGGCAGACGCAGTCCGAACTCATCCTCCCCTACATATACGGTATCGACTCCTGCGTCCAACAAGGATTTTCCTTGTTCCACCGATTCCGCTGTTGCAATCAGCTCCATCATACACACTCTTCCTTTCCAGTCACTATCGACCATATTATAAAGAGGAGGACCCCGATAAATGTATTAGGGAAAACCCTTACTTTTTGAACACAATTCAACATTTTCAGGAAATGAATCACAAAAAAAACGCAAAGTGACAGGTTCTCCAGCAACTTTGCGTTTCCCACTTCAATCTTCTATTCTATTTTCACTTCATTAATTTCATAAATTCCCGCATGAGTCCAGGTAAATCAGGCCATGCGTGTCCGGAAACAAGATTGCCGTCTGTATGCAGACCTTCTTCAATATAAGTCGCCCCGCAAGCAGTCACATCCGGCTTGCATGCGATATAGGCCGTATACTCCCGGCCTTTCATCAAATCTGGAACGACGGACAGCACTTGGGCAGCGTGGCAAACAGCCGCAACCGGTTTATTTTCTTCAAAGAAGTGCCGGACGATTCCGGGCAGCGATTCGTCCAAGCGGATATACTCCGGAGCCCGGCCTCCCGGAATGATCAGCCCATCATAATCAGCAGGATTCACATCGGAAAATGCGATTTGCGAATCAAGGCCATACGCCGGCTTCTCGACATATGTCTCCATGCCTTCAATGAAATCATGGCTTACAGTTTGCAACTTTTTTACGGAGGGCGATGCGATGGTGACGTCAAATCCTTCTTCAAGACAGCGATAATACGGATAATAGATTTCCAGTGCTTCGACTGCATCTCCAGAAACGATTAGAACTTTCTTGCTCATTGCGGATACCTCCATCTATATAGTTTCACTTCCATGCATCTATTCGACATTTCGTCATGAAACCCTTTCCCCAAAGGGAATCCTCCTTCTTACAAAGCAATCCTTCCTAGAAACTCAATGTTATCTAGCCAATCCGTCGTCGTCCTGAACAATTCCTCTTCAAATGAATAGCTGGAAAACGTATGGTCCGCCTCTTCAATATAATGCGTTTCTGCAAATTGATGCAGTGGTCTACTGTGCAACGCCGCAAGATAGCGGGCAGTATGCTCTTTCGGGATATCTTCGTCTTCATTTGCATGAATCACCAAAGCGGGGCCTTTATACAACTGGACCGCCTCGACCGGATGATGCTTTTTCAGATCTTCGAGAAATGGACGGCTTACATAGAAGCCGTGGTAATCCACTTTCCCTTTTTCATTCGCCACATTCACCTTCTCATATCCCAATATGGCGGTAATATCGTCATAAGGCGTGCCGACTGGTGACCATAAAATAAGCTTTTTAATCCGACGGTCCTGCGCCGCCGTCATAGCGGCAACCGCTCCCCCTAAACTATGTCCAATCAAAATGATATTCCGCGCGTCGATTTCTTTAATGGAAGAAAGATGATCCAAGACAGCTTGCACTTCTTGCAGCTGTTTTGTCACGGTCACCTGTGCATAGTCTCCGTCACTTTCTCCGCAACCGCTAAAATCGAAACGGACGACTGCATACCCTTTACTTGTAAAATGGCGTGCCGCTTTGACAAACAAGCGGTGCTCCCCCACTTTATTTCCGACAAAACCATGCAGCAACACGATAAGCGGTGTTGTGAATTTTTGTTTCTTTTCCGGGAGATGAAGTGCTCCTGACAAATTCGTATCGGCTGAAGCGAAAACAGTAAACGGTTGACTCATGCGATCCTTCCTTTCCTTATAATGAAAGTTTATTATCCATACCTATTTACTTGGTATTATACGGGACCATTAGACAGAATGCAATCGAAAAACACAAATTGCTGTCCCCCTTGAAATAATAACGCTGCTTCAAACATATGGTATGGAAAGGATTTTCCTTAGGACTTGCAATCGAAAAGAGGAGGAATGAAAGCCTATGCGTTTTTTTGTCTTAGGAGCTGGGTTAATGGGGAAAGAGGCTGTCCGGGATTTACTTGCCAATCCGGAAATGGAAGAAGTGCTGGTCGGTGACCTGGAAGAATCCCGTGCCTTGCAGGTTTGTCGACAGTTCAACGATTCGAGACTGAAGGCAGTACAAGCAGACCCTTCAGACAGGGAAAGGTTTATCCGTACTATCGCAAATAGTGATGTTCTGATCAATGCAACAGTCTACACGCTTAATGAAACGGTTGCCAAATTGGCGATCCAGGCGGGCATCCATGCAGTGGACTTAGGGGGAAATGTCAATGAAATCGCCCATGACATCTTGGCATTGGATGAGGAAGCGAAACGAAAAGGGGTCACATATATAACCGAACTGGGCGTCGCTCCAGGATTGACGAACATCTTAGTCGGCTATGGTGCCTCCA
This sequence comes from Sporosarcina sp. FSL W7-1349, assembly GCF_038003045.1. Classification (NCBI taxonomy): domain Bacteria; kingdom Bacillati; phylum Bacillota; class Bacilli; order Caryophanales; family Caryophanaceae; genus Sporosarcina; species Sporosarcina sp. FSL W7-1349. The sequence goes on from NZ_JBBOOK010000002.1 coordinate 70,919, forward strand.
AATTCGATGCAGTCGAGACGGTCCAGTTGCGTGTGGGCGGCCTGCCGAAAGTGCCCGAACCCCCACTGGAATATAATCAAGTCTATTCGATAGAAGGGATCCTCTATCAATATGAAGGCGAAGCAACGATCATTCGGGACGGCGTGAAACAATCAGTCCCCGCCCTTTCAGAAGTCGAGGAAATCCATTTTGATGGCTTTGGGAGATTGGAAGCTTTCCATACCGCAGGCGGCACATCGACTTTGCCAGATACTTTTCCCGCTGTCCGTCACTTGGATTATAAAACGATCCGGTATCCGGGGCATGCCCAAAAAATACAGCTATTATCGGATTTGAACTTGATGAGAGAGGATTTGTCCGTCGAAATAAATGGACAAGACGTGCGTCCCCGTGATGTATTTACGAAAGTTCTTCAACCGATTATCGCACTTGGAGATAAAGAAGACGTAGTGCTCGTGCGCGTTCTACTGGAGGGCGTGAAAGGACATAATCGACTGCGCCATGAATTCGAATTGCAAACGGATTATGACCGGGAAAACTCCGTTACTGCCATGGCGTGTTCCACCGCTTACAGTATTTCCGTCGTCGCTCAGATGATTGCTACAGGACTAATAGATAGGAAGGGGGTATTTGCACCAGAGCAAATTGTGCCAGGGGCCAATTTCATAGAAGAAATGAAGAAACGCGGTGTATCGATTTTGGAAAGGCAGACCGTTATAAATACTATTTGAAAGGGGATTTGAAATGGAAGCGACTTGGTGGTCGATACTGCCTCCACTTCTCGCAATCGGCTGTGCCATTATTACGCGGGAAGTCATCTTATCATTGCTCCTTGGCGTTATAAGCGGTGCGTTGCTATTAGCCAATTTCTCTATCACCGGCGGATTAAGCGATTCATTCCAAACGGTTTTCAATCAAGTGGCAGATCCCGAGTGGACAACACCGATTTTAATATTTGCTCTCATGTTAGGCGGGGTGACGGCATTGCTTACCAAATCGGGGGCTACGGAACGATTCGGTGTATGGGCGATGTCTAAAGTGAAAACTCGGGTAGGAGCCCAGCTCGTCACGATGTTCACAGGCTATGCCATTTTCATCGATGATTATTTCAATAGTTTGGCAGTCGGGCAAATTGCGCGTCCAATTACTGATAGTCACGGCGTATCCCGATCGAAACTCGCATACTTGATCGATTCGACTGGAGCCCCGATTTGCGTTCTTATTCCCCTGTCTAGTTGGGGGGCTTACATCTTTTCTTTATTGGCCGATCCGATCAAGACTTACGGGCTCGGGCATAGCCCGGTGTCCGCGTTCTTCTACGTCCTGCCAGCCAATTATTACGCCATTGGCTCCTTGGTTATGGTATTTCTCATCATTTGGTGGCGAATGGATTTTCCGTTGATGCGTAAGCATGACCAACAAGCCTATGAAAAAACCTCTTCCTTGCCTAGACTTGGTGAATTACGAACCGTGCCCCAAAAAGTCCCTTTTTCACATGCTTTCGACTTGCTGCTCCCGATTCTGACGATGATTATCGCGACGGTCTTCTTTTTCCTCAACTCGGGAGGTTTTTTCAATGGCGGGGTAAGCCTTATGGAGGCTTCCGGGGAAGGGAATATTACATTGGCCCTCGTATATGGTGTTGTTCTTTCGGTCATTGTGGCGGCGGTCCTTTACATCCCCCGCAAAAAGATGAAAGCAAAAGAGTTCCTTTCGACTTTCACGAAAGGGATGGAAAATATGCTTGGCGGGGCGATGATCCTCGTTCTCGCTTGGTCGATCGGGGATATTGTCGGTCGCTTGGAAACAGGACAATTCCTCGCTTCCCTAGTCGAGGGCAATGTGCCGATGTGGATCATCCCGGCGATCCTTTTCGCCCTCGGTTGTGTCATGTCATTTGCGACGGGAACCTCTTGGGGGACCTTCGCCATCATGATCCCGATTGGCGCAACAATAGTCGGCTCTACGAATCCAGAGTGGGTGTTGCCGGCTATCGGCGCTGTCATGGCAGGGGCGGTATTCGGCGATCACTGTTCACCGATATCCGATTCGACAATCCTTTCCGCAATCGGGGCCGATTGTGAATTGATGGATCATGTTTCTACCCAACTTCCCTATGCTTTGACGGTAGCCCTCACTTCATTCGCAGGCTATATCGTGTTCGGTATCACTTCCGTTGTCTGGCTCGGACTAGTTGTGAATTTGGCAGCTTTGGTCCTCGTATTATTATGGCTGAAGCGGGATCCCAAGGCTACGGCCGTCAGCTAAAAAAAACAACTGCAACGGATTGGGAATTCCGTTGCAGTTGTCGCTTTCACTCGCTAAATTAGGTTAGTTGAGAACACGGAGTTTCACCGTTTTGACACCCCATTCCATCGCATTGGAATGGGAAGGGATGAAGACATCGATTTTATTCCCTTTGATCGCTCCGCCGGTATCCGCTGCCAGTGCCTCTCCATAGCCTTCCACCCACACTTTGCTTCCTAGAGGAATGACACGTGGATCGACCGCGATCACTTTTTGATTCGGATTCGCCCTGAGATCGATCCCATACGCTGTTGTCCCGGAGCATCCTTTACAATATGCTGTGTAGGCCGTGGCCGTTACCATCATCTCTTTCCCGCTCGCTTTTGCAGGTGGAACGGCCGCTTTCGGTGCAGGAACCGATTTTTCAGTTTCAGAAGCCGGGGATGCGGCAATCGATTCCTTCGGCGTCGTCGTAAGGGCTTCCACCAGTTCTTCTCCGTTAATAATCAAAACATCTCCGGGATGAATCAAATCCTCAGTCAATTCATTCCACTCTTTTAAAGCGAATAAAGGAATCGCATGATTGAGAGCGATTCGATACAGATTATCCCCTTCTACTACTGTATACGTGTCGTCAGTCTTTTCGTTTTCATCACTTGAATTCTGCGACTCTGTCCACTCTTCAAGATAGTCTTTTAACGTATATTCCCCAAACGTCATTTCAAAGTTCTCCCAAATAGAAGCTTCTGCCAAAGGGGCAGTGAAACATGTCATTAATAAAGCCAGTATGATTCCTACTTTAATTTTCAACTGATTACTCCTCCTTAAATATGGATAATTGCGACTTGCTGAACCAAGTATTGCCACAAAACTTCTAAATACATACATTCGTAAACTAAAAAAAACACCAATTTTCAAAACAAGTAAAATTTGTTTTGAAAATTGGTGTTGATGTAAAAGGCATTTTAACTAGTTATACAATGAAATATTTAGCTAGAGGCCGCCTCGGATAATTACGTGCAACAACAAAAAATCCGGATACCATCAGCGGTACCCGAATCTTTGTTAGTCTTCATATTTGATAATGCCAAACGCCCTGCTTCATCGTTTTTTGGATATATCCTTCCCCTTCCAGATAATCCAGATGACCGATAATTTCTGAAATGACCAAGGAGAACTCCTTCCGGTACGTCTCGCCGTAGTAGGCTTCCGCCAGATCGTTTGCGGTGGAAACTCCTGTCCGGATCAGCTCCTTGATCCGTTCCGCTTTCCTATCCATTTTCGATATCTTGGACTGGATTAGGTCCCGATGCTCCTCGATCAAATCACCGTGGCCCGGGAATATCGTATCGGCATCCACTTCCTGCAGCTTCAGCAAAGAGGCGCGATGCTGGGCGACGGAAGGCAAGCGGTTCCCTTCCAAGTCCGGATCGATAATCGCATTCGTGGAAGAATGGGCGATTAACACATCCCCGACGATCAGCCATTGCCGAGCAGGATCCAGAAAGCTGATTGAGTCCAGTGAATGGCCCGGCGTTTCCAAGACAGTCAATCCGGCAACGATCTCCCCCTCCGTGATTGGCAGGATATCCGTCTTCACTGCAAGCTGATCGGCGTTTCGGATCGTCTCCTGAAATTTCGCCAGTCGGGCATCACCGGCCGTTTCGCAGCCCATTTCTTTGTATAACCGTTGAAAGAAACGATATCGCATTTCCAAGAAGTCGGTATCCATTTTTAAACGTGGGATAGCCGTTGGATGAGCGTACACCGGTATCGTCCGTTCCTTCAAGATGCGAGGAACCAAGCCAACATGATCGCCATGATGATGGGTTAGCAAAATGCGGTCGATGTCGGGAATGCTCCAACCATTCGCTTCCAATGTATCAGTCAACTGTTCCCAGCAATTTTCCGATGAAATTCCGGCATCGATTAGCGCTAATGATTTCCCATCATGTAGTAAATAAAAATTAAACGAGCGCAGTGAACTGTTACTAGCCGGCACGCTAATGGTATGGATTTGCACGCCTTGACTTGTCGTAATAGAGGTCAATGTTCCCACGTCCTTTCCTTGATAATCATTCAGGTTGCTCCCCCTCACCTAAGAAGGGGGGTACTGAATGTTACAGTGTAAAACGGCGCACCTGACGATTCATATCTTCTGCCAAAGCAGCTAGCTTATCCGAACCGACTGCCACTTCTTCCATCGAACTGCTTGATTGTTGACTCGTCGCGGCTGTCTCTTCGACCCCGGATGCAGACTCTTCCGAGATGGAGGCAATCTCTTCTATTGAACGATTCAACCGTTCACTACTGGCAGCAAAGTCCGCTAACGTTTCGGTAATTTCACTAATCAGGTCGCCCATATCAGCAATTTCATCGTTGATTCCATTAAAAGTTTCCGTTGTCTTTGTAATATCACGGGTCCCTTGCTCCACTTCTCGATATCCATTTTCCAATGATTTGGCCACTTCGGCGGATTCGGATTGGATTCCCGTTACAATGCCAGTGATTTCCGAAACAGAGACCGAAACTTGCTCTGCCAGCTTTCTCACTTCATCCGCGACAACTGCAAATCCTTTTCCATGTTCACCGGCTCTGGAAGCTTCAATCGCTGCATTTAATGCCAGAAGATTCGTTTGATCCGCCACTTCCTGGATGACAGAAACGAGCTTGGATATTTCCTGGGTCTGGTTATCAAGGTTATTCATTTTTCTTGCTGCCTCTTGCACCATCTGATCAATTGTCATCATTTGCTTCGCTGAAGATTCCATGAGCTGTTTCCCAGTATCTGTCATGGTTCGCACTTCCACTGAGGTTTGATGAATTTGTTCACCTTTCTCATTTAACTCGAACATTTCCGATGAAAAACTGTTCATCGTGTCCGCTAATTCACTTAGTTGATCTGCCTGTTTCTCTGACCCTTCCGCCATTTCCTGCATCGTTAAGGCAATTTGATCAGAGCCGCTCTTCACTTCATTCGCCGCCTGTGATAGCTCTTCACTCTGCTCAGCAACATGGGAAGAAGCGTTTGCCACTTGTTGAATTGTATCATGCAAGGTATCTTTCATCACTTGCATCGCTCCGGTCAATCTTCCAATTTCATCGTTCCGGTTGCTTTCCTTGATTTCTATTGCCAGATTACCAGACGCCATATCCCCCATCCAATTGGAAACTTGTTTAATCGGATTGGATAACGATCTGCTGAACAAAATGGAAACGAAAAGTACAATGATTACCGTCGAAAGGGCGAGGAGAAGTCCAATCCAAACAATCTGTTCCTTTGTATGATGTACGACCGACATATCTTGCTCGATCCCGATCATTCCAATGACATGTTGGTTTGTTGGGTCGTACATGGGCATGTAGGAGATCAAATTCTTCCCATCGCTTTTAGAGACAGTTTCCCCATTGGCAATCGAGTCCAAAATGGTGGAGTTTTCGATAGATTTCCCTACATTTTCCTCATTGGATGACTCCATAATAATGCCCTCATCGTTATAGAGATCAATGGCAACTCCTTGCAACATGTCATGTAATTCATGAAGAAAGGTATCGTCAATCCCTGTTTGCAATGTTCCAATCACTTTATTATTTCTTGAAATAGGAGCGAATGCACGAACAGAAAGTCCGCTGTTCCCCAATTCAAATCCGGAAAACGATTGGCCCTCTAACGCGGATTGAATGGCTGAAATTCCGCTTTTGTCATCTCCAAATTTTTCTGTTTGATGCGCTCGTAAATATACTCTACCGGATAAGTCTCCAAGTTCGAACACTTTCATTTCATGTTCAGCTTGCAGACGTAGATAGAGACCGTTGACGACTTGCAGGAGTTCACCGCGTTCACCCGATTCAAAAGCAGTAACTAACTCATCTTGTTGGGCGTACATCGTAGTTAAAGCTAATAAGTCATTAGAAACTTTTGTCACTTGTGTTTGAACCGCAACCTCCAAATCCTGTTGTTGAGCCGTCATCATTTTATCGAAGCCCTGCTCCGCTGCCCAATAAATACCTACTATAAGTAAACTTACTGGAATCAAAGCAACGGCTAAGAAAATGGTGAACAACTTTTTGTTCAAGCTATTCAATGCTAAAATCCTTTTCATCTCAAGAATTCCTCTCCCGTTTTCATGTCAATACAAAAAGGACCATCGAGATAAACCATCCGATAGCCCTCCTTTATGTACAAAGACCTTCTGCTTACGAAACTTTCGTACCTAATGAATGCAGGTCTATTTCCTCTCTAAATTAAACCATAGGGAAAAATGAAATTCAATATATATAAAATGAACTAAAGAAATGAAAAGCACTAGCAAACCGTTACTTTCCGTTTCAAATTTTGTTTGCGACGAAAGCGCAGCGACAGGAGCAGGCGGACGCTTTCCGCGGGCATGGCTTCAGCCAATCGAACAACGAAGGGTTCGATTTGTTGCCAAACGCTACGCTTTTTGGCACAAAGGCCGTTCTTCGTAACGGCCTTCGCTGGAGTCGCCGCCTTCCACTCCAAGCAACTAAGAATCCGAATACTAACCATTTGCTCAACCTATATATTATCAATAACAAAAACCTGGCCAACACTTGAAGATGCATTCGAGATTCAGAGCAACCATTCCATAACTGGTTTGTTGGGCATCTTCTTTCTTCAGAGGATGCCCAACAGTTTAACTTAGTTTGGATTTGTGATATTCACCCAATTCCTTGTAATACTTATTCATCGAGGAAGGGGAAACGCTGAACCATTCGGCCATCTCTTTCAACGTCATGGTCAACGGTTCAAAAAACGCCTGTTCCTGGCCGAATCGAATGGCCCCTGCGGCAATCGCGACGTCTTTTCGGGCGTTCGGTTGCTGTTCCACTAAAAAGTCCTCTACAATTTCCAACAGCTGCTCGGATTCCCGATTGTGTTTCTCCAGAAACTCCATGACATGCAAAAGGACGCCTGCTTCGAAATTAGTGAACTCCCCGCCTTCATAGCCATCTTCTCCAAGCAGTTTCCAAAATTCGATGGCCTGTTCCTTCAAGTACTTCGGAGCCGTGTACTCGTCTTGAGTTGCCAATCGCTTCGCAAACTCTTGGATCGCGGCAGTATGATCCGTCGGGAAAAAGATTAAGCTCGACACGGCCAAATAATGATTTTCCTTGTCCGAAACGCCCTCTGGTAAAATGAAACAATAGAGATGGACTCCAACCGGAACAGGTTTCTCGCTCTCCCGCCGCAATCGGATTGTCTCATCCTCTACAATCTTATGTACAGTGAGATAAGCGTCATCCACTTCTATCACTTCACCGATAAACACACGTGGCTGTTGCCATTCCTCGAGTACGCGTAAAACGGATGGACGCACCAACTTTTTCTGTTGTTTTGCCAAATATCCTTGCCAAATGTCAGGGCGATGGTGGAAAAAGAATTCATCCAAGACGATGGCTTCGATCATCTCCTCCAGCAAATACGTTCCGAGCGAAGACTTCCATTCATTTGCCAAATCCAAGTATTCGGGAATGTCTTTTCGTTCCGGATATTCTTCATAGAATGCTTGCAATACTCGTTCTAACTCTTCCGATTGAACTGCCTCCATAGAGACTGCCTGTTTCGATGCACAACATTTCTTATATTTCTTTCCACTGCCACAAGGGCACGGATCATTACGTCCAATCACAACTAACACTTCCTTTTTTAAATTTGGGACTGTATTAGTGTAACATCCTTACGGGCAAAGAAGCAGGGTCACCAAATACTTCCACAGAACGAGCGAAATGGTATTAGCTTAATACGGCACTAAACACTTTCAAATTCAAATGCAAAAAGTAAGTAGTTTAATTACTTACCATCCTAGCCAATCCAAGTTCTCCGTCATTCTCCCTGTTTATATTTTTTCATTCTATCATAACGCTTGCCCCCTCTTCCCATGAGAAACAGTCTAGCAAATAGTCCTACTCCCCAGTGTCCAAAGAATCGTTTTCCGGCCAGAATACCGTCGATTTGAAACATTTCAACTAGACACCCGTATACGAAACAGAGATTCTATTTCGAGAGGGGCCCTGTAAGATGAGAAAAACGATAAGTCTGCTGGCAATCGCCAGTCTATTTCTTTTGGCAGCCTGTAACCAGGATGCCGGGATTAAGGAGACGGAGAGTGCGGAAGCAGATGTGCCGACTTCATCTAGCGAAAGAGAGCCGGATATTCAAAAAGAAGAGGAAGTGGAGGATGAACCGGAGGACGTGGCGCTTTCTGAAAATATTGGCGAAATGGATATTGATTTTACGGGAGACGTCAAGCTGGAAGGACAGAAGCTTACGATTGATGGCAAGTCCAATCTTTTGGAAGGATCTAAGCTCTATGTGCAAATTGATTGGCTGGAAGGCTATCTCATTGGCGGAAATCGGGTGGCGATGGTCGAACCGGATGGCAGCTTCACTTTCGAAACAGAGCTTCCGGAAAAAGTGGACGGCCATCTAACCGTGGAGATCAAGTTTGAACTGATCAACCAAAACGAAGACATCCGGGGCCATTACGGAGAGACCGGAGACCGGTTGGAAGGCCAATTCGTCCGTCTCTCCGATTACGATCAGGAAACACAATACCAAAAAGCATCCGCGATTGTGGAAATTGCACAGAATTTAGGTCAAACTGAAGCAGAAATCATAGCGCCCGAGTGGGATCAGCCAGAGGACTATGGAACAACCGAAATCCGGATCGACTCGATCGACGTTACAAAAGATGACGAATATATTTACGTTTCGGGAAAAAGTAATTTACTGGAAGGGACAAAACTACGGGGACGGGCCCTCATTCCGAACTATATCACTTCCGGATTTATCGGCCATGCGACGGTAAATCCGGATGGCTCCTTCCGTATCCTCTTTGAAAATCCGGAAACCAACGAACGGATCAAGAATTTGGCCGATTACGAAATTACCGTCGAGACGGATATATTTGGAACCAGCTACCCGGACGTGTTGACAACCTACGGGGAAAACGGGAGAAAGATGACTGGCAGCTTGGTGGAGGACGAAGGGGAAGGGAAAATGGCAAAAGTGGAGTTACAGGAGAAAGCAGAGTGATCCCGCCCAGAAACTGACACGCCTTGGCGAGAATTGCAACGGTTCCCTTTAACCACCTCTATAAGAACAATATAATGGGAGAAGTGAGTCAACACTTCTCCCTGCAACTATTCTCCGTTCATACTTCCCTACTTTTCTACAGACCTTCCCATTTCTTTCCTCTTAATTCCTGCTCTTTTTCAACACCCTCATCAAAGTACTCGAAATACTGTTCCCTTTCTTCCTCGAACGTCTCCAACCGGGTATCATTGGCACTGAATACGCCATACCTCCATTTCCCCCCTGTATGCTGGTGTCCGTCAACTACAACAGGTTTGTGGAATGCAGAGGATCTTCTCCGTATTTTTGGTGTAGATAATTTCGGGCAACGAGCATTCGGTCACGTTCCCGTTCATTCTTTTCGCGAATGCGTTCACCAATTTCTTTTGCCCACTCCTTCTTCTCCCGCGCAATCTCTGTCGTTTGGCGAGTGCCTTCCCGTCTCCATTTTTCCCATTGTTTGATCATCTCTTCATACTGTGCTCTCATATATTTCTGTAAATCCTGTTCGGAACTGACATATGCAAATTCCCCGTTACCAGCATCCGCTACTTCTTTTAAGAGTCGTTGTCCTTCATCATCCATATCAAATCCAAATAATATTGACGACAGTTTCAATAATTCCTTTTTGTAAAGAAACTGTAGAGTTGGTTATGCGATGATGGCTAGGATGAATCATCCCTTTGCCCCATATATCAGCCTTTGACTATAGAACTAAATAACTCTAGCGACTGCTAACTATTTACCGATTTAGGCGAAGGGGAGAGAAACAATTTGGATACCCATCCAGGAAAATAGAAAGATGAAGAAAGAGGTAAAAGTAAGTGAAAAGTTTGAAGAGAGATGTATTAATGATTATGTTATCAGGCATTACACTCGCTTTAGCATTGGCAACTTTTATAGGTCACAGATTTTTCAACTTCTTGAACGCCTATGTATTGTACGGCATGGGAGGGCTTTCGAATGGCTCATTCCTCCTGCAATGCCTATTCTTGATTACTTCGGCATCATTATTTTCAGCTTCCATTCTCGCATATAAGACGAAACCCGAATCACCCCTTATCCCTTTATTCGTTGTCACTGCGATGACTTTCAGCAGTATCTCGATCATTGCGAATGGGAACGGTTTGATCGAATACCATTTTTCAATCTTTATGGTCATCGCCATGATTGCCTACTATGACAGCATCAAACTTATTTTAGTAAGCACCGGGATTTTTGCTATTCAACATTTCGCCGGTTACTTTTTCTTCCCGGCATTAGTTTGTGGGGGGCCGGATTATGGATTTTCATTGTTGCTAATCCATGCTGTCTTTTTATTATTAACGAGCGGTGCCACCATCTTGCTCGTCCTCTCGAAAAGAGCGAGTTCCCAAACATATGAAGAACAAGTGGCAAGCCAGCAAAATATGTTACAGGAAGTGTTGGATCGCCTTAATCAGACCAGTAAATCCGTAATTGGACATATCGAAAAAATGACGAGCAGTTCCGAGGAATCCGCCAAGGCCAGTCAGGAAATTGCCTCCTCCATTCAAATGATTGCAAGCGGGGCTGATGAGCAAATACGTAAGTTAAGTTCAGGCGAACAACGTATCCAATATATGGTTGCAGATATTAAACAATTAAATACACGTACAAGCCGGGTAAATGAAAGCGCAATTAGCACGACCGTCCAAGCAAAAGACGGCATGGACACGATTCGCAATTTAGCAGACCAGATGCACAAAATAACAGGAACCATTGACCATGTGAATGAAACGATACAGCAATTGAATGAGACTTCGCTTGAAATCGATAAGTTCATCGAATTGATATCTGCCGTTGCCAGTCAGACTGATCTATTATCCCTAAACGCTTCAATTGAAGCGGCTCGGGCCGGGGAGTTTGGAAAAGGTTTTGCGGTGGTCGCAGAAGAAGTCCGGAAACTGGCGTTGCAGTCGAACAGTTCAGCGCAGGAAATACAAGCCGTGGTCCATACGCTTCATCAGCGAATGGAACATCTTTCTGACAGGATGGATGTCAGTCTGGCAGAAGTACGAACAGGCATATTGCAGATCGACCAAACGAAAGAAATCTTTTCAACGATAGCCAAATCAACAAAAGAAGTAGAAAACCAAATATTCGACGTGTCGAATATTTCGGGAGAACTCTTAGATCATTCCGAAAAGACCCATCACATAATGGAAGAAGTTTCGGCAATTACCTCCTACTCCTTCCATAATATCGAAAGTATTTTAGCCGCGGCAGAACAGCAATCTGTTTATTCGGATTCCCTCTATCAGATTTCGGTCTCCGTGAAAGATTTAATACAAAACTTGGATGAAATGGTCGATGGCATTCATTCTACTTATGCCAAGCAAGCAGCAATCTAAACCGATTTAAAACAAGAGAACATAAGAAATGCAGTTGTTATTCATTCCTTATGTTCTCCTTTCCAGCCTTCATACCATTCCGTAACGGAGCGATTGGGAGACAACCCCAATTCTCTCATTAAGATTTCCTGTAACAAACTATATTGCGAATGAACCGCAACACGATTACCTACCTCGGCAAATACTTTCATCAAGGTAAAATGGGCTTCTTCCTCCAACGGCATTCGATCACAAAGAGCCAATCCCAGCTGCATCGCCTTTTCCCAATCCTTCGTGGAATCATACCAATTAAGGAGTTGTAAGGATGTACGGATCCAAAGCAGCTGCAAGCGATGCCGTTCATTTTCCGCCCACACATAATCAGAATCGGCCAAATATTCTCCTTTATATAAATCAAGAGCTTGTTCATAATCTCCAATCGTTTCAGCGGATAACGGCACACTACTATGGATAATCCGTTCAAACTCGTCTACATCCAATTCAACATTTTCCAATGTCATAAGATAACCTTCTGAAGTGCTAGTGATGATAAAATAATCACTTATGGGTTCTACTGTTTTCCGGATATGGTAAATAGCCGTATAGAGTTGAGCGTACGCCTTTTTTATGTCAAGGTCTGGCCACAGCAACTCAATTATTTCTGATTTACTAATGACCCGCCCTTTATAATGGATGAAGTAAAAGAATAATTGTTGCACCTTGCTCGTTCGCCAATGAAAGGGAGCCAGCGTTTGTCCACCGATTGAAATCGAAACTTGTTGAAATAGATTTAACCGAAGGGGATCCGCTGCCTGGGAAACAGATTCGGGCGCATCCAGTCTTCTTTGTTCAATCCGTTCAATGGTCTTTAGGATTCTTTCTTCCTGAACAGGTTTCAATACATAATCCAAAGCATTTAACTCAAATGCTTGAATCGCAAAAACATCATAGGCTGTTACAAAAACGATATGTATTTGTGGTTTTCTTTCTATAATTTTGCCAGCCAGATCAATTCCGTTCATTTGAGGCATTTCAATATCCAAAAATACGAGATCGATCTCATTCTCTTCTACTGCCTTTTGTCCTGCAAATGGATCCGTAAATGCGCCGACTATTTCGATGTCAGCAACTTTTGTAAGTTGATGTTCCAAAAACTGCAGCGCTAACGGCTCATCATCGATCAAGATCGCCTTCATAGCAAGTCCTCCTCGGCTAGGGAAATATATCATTCATTTTTGTACCGCTCTGATATAGTGTTGGATCCTACGTTGCCGATTCCCCATACTATTCAGTCACCCTTTCATTCTATCATACCCAGCTATCTACCAATTCTGATTTACAAGGAGTCTATTAACGTCAAGTGTAAATAAAAGCAAAATCATAGAAATAGTATTGCTCATCATAACCGAATGATGTAAGGGACTGTACTCGTTTAATTGAGAGGTGGTTGAAACTTATTGATTTCTACGCAAACCACCCTTGTGCCCAGTCACGGCGCAGGGTGGTTGTCATGTTCTTTTGATCCGCTTAAGAAGACATCACTTGGCCGCCGTTTACATGAAGCGTTTGGCCGGTGACGAAACGGGAGTCATCGGATGCCAAATATACATAAGTGGGCGCCAGTTCAAATGGCTGCCCTTGCCGATCCATCGGGTTGCCCGCCAGTGTGACTTGGTCCGCAGAAAAACTGGATGGGATGAGCGGAGTCCAAATCCGGCCTGGGGCCACAGCATTCACTCGGATTCCCTCCTTCACCAAACTGTTAGCTAACGAACGAGTAAACCCGACAATCGCCGCTTTTGTAGCCGTATAATCAATCAATTGTTCGTTTCCGTCATACGCAACGACCGACGCGGTGTTGATGATGGAACTTCCTGCTCTCAAATGCGGCAATGCGGCCCGGGTCGTATAAAAATGGGAATAGACATTCACTTTGAACGTTTCATCAAACTGTTCATCGGTGATGTCCAACAAACTCAATTGCTGAAATTGGATTCCGACATGATTGCAAAGAATATCCAACCGACCGAATTCCCGGACAGTGTTCTCTACGATATCAAGGCATTGTTGTTTTCTTCGTAAATCACCGGGCAGCAGTAAACAGCGCTGGCCGAGTTGTTCAATTCTCTTCTTTGTACGTTCCGCATCTTCCTGTTCATCTAAATAAGAAATGGCGACACGGGCTCCTTCCTTTGCAAACGCAATCGCCGCTGCCGCTCCGATTCCGCTATCCCCTCCGGTAATCAAAGCCACTTTTCCAGTCAGTTTACCACTTCCCTTATAATTCGGATTCTCGATGATCGGTCTCGGCACCATGAATTTTTCCACACCTGGCTGCCGGTCTTGGCGCTGCTCGGGGACTGTGATTGCGACGTCCTCATACTGCGTAATCTTGCCGTAATTGGGATAGAGCGGATATTCCTGCCCGGGATCCACTTGAAACTCCTTCATGTATTCACCTTTTCTCCAAAATAATCATTCAAGTCAGTGTATGTTGCAGCACATTGCTTTGGTCATTGAATACGATAGGAACAAATGAAGGAAGGGAGGATGATCATGCCGGCTAATCAGCATTGCGAAGAAGTCGACTTATTACTCGAGGACTTTTCCGAAGAAACTGTCCCCGTAGCATACGGCTCCTATATATTTCAACTGCCTAAAATCGGCGAAAGACCGCCCTATTACTACAATCCCCGTTGCGAGCCGTATTACCCCGTCATCTAAGGAAAAAGGCGGACGAATCGAGTAGGAGGGAGTGATTAGCTCCCGACCTCTCACACCACCGTACGTACGGTTCCGTATACGGCGGTTCAATAACTTAAGTATCGACGCTCATACAAGTGATTCAGGTCTTTCAGACCCCACTTGGTGAGCGTTTCTGCTTTGATTGCTTTATGTAGAGTTTCGCTTTTGGAGACTCTCCAATATCCCTTTCGGGAATTTGATACTTTCCAAGCTTCTTCATGTAAAATTCCCAGCCTTCGTAACTGACGGTATTTTGTCCATATCTTCTTCCAACGTTTCCATATCAGTTGACGTAACCGATGGTTCAGCCATTGTGCCATGGATTTGATAAAACTTTTCATAAAGCCAATTCCATAGTAGTTTATCCAACCTATTGTCACTTGGTTGATTTCTTTGGCAATCTCGTCAAAGCGGCCCGGGCGATTCCGTTTGGTGATTTTCTTTAATTTTGATTTGAATCGACTTTTTGCGGAGTGATGTGGTCTACAACCCACACCTTTAGATGTGGAATGGAGGCAGAAACCGAGGAACTTGAGTTTGACCGGAGAACCCACCTTGCTCTTTTCTTGGTTCACTGTCAGCTTCAAATCATGTTCAAGGAACTTTGTAATGCTTTCCAAAACACGTTCCCCTGCTCGCCTGCTTTTCACGTATATGCAGAAATCATCCGCAAATCGTACGAATTTATGCCCCCGTCTTTCAAGTTCCCTATCTAATTGATTCAAATAGACATTGCTAAGAATCGGGGAGAGTACGCCACCTTGCGGAGCACCTTCTTCTGTTGGACTGATAAGTCCATCTTCAAGGATGCCACTCTTTAGAAACTTCCATATCAACTTTAGGACAATCTTGTCGTTTATGAACTCTTTTAGATATTCCATCAGCTTCTGATGATTAATGGTGTCGAAGTAGCTTTTTAAATCACAATCGACTACCACTCTATAACCTTGTTCATAATATGTGATGGATTGCTTAATGGCTTGATGCTGATTCCGTTTTGGACGAAAACCATAGCTCCTCTCCGAAAAATGAGGGTCAATGATTTTACCAATCACCTGATAGATGGCTTGTTGAACCATTCGATCCCGTACACACGGTATGCCGAGTTTTCGCATTGACCCATCTAACTTTGGAATTTCAACACGTTTTACTGGCAGTGGTTCGTACGAACCGTCTTTCAGCTTTCTAATAAGTTGGGTTCGGTATTTGGCTACATGACCTAAAAGTTCATCTACTGTCATTTCATCGACACCCGGCGCCCCTTTATTTGCCTTCACTTTCTTACAAGCGTTAAAGAGGTTGTTGATGTCGACTACTTTATCAATCAAATCGATACCATCCTGTCGCTCCATTTCTGTAAAGACAGGACTGCACGCTCCCGCATATTCTTCGGTTTCCAACCTATCCCTTTGCGGCCAGCCATCTGCCGATGTTTTCTGTGGTCTTTGCACTGTCTTTACCTCCATTTCATTTCAGGATTATTATTGTTCAGCCCTTCGTCCTTATGGACTACTATGGCTTCTGCTGACTTCTTACAGTTCAACCTGCCATCACTGACCGGTTTGTTCCTGTGGGATATTCCATCCCTCTTGTCGGGAACCCCTGTAAGACCTCCCCGGGTAAGAGCTATAACCTTCCTCCCATGTAACCGCTGCATTTACTGTATGGAACTCGGGCAGTATTGGACTTTGTTTTGTACGGCAAACTCGTCCGTTCCAATTCAGCCTCATATGCAGTTTCTGTCCGTCGGTTCGGGATTTTGCCGCCGGCTTCCTTCAGATTCCACCTCACGGTGGACACCCTTGCCTTAAGCTAACAGTTCCTACTGCCAAGCCTGTAGTGGACTTTCACCACCAAGTTATAGCCCATGCCGGGCACACCATAAAAAGGGACCGTCCTTTTCGGACAGTCCCCTCACTTTCTGTACGCATAGCAATCCCTCAAATTCAGTTTAATTCCAAAAGTCCGTTTTCTCTTTTAAGCCGATGGATTGCGCTTTGAAGACGGGATTCTTTCCTTCTTTCTTCTGCTTCGTATAATCATCGAGGCATCGGAATGCGATCCGTCCGAGTATCAAAATAACCGGAATATTGATCAATGCCATGATTCCCATCAAGACATCCGCAGTGTCCCAAGCAATCGAGAATTCGAGTTGTGCGCCAAAGAAGACGATGACGGCAGCAGCCAACCGGAAAAGAGTAAGTGTTACCTTACTCGGATCTTTTTGAACCAAGTATTTGAAATTCGATTCCGCGTAGAAGAAGTTCCCGATGATTGTCGTAAAGGCAAAGCAAAACAGGGCAAACGTGATAAAGGATACACCAAATTCACCAAATGTCGCAGAGAGCGCTTCCTGCGCATAGGGAACCCCCTTCATTTCAGGAGTAGGCGTTACACCCGAGCATAACAGCATGAAGGCAGTCGCTGAACAGATCAGTAAGGTATCGATGAACACGGAAAGCATCTGGACAAGTCCTTGCTTCGCTGGATGGGAAACACTCGCAGCCGCCGCGGCATTCGGGGCAGAACCGACACCAGCCTCATTGGAATACAAACCACGTTTGATTCCGTACATAATGGCAGAACCGGCAAAACCGCCGAATGCCGCTTGAAAATCGAAAGCTTGGGAAAAAATCGAACTGAACATGACCGGCACTAAATTCAAGTGCGTCACGACAATAATAAGCGAAACGGCGATATAGGAAAGCGCCATGATCGGAACGATGATACTGGTGATTTTACTCAGCGTTTTACCGCCCTTAAAAATACTCAGTCCTGTCAGAATCGCCAAAGCTACACCTACGATAATGGGCGTCGATGAATTATAAAAACTGTAGCTTTCAAATGCAGAAGCAACGTTAAACGCCGCAACCATATTGAAACCGCCCATATAAGTAAATATCAAGACGACCGCAAAGACCATACCAAAAAACCTGCTTTTCAGTGCCGCTTGAATGTAGTAAGCAGGTCCCCCGTAAGAGCCTCCATCCTTATCACGAACTTTATAAATTTGGGCCAAGGTACTTTCGATGAACGCCGAGGCCCCTCCAATAATGGCAATCATCCACATCCAAAAGACGGAACCGGCACCGCCTAATACAATGGCAGTCGAAACCCCCGCGATATTACCGACACCGACCCGGGATGCCGTTGATACCATCAACGCCTCGAATGGAGATATCGAATCTTTGTCCTCTTTCGGTTCAGCAACCAATTTGATCGATTCCTTAAACATACGAAATTGCACGAAATTGGTTCGGAATGTGAAATAAAGACCGGCAGCAATCAAAAGAATGATGAGAATATAACTGTATAACCAATCACTAAAACTGCCAATGAACTTTTGATACAACTCGTACAAACCAAGCACTCCTTTCCCTAGTTATATTTACCTCGGAGATGTATGAATGCAATCCCATTCAAACCACGTTTTGTAATAGTATTCATATGTAAATAAAAGGGCCTTACCCCTCCACCTACTTTCCCCTATTTCTCCACCTTCCAAACGCGGGCTCTTGGGACATTGCCTATTAAACACTGATCTTGTGATCTGGATAAAAAATAGTGCCGGGTACTCAACTATTCAGAGTACACGGCACTATCTTCAATTAAATGGATTTATTTAAAAACCGTTAAAATTAACAAATTCCCCAACCGGTTTGCGATACCCGCGCGAACGCACTTTATCCACACTTTTCCCAATGGTAATCATCATGACGGGACTTAAGTGATCCGGTATCGTAAACTCTTCACGTAATTCATCAACATGATGGACATGCATAGGACAAGTATCAAAACCGAAATGCTTGGCACTCAACATGAAAAGCATAGCGTGGATTCCAACGTTTCGCGCCATTTCCACATCTAACTCATTTGGCGAACTTTTTAACCCTTCAGCGTAACCACTTATCATTTCCATCGTCATCTTATAATCCAGCTCATCCATTATTTTCAGCATTTTTAAAGGTCCGTAGATTTTTTCAACCTCGGGCATTTCGATACTGTTTTTATTCCCCATTACAATTACAACTGCGCTTGCTGTATGGATTTTATATTGATGATGGCTTAATTCTTTTACCCGTTCTTTCTTCGTCTCGTCCGTGATCACCATATAATGTGCAAACTGCAAATTGTATGAACTTGGTGCGAGCTTAGTCAATTCAAAGATTTTTTTAAAATCCTCTTCCGTCATTTTTTCATCTTCCACAAAATTCACCGCGGAATGACGAGAGACGACCAATTCTTCAAAATTCATTTCCCCAATCGCCCTTTCTTTATTTTATTATTGGAGTTCGCAGGAGTCGTGTGGGCGCCTCCCTCATTCATCCCTCAAGCGGACGCACTTCAATTGGAATTAATGATTTTTCCAACTGCTCCCGATGTCGTTCGTATTGCACGGGTAACATCAATCGACTCCCCATCGTTTCCGGTGTTTCATCGTGTGCGAAGCCCGGCGGATCGGTTGCGATTTCAAAAAGGATTTCACCCGACTCGCGGAAGTAGAGTGCATTGAAATAATTCCGGTCTTTCACTTCTGTCACATGCTGCCCTTTACTCATTGCGTATTCCTGCCATTCTTGGTGATCCTCATCGTCTTTAGCCCGCCATGCAATATGGTGGACAGTGCCGACGCCCATTGTGCCCCGTGTTCCAAGCGTCATCTTTAAGTCGACAATATTCCCGATATCCGCAGTCGCTTTCAAACGGGTGTAGTCCCCTTCCGTTCCAACCACTTCCAAACCCATTACCTCGACCAGCGTTTCCTTCGTCTCTTCGGGACGGCTAGAATAAAGAACCGCACCGCCAAACCCTTTAATGGCAACGTCCTTTGTAAGTCCGCCGAAGGTCCAACCGTTTTCTTCCCCGCCCTCGCGTTCCACAATCTCCAGATGCAAACCGTGTGGGTCATCAAATTGAATATACGTTTCACTAAATCGTTCAGCCATGGAATACGCCACGTTGAATTTCGTTAAACGGTCTTTCCAAAAATCCAATGCGCCAACTGGTACGACATAGGTGGTGACCCCTACTTGACCATCTCCGATACGACCTTGGTAAGCATTCGCCCAAGGAAAGAACGTAATAATGGTGCCAGGTGCCCCACCTTCATTTCCAAAATATAAATGGTATGTCCCGGGATCGTCGAAGTTAACCGTCTGCTTCACTAACCGTAAGCCAAGTACGCCTGCATAAAAATCGACATTTTCTTGAGGATGGCCCACGATTGCTGTAATATGATGGATTCCCGTCGTCTGCTTTTTCAATATAATCTCCTCCAATATTGTAACGTATAAAGATTGAGCACATCCTTCAATCGGCTTGACAACGATGTAATCAACCTTCATTCGGTTACAAACAACATGTGACCATGCACATGTTGTTCGGTTTGAATTAGTCCTTACAAATACTCTTTTTCGAATTTCTTGTTGCTTCGAACCGTATCGATCGGACGTACAAGCGATTCAATGTCTTCTCGCTTTTCTTCAAAGAAAGGCGGTAAAGACAATTTTTCTCCAAGTGTTTCATATGGCTCGTCTCCCATAAACCCAGGACCTTCCGTGGCTAATTCAAAAAGGATCGATGGGGCCACTTTTGTATAGAGAGACCCGAAATAGTAACGCTCGACATAGCCTGAGTTCGGTAATTGGTATTCGAGTAAACGTTGTTGCCATGCTTCTAAATCTGCACGCTCATCCACCCGGAATGCAGCATGGTGAACCGTGCCAAATCCTTGTTGCGCCTGCGGTAAAACGGTATTGTACTCAACGATCACTTGAGCGCCGTTGCCTCCCTCTCCCATTTCGAATAAATGGAATGAATCTTCTTGCGCGATTTCCCTCGTCATCATTACGGTCTCCAACATTTCCTTGAAGTAATCGAAATGAGAAGTCCGAACAAAGACAGGGCCTAATCCTGTAATTGCGTATTCCAGCGGCACAGGGCCATTCTGCCAAGGAGTTCCGGCAGCGACCCCTTTGTTCTGCTCATCTGAAATCAATTGATACTGTTGGTCATCAAAATCGGTAAACGGCAAAATCTTTTTCCCAAATTGTTCTTGGATGCCTTTATGTTTCACTCCGTATTTTTCAAATCGTTTTACCCAATACTCCAACGCCGCATCATTCGGAACCCGAAAAGATGTTTTTGAGATTTCATTAGTGCCGTGCACTCCTTTAGGGATACCAGGGAAATCGAAAAACGTCATATCTGTTCCCGGACTGCCGACATCATCCGTGAAATACAAGTGATAGGTTTTAATGTCGTCTTGGTTGACTGTTTTTTTAACTAAACGCAAACCTAACGTATACGTAAAAAACTCATATATCTTTTCTGCGCTGCTTGTTATAGCTGTAATATGGTGAAGGCCTTTTAACTCTTTCATTTTCAATTCCTCCGTTTTCATAATTATCTCGAATTCGAGATATATAGTTAAAATTAAAGCTCGTAGGCTGGTGACTCATTCTTTCATGTCATCAGCCCACTCGCTTGAATTCAGCAAAATATTAAGCCTGTGGATTTAATTGCAATTCGACTTTGATTTTGATGTCCTTACCTACTAGGACACCACCCGTTTCCAGCGCGGCATTCCAAGTAAGTCCGTATTCTTCACGGTTGATTTTAGCTTCCGCTTCAAAACCGTACACTTCCACTCCCCATGGATTTGTCCCTTTACCGCCGTACTCGACTTCAAAAGTTACTGGTTTCGTTACATCTTTAATAGTCAAATCTCCAGTTATTTTATAGTCATCGCCTTTTTTCGCAATGTCGGTGGATTTGAACACAATCTTCGGATACGTTTCGGCATTAAAGAAATCCTCCGATTTCAAGTGATTGTCGCGGTCTTCGCTATTTGTATCAATGCTAGCTGTATCAATCTCAAATGCGATTGTCGCCGTTGTCAAATCCGTCAAATCTTCAGCTTCCACGTCCGCCGTGTAAGAGTTGAACTGTCCTTTCACTTTAGATACCATCATATGTTTCACTTCAAAACCAATGCTTGAGTGAGATGCGTCAACTGTCCATTTTGCCATTATAAATTCCTCCCAATAATTTTTAATAGTTCGATCTGATAATTAATTTCCCTTTACCTCGAAAACAATTATCTTTAATTCGAGATAAATATACCATGAACATCCAATCACTGTCAACCACTTTGGCTCGTTCAATTTTGAATTCAGCTGTTGATTAATTAAAACCCGGCGCAGTTATTCCCGCCACTATCATGAGTAGCGAAACAGACGCAGCCAAAGCCGGTTTCATGGACGCCCTCTCATCTTTGACTAAAGAAGTGATTGCATGGACCAACGAAAAAACGAACACAAACGGCCAAATCATCCACGTCCAGTAATAAAGTATTCCCAACCCTTGCATTAAACCGATTAGCATACACGGCGCCTCCTCGTCTCAACTTTATGATGTTAATGATAGCATATATGTATTAATATTCCTTTACTGCTTATAATGGCCTTCTGAAAAAAGTCCCCGATTCATATTTCTGAATCGAGGACTTTTTTAGCTGTCATTTTTGAAAGTTTTCATAGAAGACGATGGCTTCCTTAGCCACATGTTTTTTCGGCGCAGGGATTTCAGCAGGATAGCCAAGACCGATGATGGCCACGACACGACGATCACCCGGGAGATGCAACGCATCCCGCACATGGCTTTCCCGACGTTCAGACTCCAGCTCATCTTCCGAATGATACACCGCTCCGAATGCCGCACCTAATCCCTGTTCCACGGCACTTAGCCAAATAAACCCGCAAGCGATGGATGCGTCTTGCAACCAATACTTACTGACATCCGGGCGCCCGGTTATCACGATAGCCGCGGTTGTCTCCGTTAACCATGGAACAAATGGCGTCGTCTTCGCCAAATGGTCCAGCATCTCCCTTTTCTGAACAACAATGAATTCCCTCGAAGGCAGGTTATTGCCGGTTGGGGACAAATAAGCAGACTCAATAATTTCCTCTAAAACATTGTTAGGTATTTCCTTCGCTTGATATTTCGTGATCTCTCTTCTTTGCCTGATCGCCTCTGAAACAAGCATCGTTCGGACTCCCTCCCTGATTGTTTAGTTATTCAATCTGATTATAGCATATTCGCTTCGAGTTCCGGCTGTAATTCATTTGTCGATTTATATGCAAAAAACACCGCTTGAGAAAAGCGATGTAGGATAGCATAAAGTGGGGGATATCATTTATTTCTGCAATTTTTGCAGACCTTCACGATTTTTGTCGGTTCAACTTTAACGGGATACAATAACTTTATCCTTTTTCGTTCACATAACGGGCAGCTTCCCCGCGCATTGGAAGGTAGCTTATTTAAGATTTTTCCTCGATTTCTTTTCGCCAACGCTAATCACCCCTACCGTAAAGATTTCTCTATCTCTGTAGTAGATGATGACACGGTGAAAATATTGACGGGAAAGTGGGTAAAAAGTGAAAATTTAAGGTTCCAGGTAATTTTATTGGTTCAAATCATAGATCTGACCTTTTATCAAATACGCTGCGCTTTCAGCAATATTTGTAATGTGGTCGGCAGTTCGTTCCAGATAACGATTGATGAATAATAATTGGACGAGCTGTGCCGTTTCTTCTGGATGTTCCCGTAAATATTCAGTGATGTTTTTATATGTTTTGGTATAGTGATTGTCGACTTGGTCGTCCAATTCCGCTACTTCCTTGGTGAGTGTTATATTTCCATCGATAAACGCAGACACTGCCATTTTCAGCATTTTAAGCGAAATCTCATTCATTTACTCCAGCTTTATAATATTGATCAGTGATTCCGTTATCCCGATTTTAGCTGCCGCTCGATGTCCGATTTGATTTTTAAGGACGCAATGATTCTCCGAAGATCCGTTGCAAAGGGTTGCACTTTTGCAATCAGCCATACAGCAAATGGATTGATTTCTTGGTCTAGATTATCAATCGCTGTGTTCGGCATGGTTGCATTCCTCCAAGAGTACATTTACAAGCGGGATATGGACTCGATTACTCATCAACTAAGTTAATAGGTAATAGTAAATTCAACTTATATAGGATTACCATATTTTCAAGGCACTGTATGGACAGGGCTTGGAAAATATGCAATTAATAAAATAAAAATCAACGTACAGAGAACCATCACCCTGTGCGTTGATCTTTTTACTTGCTTTTGACTAACACGCCAACCGTGCAATTTCAAACTCGGAGCGAGCCGCGGAAGCCCCGGGCAGCATAGTAGGAGTCTGCCCCATTATGGTACAAGAAGACATGCTCATAACGCCGATCACAGAAAAGGGCGCCGCCGAGATGTCTGATGGCAGCGGGCGTCTGTACCCAACTTGATGTTTTCATATCAAATTTTCCAAGCTTCTGCAGTTCACGGTATTGTTCTTCTGTTAACAACTCAATCCCCATGGCAGCAGCCATGTCCATAGCGCTGTTTTCCGGTTTATGTCTCTTTCTCGACTCCAACGCCTCCCGGTCATAACAAACACTTCTCCGACCTTTCGGACTTTCCGTTGAACAATCATAAAAAATATACTCGTCCGTCTTGTCTTCATAGCCAACAACATCCGGCTCACCACCGGTCGTTTCCATTTCTTGAAGCGACCATAATTTATCAGGAGCCGCTTCCAGCTTCGCTTGGACATTCGTCCATTCGAGACCATCATGGCGGTTCATGTTTTCTGCAAAACGGGCTTGCAATGTTTTGAGTAATTCTTCACGTTGTTCTGGTGATAACTCCTTATTACTCATGTCGGCCTCCTCATTTTGTCTTGTGACAAGCATATCCCCAACTGTCATTGTTCTATTCCAATCCAGCCACCGATTCAATATGGGATGAGTGTTATGGCAACATAGATTTCATTCGCGCTGTTCAGAAATATTATTGTATTGCTACACCACTTTTCTCAAACCCTTGCTATTCCTACGTTTTCATTTCTGAATTTTTATCAGTACCAGTTGTCTTTCAATATCATTCAAATCCATTTTCTTTTCTCCGTATCTTCCACATTATTTCCTGTTACGTTAAGTGATAATCATTCCGATAGTATCAACCTTCTTAACTCCTTTGTCATTTGTGGGGATGTAAGATAAATCGAATCATCGGTAATATACATAAACGTACTCTTCTCATTTTCCTTTCCTAACCATAAATGAATTCCATGTGTAGGCAGTCCCCCTTCTTCTGCCTCGTATTCCACCATTACATCGTAATCAGGTTCAGATATCTTAACCTCCCCTGGTTGTTTGACAGAAGTCGTAATCGCCTTTTCAAAAACATCTAATGATTCCTCTTCTTTGATTGATAAAATAATCTCCTCATTCATTTCTCCTGTTCCATTCGACTCTGAAATTTTAATTTCTGATATTTTTTCATCTAAAAGAACCATTGTTTCTCCTTGTTGTAATTGGCTTCCTATTAAAGCGATTGCCATACATAAAATTGTTAATATCGAAAATATAACCTTCAAGCTATTTCCTCTCCTCTATCATCAAAGTGAGCAGAGTTGCCCACTTAATAAGACGGTTTATATATTCTATCGGTGTCGGTATCAATTACATAATCAACCTCTATGTCTTCATTATAGGCAAGTTGGTCAAAGCTGTTAATTCGGCAAAATATAGCTGGAAGGTCTAAAATATCTGAAGTAAGAGCTTTGGCATTTATATACCTTTTCATAAGTTCCTTTTTTGAACACCTTTTCCCTTTAATTAGAATTTGGTGATAATATCCGTCAATTTTAACTATCAATGTCATCACGATTGACTGCTAACCAATCCATATAGCTTTAGTTTGTTTTGTCTTTTCGACTGAAATACGGACCGCACCAGCCTGTTTCATGCGTTCTTACGTAAGTCCAATTAAATTCTTTATCTACTACGTAAACATCTTCTTCATTTACAAAGTCCTCGGCTGTTAAATAAGAAGCATTTTCAAGTATATAAGCATCATCCAAATGCTGATAAAAAACATAACAAAACTGTTTTTGTTCTTTGTTAAATGCTGTATCAGCTTCTTGTTCTTTTAAGTATTTCCTTCTTTCATAACTAAACACATGCCAGAGGTAGCCATAGTCATGGAGAAAAATAGACTTCTTTTCCTTATCATTCAGATGGTTTACAAAACTATCTTCCCACTGCTTTCTCAAATACACTCCCCATTTAGGTATTTCTCTTACTTTCACTTTTTTCATTCTTAGTAAAGATACTAAATCCATCATATTTTCCAACATGACACCCACTTTTTATTAATCAAATTGCTAACCGTATGTTTCATAAGAAATCTCCATTAAAATATTTTCGTATGACTTTATCTTCCTCCAAAGTGCCTCATATTCTGACGAATCAGGTTTGCACTTGTCTAATTCAACAAACATACTTATTAAAGATTTTTTTAATTCAACTTCTTTATCGGTTTATTTTTCTATATTTCTCCTATCTCGGTACATAATGAGGTGTTCTTTAAAATTCTTTCTCGCTTCTGTAAGAGAATAATTGCCATTTGGACCTCCCCATACTTCATTCGCATTTGGGTCGTCTTGTCCATCGTCTTCCCAATAACAAAGTTCACATATATCAAATATTCCCCGTTCTTCAATTGTTGGAAAACCACAACAAGGACACTTTTCCCGTTTCAATCTAATCTCTCCCTTTAATCAGATAAAGTTTTTAACGCAAATGACGTTTATACTGCTTAAATGTCTTGTGTGGTGGAATCCCTACCGTTTCATCAGGTACATAACAATCTCTATCGTGATATGGCATTTCCAACTCTTCCCATTCAAAATCATCCTCAACACATTTAATAAATAAATCGTAACCCTCACCATCTGAAGGGGATAACCCTAACCTTATTTCTTTATGCTTTAATGCAACATCAATCGCTTCTTTAAGTTCCATTAAAGCTGTTCGATTGGCAATAAGATAGGCATTACTATGCCACATCTGTTGTCCAAATATATGGCACAAAGGGGTGG
Source organism: Sporosarcina sp. FSL W7-1349 (assembly GCF_038003045.1). Taxonomy (NCBI): domain Bacteria; kingdom Bacillati; phylum Bacillota; class Bacilli; order Caryophanales; family Caryophanaceae; genus Sporosarcina; species Sporosarcina sp. FSL W7-1349. The sequence goes on from NZ_JBBOOK010000002.1 coordinate 97,329, forward strand.
GTTCATCCTCTTCATAAAAACGATTCTTATATGCTTGATTTAGCTGTTCAAGTACGGTTTCGGGGCTATAAATATCTAAATAGGTATCCATACCACTTTCGGCCCGTGGTTCCAAAGCATGGAAGATCCTTTTTCATCGCCGGACCGCTGTGGAACGTGTTAATGCTTATCTGAAAGAGTTCTTTCAATTGAATAACGTCCGCTATCGGACAGGAAAACGCGCGAAAGTTCACTTCGACTTACACGTGCTTATTTACAACGCTTCAAAACTCGCTGCCGATCGAATCGGCGCACGTTTGAGCCAAGTTCAAGCAGAATGATTTCTGTTTTTTTAAATACAATCCACAAATTCTGCTCTTGTTTGTATTTTTAAAAAGAGGAATTATGAAATTGATTCAGGTAAATAAATAAAAGTGAAACCATCCAATATATACTTTGAAATATCATTTGTTTCAACTAGTTCTTTAACTTCGGTAATTGGTAAATGTTCAAACAAGTAATTTAGATTAATTTCTTCAGATGTAGAATTATTTAAGAAAGAAATAATATTTTTTTCTATTGATATACGGTTAACAAGAATCTTTTAAAAGTACATTCAATTGTTTTATTTCCGACTGTTACGGTTCTATTAACTAAATCAGGAGAGTTAGATAATTGTTTTTTAATACTTTCAACATCAATTTGCTTAGCCTGTTTTTTAAAAAAATTCACATAAATCTCCCTTATAATCCAAATTTAACCTTTAATATTTTTCACAATATAAAATTTCTTATACACATAACTTTCCTTGTATATTTTTTAATTCCAAGAACAAAATACATGTAATAAAAAACAAGGAGTGATTTGTATGTCATTAACACCGTATGATCCATTTAGACAACTAGCAAATATGCGAAGAAATTTTGACCGTTTTTTCTCTGACTTCCCTCTAGATCTTGGGATGGAAAACAATAATTTTGGTAGTATCAGAGTTGATGTGCATGAAACTGAAAATGAAGTAATTGCTTCATGTGATATTCCAGGTCTTGAGAAAAAGGAAGATGTAAATATTGATATTGAAAATAATATGTTAAGCATCAACGGTACCATCAATAAAACAAATGAGATTAAAGAAGAAAGTATGTATAGAAAAGAACGCTATACAGGTAGCTTTCATAGGACTGTATCCTTGCCAAGCCCTGTATCTAATGAGGGAGTAAAAGCAACCTATAAGAACGGTGTTCTTGAAGTCAGAATGCCAAAGAAAACAAATGATAACAAAAAGAAAATTGATGTAGACTTTCACTAAATGAGTAAACTATTACCTGTTATGTAAGCCCGTAATATAAAAACGCCCATGAAGGCGCACAGCTGCACAAATAGCCCTGGCATTCGAGTTTTTTACGAATGCAGGGCTATTTTCTTCCGCAGGAAAGGCGGATGTTCTTAGACCAGGGCAAATATTTGTCCAACAGGTCAGGGTCCTGCTGGAAGTTCAAATTCGGCAGTTCGGTAAATAGCTTCTGGAGATAGGAGTAAAAATCAATCCCATGGACCTTAGCTGTTTCGGCAAGGGATAGACAGACGGCGTTTGCTTGCGCACCCCCTTCACTCACGGAGAATAACCAATTTTTACGTCCGATGACGTTCGGTCGGATGGCATTCTCAGCGGGATTGTTGTCGATCTCGAGCCGGCCGTCCTTCAGGAATGCCCGTAGCCCTTCCGCCCGGTTCAGTGTATACTCCGCTGCTGTCGCGAGCGCACTTTTTCCATAGAAAGGAGATTGCTCCACCCACTGAAGGAATTCCTCGACAATTGGTTTGGAGTGCTTGTTCCGCGCCTTTCGTCGTTTGCCCGGAGGCAAATTCCTGAACTTCCGCTCCAGATGATAAAGGCGGTCGCAATACTCCACGCCAATTCGGCCATTCTTGCTGTCGGCCTTGAGCCAATACCGGCGCACGTGTGCCTTATCTAAGTTCTCGAATAAGGCACATGCTCGTCGTAAATTCGATGAAGCTCTAAAAGCTTTGCCTGAACAACAACGGTCGAAAGATGTCACAGCCAAAGAAGGCCTGCAGTTCTGTAACCAACTCTTTGCGATTGAACGAGAAATCAAAGATTTATCTTTTGATGAACGTCATCAAGTGCGACTAGAAAAAAGCCGACCGCTTCTTGGTGCTTTTTCAGTATGGCTTCGCACGCAAACACCAAAAGTGTTACCAAAGAGTGCACTTGGACAAGCGATCAAATACTGTCGCAATCAATGGATAAGCTAGAGGCTTTCTTAGAGGATGGTAGACTGGAGATTGATAATAATAGAAGTGAGAGATCCATTAAGCCATTTGTCATTGGAAGAAAAAACTGGATTTTTGCAAACACTCCGAAAGGAGCGAAGGCTAGTGCTGTGACTTATAGTATTGTAGAAACAGCCAAAGAAAATGGGCTTAATCCTTATCAATACTTGATGTACATTTTCGAGAAGCTTCCCAATGTAGATGCGAGTATGAGAACGCCATTGATCAGTTACTTCCTTGGTCGAATAGTCTTCCAACTCGCTGTCTTATTCAACATGATAAATAGATTATAAGTCAGTCCCCATCTTTTTTAATAGGTGGGGACTATTTGACGCTTACTTTCCTACAAAAAATCCATTATAAATTTTCCATTAGACGTTTTTTGATTAATTCATAATCGTCTCTAGTAATACCAGGAGCGAATTCTTCAGGTAATTCCTCTAAGTCTGGAATTGGTCCGCCTTCAGGAGTACCAATTTTCACTTCAAGCGGTTTCCCATTTTCCGGATTTGTTCCTTTCCAAATCATTCCGATATCCCTGTATTCTGTTTCGCTCCATGTGAATAGCACATTGCTTAAGCCTTTTTCTATGAACGGTCTGGCATAATCAAATTTTGAGTTATCAAGATTTGGAACTGGAAGCATTTTCGTCAAGTCTACTCCTGTTGCTATTTCAATTGCTTTCGCATAGGCGAGGATATGTGTTCCTCCACGAACAAGTAAATACCCAATCATCGTTCTAGCAACTGGGTGATCAGTCATCTCATAAACTCTCATTTTATGTGTACGTGCGCCAATCTCTAGAAAAAAGTTATGGGTTAAATCTAAAACGAGATTACCACTATTAAAAACATTATCACCCGTCCAAGGTCTACCCATTGAATCACCAGGTATAGCCGTTTGAGCTGTGGAAATAAAATGGAGGGTGTTTCTCGCATCCTTCCCATTTTGAAGTGGAGTGATATCAGGATTCCCAGGAAAAGTATTACCTACCGATAACAAATTAATCGTATTAGAAACAAGTTCTACATGACCAAATTCTTCTGCTGTAATGCTTGCCACTAAATCATAGAATGGCTTTAGCTTTTTTTTATTTCTGAAGTTAAAAGACTGAAACATATAATTATTTAAGGTGGACATTTCTCCAAACTTACCACCTAAGAGCTCTTGTACTGCTGCTGCAGCATTCATATCGCCGTGTGCAGGTATAGGAAGTTCAATTGCCAATTTATTTATTCTTTTAAACATTAATTCCCCTCCACTTCCTTTTTGTTAACCAGGAAAAACCCAAATAATTTGCTGGGTACGAATAAAAAAGGGAGTTTGGTCAGATTCGACAACAATGTGATCTGGCAATACATTTTTCAAGGAGCCACGAACGCTACCTCTTATGGTTTGAACCGTAACCATTTTACCAACAATGGTTGTTAATGTCTGATAAACATATGGATCATAAAAGCTTAACAGGTTGTTGTTTGTCATTTAGATCCTCCTATTCTAAAGTCATTCTTACTGAGTATATGTTTCTCGATATGAAAAAAGACTGAAAAACAACTGTTCAATTTGACTCTTGTTGTTAAATACTATCCTGAAAATAATAAACGGCAATAGCACATTTTTTGCAATACGAAACTAGGCCTAGCAATACCCAATTTTTTAAACTGGACCTAGGCATGACTAATCTAATCCTTTTATGTACGAATTTCCACTATGGCTCGCATACGCCGATGTAATTGACAATAAAATTGAAAAGATAAAGCAAGGGCTTGTAGAGTTCCAGAATAAACTATGGCACAGGTAATGCCATTCAAAGTATAACGAAAACTCTTGACAAACTATTTCAACGTCAGGACGAACTGTTTCAACGTCAATACAATATTATCAAGCCACTGGAAGTTGTGTATAACAATTTATAATTGTATGGAACACCAGTAAATCTCGTGCCTATTTCAAAAATTAGAAGTCATTAAGCCGCACTCGAAAGATGGACAAAGATATATTGAAGTTGTATTTATTTATCGCTTTGAAAAATCTGTTGAAACATGTGCCGATATGATTAATTGCGACAGGAGCACCTAATTGGTATGTAAATAAATTAGCAGCAGAGTTAAGCAACAAAGGTGATGACAAACTATTCAAAACCTTATCATTACTTATTCCAGAGGAAGAATTAAAACCAGAATTAAAGAGTATAAAGGGTGGCTATAAAAATATTGATGTGGTCACTGTTTCCGAACAACTAAATCAAAAAGGGATACTGGAGGATGTGGGCGGCGTAACACCTAAAATTTCTCCCACATCTCGATTTCAGACATATAAATAACCCTCAAAAATGCCGTCAAACAAGCATTCTCAAGGGTTTCAATTATTATTTTAATTCCAGCAGTGCGACCGTCTCTACGTGACTACTCTGCGGAAACATATCCACCGGCTGCACTTCTTTCGTCTCGTAGCCGCCATCTTCCAAGATTCGCAAGTCCCGGGCGAGGGTGCCGGGGTTGCAGGAGACGTAGACGACGCGTTTCGGCTTGTATTCCAGAATGGTTTGCAGCAGTTTTTCATCGCATCCTTTTCGCGGCGGATCGACGACGAGGACTTCGAACCGTTTGCCTTCTGCATACCACCTTGGAATAACGTCTTCCGCCGCCCCTGCTTCAAAGATCGCGTTGGCAATGCCATTCAGTTCGGCATTCCGTTTGGCGTCTTCGATCGCTTGTGGAACGATTTCCACTCCGTACACTTCCTTTGCTCGCTGTGCCAGAAATAAAGAGATTGTCCCAATCCCGCAATAGGCATCGATGACTGTTTCTTCACCGGTTAACTCCGCGTAATCGAGCGCTTGTTTGTACAAGACTTCCGTTTGGACAGGATTCACTTGGTAAAATGAGCGCGCCGAAATCTCAAACTGGATGTCGCCAATCGAGTCGATGATGACCGATTTTCCGTAGAGGCAGATCGTTTCGTTTCCGAAAATGACATTCGTTTTGTTGCTGTTGAGGTTTTGCATGATGGACGTCACGCCTGGCACTGTATTCCGGATCAGCTCGACCACTGCGTCCTTCTGTTGGAATTTCTTTTTCAATGTGACGAGGACGACCATCACTTCGCCCGTTGCTCGTGCTTTCCGGACTACGACATGACGCAGCATACCGCGATGTGTTTTTTCATCATACGTGTCGATGCCAAGCGAATGCAGTTCTCGTTTCAGCGCAGTCATGATTGCATCCGCCTCCTCTGTCTGAATAATGCAGACATCGGTATCAACGATTTTATGCGTTTTGGACTGATAGAAACCTGAGATGACTTGTCCGTCCCTCGTGCTGAAGGGGATCTGGGATTTATTGCGGTAGCGCCATGGGTCTTCCATCCCTTTCACCGGGTGGACCGGCACATGTGGCAGCTTAGCGATCCGATCGATGACGTCGCGCACCGACTTTCTTTTTTGCTCGAGTTGCGCTTCATAAGACAAATGCTGGACTTGGCAGCCGCCGCATGGCGGGAAGACATGGCATGGCGGGATGATCCGATCGGCGGAAGGTGTTCTGATTTCGAGCAGCTTGGCAAAGCCATAGTTCTTCAACGTTTTCGTCACATGGACTTCCACTTCCTCCCCCGGCAGCGTTCCGTGAATGAACAGCGGATACCCGTCGACCTTTGCGACGCCGGCCCCGTCATGGGTCAAGTCTTCCACCGTGACGTGAAGGCGGTCGTTTTTATTCACTATATAAGACATTACATTTCCTCCAAATTTCTGATGTCCTTAGTGTAGCATGTTTTCGGGGATTTTTTACGCACCGGGCATGACATTGTGCATCATACTTGAATGAGTTCTCATTCTTTATTTCCCTCTAAACCCAAAACCCCAAGAAACGGTGGATACCGTGCTCTCGGGGTCGATTCCTCACTTTTCCCGTTCCTCTTCTTTCGTCACCGCACCATCCATCGGAGCGATCCAAAATCCGACGGCGAGGGAGCCGAGCAGGACAACGAAGGGCGCGTAGAAGATTAAAAAGTCGTTCACGTCAATTCCTCCTCACACATGGAAATCTTCTTTTCCACGGACGTATTCTTTATTGAATAGGAACAATCGCAGGAGCAGCACCAACGATGGAATGAGCAGGCCTAGGCCGAGAACGAATGCGACGACGAGTGCAATCGCCATGGCCGGATTGGTGAAGCTGTCGTATATCGTCAAGTACGGGTAAAGCAAGTACGGATAATGCGACGCTCCGTACCCGAAGAAAGCAAAGAAGAATTGCCCCGCCAACAGACCGAATGCCAGCCCATATTTTTTCCCTTTCCATAAAAGCCATACCGTTCCGACAAACAGCAATGCCGACAGTAGGAACATCGGCCAGAACGTTTGAATATTGCTGTAATGCTCGGGGTTGTGCTTCCGCAACTCGAATATGATTCCACCCGCCGTTACGATGGTTGGCATCGACCAAATGAGCGCGTATTTCCGCAGGAGTTCCCTCGCTTCCATGTCCCCTGCTTTATTCGCATACCAAGTCAGGAAAACAGCTGATATATAGAGCGTCGCTGCGATGCTCAACACGACGATGGACCAGGTGAGCGGGCTCGTGAACAGCTTCCAATAGTCGAGCACCGGATGGTTATCGATCATTTCCACAAATCCGCCTTCCGAAATGGTCAAGACGATGGAGAGCGAAGCAGGAATTAAGATCCCCGCAACCCCATACATGAACGAGTAGCCTTTATGCCCCCGAGCTCCGTAAGTTTCAAAGGCGTAGTACGAACCCCGGATCGCCAGCAGGATAATCCCGATGCTGACGGGGACCAACAGCGTCGTTCCGTAATAGAACGCCGTCTTCGGGAAGAACCCGATGATTCCGACGAAGAAGAAGACGAGGAAGACATTCGTCACTTCCCAAACGGGGGATAAATAGCGTTGGATGACATTCGTCAACACCCGTTGTTTTCCTGTCAATAAACTATACGCGTTGAAAAAACCGGCTCCGAAATCGATGGCCCCAACGAGGATGTAACCGAACAGGAACGTCCACAACACGGAAATCCCCAAAATTTCAAGCGTCATAGCATGTCACCGCCTTTCTCCATTTGACGGTCTTCAATTTCTTTCTCTACCGGGTTCTTCCGGAACATCCTGGTGAGCACGACTATGCTTCCGATCCCCAAGATGAGATAGAGTAGCGCGAACAGCCAGAGCATTGTATCGACATGGTTGCTGGACGTGGCCGCTTCGGACACCCGCATGATATTTCGCAAGATCCATGGCTGCCTGCCGACTTCCGCCAACCACCAACCCGCTTCTATTGCAATGATGGACAGAGGCCCTCCAAGGACGATCAGCCAGCGGAACCATTTTGAGGAAACGATGCGCCAGCCCCGCTTGACTCCAATCCAAAAAACCGCGGCCAATAATGCCATCCACATCCCGATAAAAACCATGATGTTGAATAAATAATGGATATAGAGCGGCGGTATATCTTCCTCCGCAAATTGATCCAATCCAATCACTTCCGCAGTCGGATTGCCGTGCGCCAAAATGGAAAGCGCGTACGGGACCCGGATGGAATACTTCACTTCCCCATCCGACAGGACACCGAGCAGGACAAGCGGTGCATTTTCTTCTGTCTCAAAATGCCATTCAGCAGCCGCCAATTTCTCCGGCTGGTATTCCGCTAGATATTTTCCTGAAAAGTCCCCGATGACGGCTGCGGCAATCGAGAAGACCAACCCCAACTTCATTGTCAAATAAAGGGCTTTTTTATGGTAGACATGATCGGATCCCCGCAACAGGCGGAACGCCGCAATGGCAGCAAGCACAAACGCCGCAGTCATATACGCAGTCACCACAACATGCGCCACTTTCGTCGGCATCGCCGGATTGAACATCGCCAAAATCGGATTGATGTTGACGAGTTCGCCATTGACGATGTCAAAACCTTGCGGTGCATTCATGAACGCATTGACAATCGTGATGAACACCGCGGAAAATGAAGCTCCTAATGCAACCGGGATCAGCAATAGCAAATGCTTCTTCTGATTCTCAAACCGGTCCCATGTGTATAAATAAATTCCAAGAAAAATTGCTTCAAAGAAAAACGCGAACGTCTCCATGAAGAGAGGAAGCGCGATAACGTTGCCCGCTAACTCCATGAAATTCGGCCACAATAAAGAAAGCTGCAACCCGATGGCCGTCCCGGTGACGACCCCGACTGCCACAGTGATGACGAACCCCCGTGCCCAACGTCGGGCCAGCAATATATAATGTTCGTCGTTCTTTTTGATGCCGACCCATTGGGCAATCATGATCATGAGCGGCACCCCGACACCGATTGTCGCGTAAATGATATGGAATGATAAGGTCAATTCGGTTAAAACCCGTGAAAAAAAGACAGCTTCTTCATTTCCCATCCCAGTCTCCTCCTTAGTTTCCGAACACTCTGCCGATGATGGATACCAACATGATACCCGCCACGATAAAGACTAACCACATCAGTCGCCGTTCCTGTTTTTTATACATAGGACTGCTCACGTCCTTTCCACTGGATTCATTAGCGGGCTAAAGGGGTAATGGAACTCCGATCTCGTTCTTTGAAAAGGGTACTGATTTTATAGCCTGACTCTATTCTATACCCGCTATGCAGTCTCTTAACATTTATATTATTGGAAATCCGTGAATTGTTTATGAACCCTTTGTGAAGGAAATCCAACCATTGCCAACAATTTGCAAAAGATTTCAAGCTGTTGTTTTGTCTTTTTTCAAACAATCCACTTGCGAGTTATTGGAATGTTTTGTACAATGAGTAAACTAAAAAAATAAAATCGGGGTGAACACAATGGAGTTAAAACGGAAAGTCTTAGCTTATATCACATCTGGTGAAGGAACCGAACGCAAAATCCTTGTGTTCGAAAATAAGGAGCATCCCGAAGAAGGCTGGCAAGTGCCTGGGGGAACTATCGAAAAAGACGAACTGCTCATGGATGCCTTATATCGAGAAATCGAGGAGGAAACTGGCATCACACGGGACAAACTCGAACTGCGAGGGAAAGTGACCAAGAATAAGCATTTCCCGCGCGACCGCGATTTGGTCTACGAACGGAATATTTTCCATTTAACCTACACCGGCGAGGTGCTTTCCCCATGGGAACATCGTGTCGATAGCGATGGTAAAGACGACGGATCCATTTATTGCAACCGATGGATCCCACTCGATAACCTGCCGCAGCTGGCCGGTAAACAGGATGAAGCACTCGATTTTATTTAAATATGTAAGCAGGCTCCTCGAAAAGAAGGGGCCTTTTGTTTTGTTGCTGGGGATTCCATCTTGGGTTTTGCCGAGAGAAGATGATTTTCCCTGGTGTAGGGGATTTGCCATGAAAGTCTTCACGCGAGCCATGACAATCCGGGGAATTGCCCTTATAGTTTGAAGAATTGCCATGACAATTCGACCGGGATATGCAGTTTTCGCGGGAGCCATGACAGTTCAGAGAATTGCCCTTCCAGTTTGAAGATTTGCCATGACAGTTGGAATGGGACAGACCTTTTCCTTAATTTTCACAACGTCTCACCTACCTCAAAACATTTCTACTCAGCCTCACAACGCCTACCCCACGCCTCGAAACACTTCCACTTAACCTCACAACACTCCCCGCGCACTACGAAACATCCCCACCCAACCTCACAACACCACAATACCTCGAAACATCCCCGCCCCTCCCAAAACCAAACAAAAAACCCCAAACAGATAATGGGGTTTTCCACACTTATTAAGGGCGATCTTTCTCCCGCAGCTTTTCAACGGGGGCGAACATTTCCACGTGACGGCATAGGTTCTGGAAGGTTGCCGGGAGGACACCTCCATATTCGCCGTCGAGGTTCAGAAGCACTTCTTCGTTGGAGGTTACTGTAATTTTCTCGGCTTTGCTGGAGATGACGAGGGGATCATCCAAGTGCTCCCCTCGCAAGGCGAGTGACACGATGCGTATGAATTCCGCGATGTTGCATTTTTTCAGGATAAGCAATGTAAACTTTCCATCATTGATGCTGGAATCCGGTGCAAGTTTCTCGAACCCGCCCACCGAGTTGGTCAAGCCGACCAAAAACATCATCACTTCATCATCGAACACTTGGCCATCGTATTCGATCTTTACATGTGATGAATGAATGGACGGGAGCATCTCGATCCCTTTCAAGTAATAAGCGAGCTGGCCGAGCACCGTTTTCAATTTGCTTGGGACGTCATAGGTCAATTCCGTCATTCGGCCGCCCCCCGCAATATTGATGAAGTAGCGGTCGTTCATCATTCCTACGTCTACCGGAACGGTTTGCCCTTGGACAATGATGTCGACGGCATCCTCAATATCGCGCGGGATTTTCAGGGCCCGTGCAAAATCATTTGTCGTCCCTACCGGAATCAATCCGATGGTCGGCCGGTTTTCAAATGGGCTGACGCCTGCAATGACTTCATTCAACGTTCCGTCCCCGCCCGCTGCTATGACGATGTCGAATCCCCGGGCAACCGCCGATTTTGCTGCTGCCATCGCATCTCCCTCGCCTGTTGTCGCATGGCAGGACGTTTCGTACCCGGCCAACTCCATTTTTTCCAGGATCTCCGCCAAATGCTTTCGAATGATTTCGCGTCCAGCGGTCGGGTTATAAATAATTCGTGCACGTTTCATCCCATTTCCCTCTCAATTCATACAGATTCATACAGATGATGTATTAAGCTTGCTTTTGAAGAACCGGAAGAAAGGTTTTTCGGATATCTTCGTAGACTGTCAACCATAATTCCGGTTTTGATGAATATTCCGCCGTCAATCGCTCGATCAGCGTTTTCTGTTTTTCTTCGAAATCTGGCGCGTCGGAAGAAGGCAGCTCCTGTCGAAGCCCCATGACGTACTCTTGAATCGTTTCGGCGCGCGGTCCCCACTTCGCCAAAACCTCTCCGCCTTTATCTAACAGGAGATACACCGGGATGGATCGACCGCCGTTTGTAAGATGACGATCGATCAGATCCGTATCTTCATCACGGTAGACAGCTCGCACATCAAGTGAAGCCGCCTCGGCGATCCGACGCAAGACAGGATTGTTCATCATCGCATCTCCGCACCAATCTTCCGTAATGACTAACAGATTCGGCTGCTTGTCCTTCAAGATTTCGATGAACTCATCATCTTGGGGCACCTCGAACTGTTCATATACATGAAAGCTGTTGTCCTTATGTTTCTCCATTCGATCCATATATTGCTCAAGTGAAATGGCTTCATCAAAATATTGCTTCTCTGATTTCATCTGCTTCCACACTCCTTTCCTTTAGTGTACGGATACTTCCAGGTCGAATCAATTCCGAAGTTCCGCGGTTAAAACGAAGGATGCTCTTCTTGATTGTCTAGCGAAAAACGTCCTATGCTCGGACTCTTTTTCAAGCCTTGCATAGGACGCAGCAGATCGGTTATCGTTTTTTAATCTCTTCAAGAAGGATTTTATTGACCAATTGAGGGTTGGCTTGTCCTTTTGTCGCTTTCATGATTTGGCCGACAAGGAAGCCGACAGCCCGGTCTTTCCCGTTCTTGTAGTCTTCGATCGATTGCTCGTTTGCATCCAATGTCTCCGTGACGATTTTGAGTAGTGCGCCTTCATCGGAAATTTGGACAAGTCCTTTTTCCTTGACGATTGCTTCGGCGTTTCCGCCTTTTTCAATCAATTCCTTGAATACTTTCTTCGCAATTTTAGAAGAAATCGTGCCGTCTACGATCAGTTTGATCATGCTGGCGAGTCCTTCCGGAGTGAGTGCCGTATCGTGCAGTTCCTTCTGTTCTGCATTCAGATAGGCTGAAACGTCACCCATCAGCCAGTTGGAAGCCAATTTGGCGTCCGCCCCGGCATCTACTGTCGCATCGAAGAAATCGGACATTTCTTTTGTCAAAGTCAGTACGTGTGCATCGTATTCAGGAAGATCCAACTCTTTCACATAGCGCTCTTTCCGTGCGTCCGGAAGCTCTGGAATCTCCGCTCGCACCCGATCTATCCACTCTTGGTCGATATGGACTTCCGGCAGATCCGGATCATTGATGAATCGATAATCGTTTGCGCTTCCTTTGACACGCATGAGCACTGTTTCACCAGTCGCTTCATCGTAGCGGCGCGTCTCTTGCTGGATCGTTCCGCCTGCCAACAAGACTTTTTCTTGGCGCTCGACTTCATTGGCAATGCCACGGCGCACGAAGTTGAACGAGTTGAGGTTTTTCAACTCGGTTTTCGTACCGAATTCTTCTTGTCCGAATGGACGCAACGAAATATTCGCGTCACAACGGAGGGATCCTTCTTCCATCCGTACATCGGAAACGCCTGTATATTGGATGATTGCCTTCAACTTTTCAAGAAACGCATACGCCTCTTCCGGAGAGCGGATATCCGCTTCCGTTACGATTTCGACAAGAGGTGTGCCTTGCCGGTTCAAGTCGACTAACGAATAGCCGTAATCGGAGTGCGTCAGTTTACCCGCGTCCTCTTCCAAATGGACCCGCTCGATGCGGATTTTTTTCTTTTTCCCATCCACTTCGATTTCAATCCAGCCGTTGGATCCGACCGGACGTTCATCTTGGGAAATTTGGTATGCTTTCGGGTTGTCCGGATAGAAATAGTGCTTCCGGTCAAAATTCATGACGGGCGCAATTTCACAGTTCAACGCCATCGACGCTTTCATGCCGAATTCGATTGCTTGTTTATTCAACGTCGGAAGCACGCCCGGGTATGCCAAGTCCGTCACATGAATGTTCATGTTCGGTTCTGCGCCGAAATGGGCTGGTGCCGGTGACATGATTTTCGTATCGGTTTTCAATTCTACGTGGACTTCAAGTCCGACAATCGTTTCAAAGTTCATCAGTTGGTTCCCTCCCCAATGGCCGGAGTGCGCTTATGGAATTCCGTCGCTTGTTCGTACGCATGTGCCACTTTGTACAAAGTCGCTTCATCAAAATGTTTGCCGATGATCTGCAAACCAATCGGCAATCCTTCAGAGAATCCGCAAGGCACGGAAATCGCAGGGATTCCTGCAAGGTTGATCGGAACAGTCAGCACGTCATTGGCATACAAAGTCAATGGATCCTTGACAAGCCCACCGATTTCATAGGCCGGTGTCGCCGAAGTCGGTCCGATGATAACATCATATTTTTCAAAGAGGGACGCGAAATCTTGAGCAATCAACGTACGGACCTTTTGCGATTTCACGTATACATCTTCATGATGATCCGCGCTAAGCGCATATGTTCCGAAGAGGATCCTTTTTTTCACTTCATGGCCGAATCCTTCAGACCGGGAACGCAGATAAAGCTCTTCCAAATTTTTCACGCCTTCCGGACGGTATCCATACCGGATACCATCGAAACGGGATAAATTTGATGAGGCTTCCGAACAGGCGATGACGTAGTAAGTTGCTGAAGCGTATTTGGAATGTGGAAGCGAAACTTCTTCCCATTCTGCACCAAGTGATTCCAACACTTGCAATGCTTCACGAACTGCAGTTTTCACTTCTTCCGCGACGCCTTCACCAAGGTATTCCTTTGGAACCGCGATTTTCATCCCTTTGACATCGCCTGTCAAAGCGGATTTGAAATCCGGCACCTCTACTGGGGAAGAAGAGCTATCCCGGTAGTCGACTCCCGAAATGGCATTAAGAAGAAGCGCATTATCTTCCACCGTACGGGTGATTGTTCCGATTTGGTCGAGGGAGGAAGCAAACGCAACCAACCCAGCGCGTGATACGCGTCCGTATGTCGGTTTCATCCCGACGACACCACAGAAAGCAGCCGGTTGGCGAACAGACCCGCCCGTATCCGAACCAAGTGCGAATAACACTTCGCCCGCTGCGACAGCAGCTGCCGAACCGCCTGATGATCCACCCGGTACAAAGTCGAGGTTCCATGGATTTCTCGTTTTTTGAAATGCTGATCGTTCAGTTGTAGATCCCATCGCAAATTCATCCATGTTCAGTTTACCGACAGATACCATGCCCGCCGCGTCCAATCTTTCTACAACCGTTGCGTCATAGACAGGGACGAAATCCTCCAGCATTTTACTGGCACAAGTCGTTTTAACGCCTTTGGTAACAATATTATCTTTGATTCCGACTGGCAGCCCGAAAAGAGGACCGCGATTGTCTTCGGAGCCGTTATCCAATTGTTCCGCTTTCGCAATCGCCTCTTCTTCGGTCACTGTCAGGAATGCCTGAACTTTGTCATCCACTTTTTTGATATGATTCAACGTGTCTTGCGTCAATTCCTTGACGGACACTTCACGGCTATGTAAAAGCGATTGAAGTTCAGCCGCCGTTTTGTTTACTAACGTCATCTGTTTCCCTCCTCAATTCCGTTCCTTAAAGAATGGATGGCACTTTGATAAGCCCGTCCTCATGCTCTTTTACGCTCTCCAGCATTTCATCGCGGTCTAGAACGTCCTTTTGAACGTCTTCACGCAACACATTGTATAGCGGGATCGGGTGTGTCATCGGAGCGACATTTTCCGTATCCGCCTCTTTCAATACATTGGAAAATTGGATCATATCCGCCAATTGCTCCGCGTACACTTCAGCGTCTTCATCAGAAATACCGATTCTGACAAAATTGGCGAAATACTGTACATCGTCTTTCGTAAATTGCGTCATTTTTTTTCCTCCCATTTACTCACTGTACGATTAATAATAACACCTTCTCCAAGCGATGAAAAGTTACGATAGTCGTCAATCAATTACGCCTCGGCGTAATTGCGTCCGGATCTTGAATTGCGAATCGAACAGCGAAGGGTTCGATTTGCCTTAATTTCTGCGCTCTTTGCAGAAATTAAGGCACTAGACAGTTTGGATTGCCCTGAGTCCCCCTCAAAATCCGTGACATCCGCCGGAGGCTATTGATTCAGCAAGGTATATGAAGTTCATTGTTTTATATACTTTTTTACATTCCTCCCACCACTATCGGAAGAAAAATATTCGCTGAATCATCAATATCCATATATATGAACGTATGGTTCTTCTTTCCCCGCCTCTTTCACTATCAGCGCTTCCGGTCCATTCACCGATTTGATAGTCACCTCGATGTGGATATCCGAGAAATATTTCACAACAAGTCCCGTCAAATATTGGGTGAACCCGATAACCTCGCTCGTTCCATAAAACTGGATCGGAATTTCAATGCGAAGGGAGTTCAACTTCCCTTCTTTGAAGAATCCCGTTCCAATGACATCGACAAAACTTGGAAAATAATTGTCGATATCCTGTTTGAATTTATTGAAGTCCGTATTAATTTCCCGATATCGATCAATAGAGGAGGAAGCCGGAAATACAACATACTGCTCATTCACTTCTTTCCATCCTCCGGGAACTTCATCCCCTTTTCCAGCGACCGCTTTGGCAAAATACGTACCGGACACGATAGAATTCCGACTTTCCTGTTTGAATAAACCGACGACAATCGGGATATCTTTCAACCCCTCTTGTGTGCGAAGCCGGCGGACAATCTCTTCTGCCATTTTCATGCCTTCTTGCTGAATTTTGCTGTCCGGGATGACCGTTTCTTTCCCGCTTCTCGTATAGCTGATGGAATTCAGGGCAAGGCCGATGGAAATGCCGTCGAGCCTTACTTTCTTCTCATCGGTCATGACTAAGTAATTTTGCTCGACGATATGAGCCAGATAAATGGGTGCCTGCTCGGAAATTTCCTCTTCGCTCATCCCCTCTTTCACAGGGGGATTTAACCCTTTTTCATCGGTAGAGCTTCTGGATAGCCAAGCGCGTGCCATGTCTCGATCAATATATTGGCCTTCCTGGAAGAAGTGGTCCTTCGGGTCGAAATATTGAGTGGAGATGCGCAGCAATCCTCTTTCTGCCTCTCTCATATCGTATTTCGTATAGACATTATTGACGATCATGCCCCGGCTCGCACTCTTTTTGAATGGCAATAGCGTCCGATAAAACTCATCTTTCAGTTGGACCTCAGGAATCATCACCGTTTCTTCTACAGTTTCTTCACCTTCCTGGAGGATTTCATCATCAGTTGTAGCGGAGGGCAAACATCCGCCCAAAAACAATACGGTTGCCAGTCCGGTCATTGCTACTAATTTCTTCATACAAGCTTACTCCTTCTCGCCAAGGGCATCGACCAATTGTGTTTCGTCCCAAACTTCAATTCCGAATTCCTGGGCTTTTACAAGCTTCGATCCGGCATCTTCCCCTGCAATGACAAGGTCCGTCTTCTTGCTGACACTCCCGCTTACTTTGCCCCCGAGCGCCTCGATTTTTTCTTTCGCATCACTTCGGGTCAAAATGGAGAGCTTCCCTGTCAATACGACCGTTTTTCCGGCAAATGGTCCTTCCGTCGGCACTTCGCTGCGGGAACGTCCCGTGTACGTCAGATTCACGCCGTAGGAAGCCAGCTTCTCTAGCACTTTTTGGACGTCTTCATTACTGAAATAGGTCGTGATGGAATCGGCCACCTTTTCTCCAATTTCATGGATGGTCGTCAGCCGATCCGTGTCAGCTTCCATCAGTGCAGCCAGCGAGCCGAATTCTTCCGCCAGAATCGTTGCTGCCTTTTCCCCGACGTGACGGATGCCAAGTCCGAAGAGCAGCTTTTCCAATGAATTCGTTTTGGAGGCTTCGATAGCGGCCAACAGATTCGAGACCGATTTCTCCCCCATCCGTTCCAGTTGCAGCAATTGGTCTTTGTCCAAAGTATATAAGTCAGCCACGTCATGGACGAGGTCGGAATGGAAGAGCTGGTCGACGAGGCGTTCGCCGATCCCCTCGATGTTCATTGCATTTCGTGAAACGAAATGGATGATCGCTTCCTTCATTTGCGCCGGGCACTGCGGATTGACGCAGCGCAGGGCGACTTCCCCTTCGATCCGGACTAATTCGGACTCACAGACCGGACAGTGGTCGGGCATCCGGAACGGCACTTCATCGCCCGTCCGTTGTTCGATAAGCGGGGCGACAACTTCCGGAATGATATCTCCCGCTTTCCGAATGATAACGGTGTCGCCGATCCGTATGTCTTTCTCAAGGATGAGATCTTCATTATGCAAAGAGGCACGTCCGACCGTCGTCCCGGCAACACGGACCGGTTCGAGGATCGCTGTCGGTGTTACCACACCCGTTCTCCCGACACTCAACTCGATTTCAATCAATCGGGTCGTCACTTCCTCGGCAGGGAACTTATAGGCGGTTGCCCACCGCGGGCTTTTCGCTGTAAAACCAAGCTGTTCCTGGTCTTCATACCGGTCGACTTTGATGACAATTCCATCGATTTCATATTCCAAGTCCATCCGTTTTTCTGTCCATTCGGTGATGTATCCTATCACTTCTTCAATCGTGGTACAGCGTTTCCGCTCTTTATTTATGACCAATCCGAGCGAGTCCAGGAAATCAAGGGAATCCGAATGGCTGTCTTGCCCGTATGCACTGCCATCCCCCCCGATTCCATATATGAAAATCGCCAAATTGCGGCTGGCCGCTATTTTGGGGTTAAGTTGACGCAATGAACCTGCCGCTGCATTGCGCGGATTGGCGAACGGTTCTTCTCCCGCCTCGTCCCGGGCTTCATTTAAATTGACGAATGATTTTTTCGGCATATACGCTTCTCCGCGCACTTCGATCGTCAACGGCTGTTTCAAACGGAGTGGGACTGAATGGATGGTCCTAAGATTGGCGGTGATATCTTCCCCGATCGTGCCGTCGCCGCGCGTCGAACCTTGTTCCAATCGACCGTTGACATATTTAAGGGAAATGGCCAAACCGTCGATTTTTAATTCACATACATACGTTATATCCAAGCCTGCTGCGGCACGGACCCTTCTGTCAAATTCCTTCAGGTCTTCCTCATTGAATACGTTCGAGAGGCTAAGCATCGGGAATTCATGAACGACTTTCCCGAAACCGCCCAAAATCTCCCCGCCTACCCGATGCGTCGGGGAGTCCGGGTAGATCAGGTCAGGGTGCTCCGCCTCGATCGTCAATAATTCCTGCATGTATTGATCGTATACGGAGTCGGGGACGAGAGGTTTATCCAATACATAATAGGCATGGCCGTATTCTGTCAACAGCCGATTCAATTCCTCCACCCGTTTTTCGAGCGCCATTCGATCCATGTCCATCTTTTTCTCCTCCACCCTGATTACGCTTTGTGAACCTCTCATCACTAAAGTGACGAGCTTCTTGGGTAGTAGATGCTTTTGTCAGCCATCTAAATTGACCAAGCTCAAAGGGGTGAACCCTCCCCGTGTGTCATTCATTTGCCAGCTTGAGCAGATTTCGGCTGGCGTTGATGTCCCTGTCGTGTGTGGATTGGCAATTTGTACAGGTCCATTCTCTAATGTTCAGCGATAATTTCTCACCTTTCTGTTCACATACACTGCATGTTTGGGTAGAAGCAAACCATTGATCCGCCTGGATGAGCGTGCGGCCAAGCCAGGCGGATTTATACGCCAACTGTCTGGCGAATTCATACCAGCTTACGTCGGAAATGGACTTGGACAGTTTGCGGTTCTGTAACAGATTCGATGATTTTAAGGTTTCGATAACAATCACTTGGTTTTCGTTGGTTATCTTGTGAGACAATTTATGAAGAAAGTCTTTTCGCTGATTGGCAATTTTCTCATGCTTCCTAGCCAATAATAATCGGGCTTTCTCTCTGTTTTTGCTTCCGGCTTTTTTTCTGCTGAGTGCTTCTTGCGCCTTGACTAGCTGTTTCTCGGACTTTCTCAGAAACTTCGGATTGCCGTATTTTTCACTCCTACCGACATCATTCGTCGTAATGGCAAAGTCTGACAAACCTAAATCGATTCCTATTTTGTTTTTAGCAGGAATCCAGTCAGCCTCTTCCATCTCCACTAAAATGGAAATAAAGTATTTTCCGGAAGATGTCTGACTGACCGTGCACGACTTGATTAAACCGTCGAATGG
This sequence comes from Sporosarcina sp. FSL W7-1349, assembly GCF_038003045.1. Taxonomy (NCBI): domain Bacteria; kingdom Bacillati; phylum Bacillota; class Bacilli; order Caryophanales; family Caryophanaceae; genus Sporosarcina; species Sporosarcina sp. FSL W7-1349. Next base: position 116,546 of record NZ_JBBOOK010000002.1, read on the forward strand.
TCGATGATATTTGATCTTCACGAAACCAATCTTGGGTAATTTAACTTGATTGCCTTCTATGCGGATATTACCGCCTTGATTATTTGTTTTGTACGACTTTTTACTTCTGTGCTTCGACTTGAATTTTGGAAAGCCGGCGCCTTCTTTAAAGAATTTCCTGTAAGCGGCATTTAAATCCAGCTGGGCATTCGCTAAAGCGAGGTTATCCACTTCGTTCAGGAAGTCAAATTCCCTTTTAAACGAAGTGTATGTTCTCGGTTTATGCAGTGTGAGTTGGTCCTTGTCATCCTTGTATCTTTCATACAGTCCCATTCGGTCAGCCAGCATTTGGTTGTAAATAAAGCGGACACAGCCGAAAGACTTCGCGAAGAACTCTTTTTGTTCCGCGTTTGGATACAATCTGTATTTATAGGCTTTCAGCATGTGATCCCTCCTTATCTGTGATTCATTTGCTGGTTTTGAATGTAATGCTTCATTTGTCCTTCGGTGTTGTCACGGACTATCGATAAAAATAACTGGGATTCCACAGATGGCCTCCCCAGAACTTATTCTTTAAGTCCGGATGTCTGAGAAACAACTTGCGGGCAGAGGAGCCTTTAAAAGCCATCATAATGGAAGGAATTGCGTGCTGAGACTTACAGCTGATCCAGCATATGAACATGGGCTTTATCTGTCTCCATCTCCAGGATGACGATTTCATTAGCAGAAGCAATGTCCGTCAGAATTTCCTTTACATCCGTCTCCACTTCTCCTTGGAGCCTATATTTTACACACTATACAATAGGATAGTGCAACATATAGACATATCCTCTTCCTTTATTGGCTTTATCCATGTTTATTACCCTATATAGGATACTACACATGTGCGGCAGCAAAGTTAATCAAGGGCATTCGCTAACTCATGGCTGAAGTCACAAGAGTTCGCTCATTGTTTTTCAATCGGTGCAAATTTTGCAAGCAACCGTTTAATGCCGACAGGATCCGGGAAGGCGATGTCGAGTTCAACTTCTTCACCCATCCCTTTCACACTGACGACCATACCGGTGCCCCATTTTTTATGGACCGCTTTATCACCAGGTCTCCATCCAAGCTTCTCGCCACCGCTGGACTGGTACCGGGGCTTTTTGACCGCTGGGCGGACCGGAGCAGCCGGGCGTGCGGAAGAACGCGACCCGAAACCGAAGTCGTCTTCTCCCGGGATGAGCTCGATGATTTCGTCCGATATTTCACTGATGAAGCGGGATGGGCTATTATAGCTCGACCGGCCGAACAGCATCCGGAAAGAAGCAGACGTCAAGAACAGCTTCTGTTCCGCACGCGTGATTCCGACATACGCCAATCGGCGCTCTTCTTCCATTTCCTCATCATCCCCGATAGAACGGGAATGCGGAAAGACGTTCTCCTCCATGCCGATAATGAAGACGACCGGGAATTCCAATCCTTTCGCTGCGTGCATCGTCATCAAGACGATTTTCTCCGACGATTGGTTCTCTTCTTTATCCAAAGAATCGATATCCGCGATGAGAGCAAGATCGGTGAGGAATGCGATGAGCGATCGGTCTCCGTTTTCCTCTTCCGCCCGTTTTTCGAAAGCCTCCGTTACGGACAGGAATTCTTCGATGTTTTCCAAGCGGCTTTCCGATTCGATTGTCTTATCATTTTGCAGCATCGCCCGATATCCCGTTTTTTCCAACACTTGCTCGACCAGTTCCGTCACCGTTAAATACTCCTGCATTTGGGTGAAACCTACGATGAGTTCATGGAACTTCGCGACTTCATTGGCTGCACGCGGTGTCAGCCCCATGAAATCGACTTCTTTCAACGAATCAAAAATCGGGGTATCCCGTTCAATTGCATATCTCGCCATCCGATCAAATGACGTGGCGCCGATGCTGCGCTTCGGTTCATTAATGATCCGGGCGAGCGCCAAATCATCCGCATTATTGGCGATCAACCGCAAGTACGCCAGCAAGTCCTTGATTTCTTTCCGGTCGTAGAATTTCGTGCCCCCGACAATCGTATAATCGAGATTCGACTTCACCAAAAATTCCTCAATAACCCGTGATTGCGCATTTGTGCGATAGAGGATGGCGAATTGGTCGAGTTTCAGGTTTTCCCGTTCCTTCAACTCTAAAATTTTGCCGACGACAAACTGGGATTCATCCTTTTCATCGCTTGCCTTATAGACATAAATCGGCTCGCCTTCTTCGTTTTCAGTCCTTAGCTTTTTATCATAGCGGCTGCGATTATTCGTAATGACATCATTCGCCGCATCCAAAATCCGTTTCGTCGATCGGTAGTTCTGTTCCAAAAGGATGATTTCAGCATTTTGGTAATCCTTTTCAAAGGACAGGATATTGCCAATATCGGCCCCCCGCCATCTGTAGATCGATTGGTCGGAATCACCCACGACGCAAATATTCTTGAATTTGCTCGCCAGCATCTGGACGAGGCGGTATTGCGCATTGTTCGTATCTTGGTACTCGTCAACATGGATATATTGGAATTTATTTTGATAAAACTCGAGGACATCGGGAACTTTTTCAAATAGGGTCAAGGTCAACATGATGAGGTCATCGAAATCGAGCGACTGGTTTTGGCGCAGTCGCTTCGCATAGCCGTCATAGACATCCGCCACCGTCTTTTCGAATGGGTTGAATGAATTGATCTGCCCGCGGTATTCGTGCGCATCGATACATTCATTTTTTGCGGAACTGATGGCATTCAGCATGGAACGGGGATCATATTGCTTCGAATCGAGGTTCAATTCTTTCAAGACGCTTTTAATGACCGTCAACTGATCGGCAGTGTCGAGAATCGTGAAATTCTTCGAAATGCCAATCCGATCAATGTCCCTGCGTAAAATCCGGACGCACATCGAGTGAAAGGTCGAAACCCACATCCGTTCGCCCGTCCCGTGGCCCAACAGTCCGTCAATCCGCTCGCGCATTTCCCGAGCGGCTTTATTGGTGAACGTGATCGCTAATATGTTGGAAGGGTAGATGTTTTTCTCCACGACTAAATAGGCGATCCGATGCGTCAGCACCCGGGTTTTTCCGGATCCAGCCCCCGCCATGATGAGGAGAGGTCCTTCCGTTTTCTTCACAGCCCGTGCTTGCTCCGGATTCATGCCGGCGAGCAGGTTTTCTGAAATTGTATTCATAGCTTCTCGTCCTTTCGGAACATTTGTTCTTTATTATACACAATTCGTCCTTAAGAGGAAACGGATTTCACCGCTTCGACAGTAGAAAGGGCGGCTTTCAAGTCTTCGTAAATGATATTGCCCACAATGATCGTATCGGCGATGCCTGCCATCTGTTTGGCTTCCTCGGCATTGGTGATTCCCCCGCCGTAAAATAGGCGCGTTTTGTCGAGGACACGCTTGGCCGCCTCCACGATTGCAGTCTTGCCATAAATCCCGCTATATTCTATATAAAACACGGGAAGCTTGAAAAGATGCTCCGCCATCCGGGCATAGGCAATGACATCCTCCTCATCCGGCACTTCCGTGACGCCTGTCAATTGCCCAGCCTTGCAAACGGGATTCAAGATGCAATAGCCCTCTGTGATAATTTCATCCCAATTCATCATATGGCCGTATTCCCGCAGCGCCGCATGGTGGATCCCGTTAATCCACTTCGTCTTCGTCGAATTCAAGACGGTCGGAATGAAATAATAATCAAACCCCGGCGTCACCGACTCGACCGTCGACACTTCAAGCGCAATCGGCACCGAATAGCGTCGCAGTCGGACGAGCAGATCCAACACATTTTCCAAGGTCACTCCATCCGTTCCGCCTACAATGATCCCATCCGTCCCCGACTCCGCCAATCGCTCCAATTCCTCATCCGCAATCGGCTTGGCCGGATCTAATTTAAAGGCATGTCGCCATAATATGTAATCCATCGTAAACACCCAACTCCCAAAAAGTACATTCATTTCAGTATACCAAAAAACCCGGACGGAATCTTCTCCGGCCGGGGGTTGGGATTGTGAAAGTTTGTTGGAGTAATCAGTGCTTGTACAGAGTTATCAGCACTGGTGCGAAGTTATCAGCACTTGCACGGAGTTATCAGCATTGGCACAGAGTTATCAGCACTGGCGCACAGTTATCAGCACTGGCGCACAGTTATCAGCACTGGTGCGAAGTTATCAGCACCGGCACGGAGTTATCAGCATTGGCACAGAGTTATCAGCACTGGCGCACAGTTATCAGCACTGGCACGGAGTTATCAGCACTGGCGCGAAGTTATCAGCACTGGCGAAGAGTTATCAGCACTGGCACGGAGTTATCAGCATTGGCACAGAGTTATCAGCACTGGCGCGGAATTATCAGCACTGGTGCGAAGTTATCAGCACTGGCGCACAGTTATCAGCATTGGCACGGAGTTATAAGCGCTGGCCCACAGTTATCAGCACTTGCACGATGTTATCAAGCGCTGGACACAAGGTTATCTGCACTGGCGCAGATTTGCGAACACCCCATGAAAAAACCGGAGGGGCGCTCGCGCCCCTCCGGTTTTCCATCATTCCGAATCCTCTTTTTTGTCTTCCAGTTCCGGGTACAGACGCGCCAACACTTTGCTGTAGCCGCCCGAGCCATAGTCGACGCAACGGCGGATCCGGGAGATCGTTGCAGTGCTCGCTCCCGTTTCATGTTGAATGGTGTCGTACGTTTTTTTCAGCTTCAACATCCGAGCCACTTCTAGCCGCTGGGCGAGCGATTGCAGCTCACCGATTGTAAATAAATCATCAAAGAAATGATAACATTCATCGAGGTCTTTCAATTCAAGTATCGCTTTGAACAATTGATCCGTCTGGTGGCTGCGGATCTTATCGATTTGCATAGAAGGAATCCCTCTCTTCACATGATTTCATTACGGTGTATAGGTGACCGACGTTGCCATTCCCGGATTGGACGCGACAATATGGATCCAAGACTTCCCTGGAATCAATTTCGCCGAAAGTCCATTTTCCACAGGCGTCAAAAATCCATTCTCGTTCTTCCATTCGATCTCTTTCACGATTCCCGCATGGAATAACAAAGCCCGGCCGCCCGAGTTGATATCAATCGCTTGCCGGCCGACATTATCGATCGTCCGATGCGCCGCTTCAAATACGAGAATATTGGACAGCTCCACCTGTTCACCGTCAGCTTTATCGACCGTTAAAATGCCATTCACGGTTCGCCCATATGTCCCTTTCTCCGCGTCATAGGTATATACGCTTGTAAAATTAGGATCGGCGCCGTAACGGACGGTGATGGACGATGCCATATCGCCTATTTTAGCATTTTCAATCGATTCATGGAAAGAAAGGGAAGGCTGCTTCTCCATTTCCATCGAAGCATTCTCTTTCTCTGCCCCAGCCAACACATTATCCCCACTAATATAGGAGTTGTGCGGAGCCCTTCTCTCTTTGGACCGTTGGAATAAAACCCCGTCATACTGCATGCCGTTGATGTGATCGACCGTCCGATTCTGCAATAGCGTCTGAGCGTCCGGGCTGTACCCATGCGCTACATAAAACGCATCGATTCCTTTGGCGATATGGACGAAGTAGTCCCGGGCGCTCCGTACCGGCCCGATCTCTTCGGGCAAATCACTTTGGAATAAAGCCAAAAACCTTGTCACATTGCCTTCCGCCGCCATTTCATACACGATATCCGCCTGGCTGATGCCCGACTGTGGACGGGCAAGCGGATGATTATTAATCGTCGCCAACACAGGACGGCGATTGTTTTCCGTATCCGACAATATACCGGTAAACGGTTGCGGATATTGAGGAATCGGTTCGATTTCCTCGACTATTTCTTGATCTGTACTCGGCGATGGAAGCGGAATTACTTCCGCCTCCACCTTCTCTTTTTTTGAACACGCTGTACACAGCAACAGGATGCTGGCCAACAATATTGGCCATGCTCTCATTATCCCTTTCATATTGTCCCCCTATCTTTCCGTGAATGGAACGAGCACTTCATTTTTCATGACATCATATAAGCCGACTTGGGTGATTCGGATATACGGCAAGTGAGTCGATTGGAGAAACAGAAACGTATAAACGACATCCCCATACGCATACCCTCTCTCCGCCAACGCCTGGACCAGCTCATTCTGCTGTTCGATCAGGATTTCCAATGGCTCAATCGATCCGCCTCCACCGAGCGGCAACGGGATAGTTGCGATGGTTTCCCCGTTCTCCGTCAGGATCATTCCTCCACCGATCCGTTTCATCTCGTCGAATGCTCGAAGCATTTCTCTTTTATCTTTTCCGATCAAGATGATATCGCCCGTGTTGGAGAAGGAAGAAGCCAACCCTTGCACCTTCGTGGCGAAGCCTTTAATGATTGTGTTGACCCGCCATTTCCCGAAGCGGTCAATGAGCATTAAAAAGTTCTCGTCATGTTCTTCCGATAAACGGTTTTCCGTCGTGTCAATAGTGACCTCATACGGTTTGGTGATGACATCATTCACCATTTCAATTCCAATCGCACTATCGAAGCGGAAATCCGAATCCTCCAGTTCGAACGGCGGAGCGAACGGAGCGACCACCGACCAGTCGATCGTTCCTAACGAGCCCGTCGATTCGCCGTTTCGCTTCAACCAGGTCCCTTTCGACAGGACATCCGTTGGAACCGGATGGAATTCATCTTCTATAATATTGAGCGAAGCGTAGCGGCCTGTCGCAATAACACCATGTAGATCGACCATGTCATAATAGCGGGCTATATTATAAGAAGCCATCTGGTAGGCATCAATCGGAGGCACACCCGCATCTAGTGCGACTTGGATACATTTATCCATCATGCCGTCGCTATAGAATGAAGGAGTCGCCCCGTCCGTCGTCATCATCAGATGATCGAATACATCATGTCCTCTTTCGACCAAGCCTTTTAACAGATCCGGCAAATCCGGGCGGATCGAGGAATGGCGGAGTGTGACCCCATAGCCATGGAGCAGCCGCGCTTCCACTTCTTCCACAGTCATCGCTTCATGATCTCCATCGGCTCCGAGAAGCTTCATTCGTGCCAACGTCTTGTCCGAAGCACCCGGCAAGTGCCCTTCGATTTTGATGCCCGCCGCTTTCGCTGTAGTGATCGAAGCGAACATATCCGGGTCGCCCTTCACAAGACGCGGCCAAGCTGTCAACTCGCCTCCCATCCGGATATCAGATCGCTTCAACCACTCGGCAACCGATTCCGGTCTGAATAATTCCTTCTCCTGTTGATGGGCCGTCTGAGAATCAAACCGTGTCCACCAATAATACGAGAACGGCATCTTCGCGAACTGATCCAATAGCGTAAAGGATTTCTCATTGCCCAATGTCAGGAACAGGAGAAGATTATCTGCGATGAATGTCGTCGTTCCCAGACGCGCTGCATAATCCGCCAGCGTTTCACAATTATACAAAAGGAACGGATGGACATGAGGCTCGATATAACCAGGGACAATCTTCTTGCCCGCGGCATCGAAGATTTCGGTCCCTTCTGTAACGGCAGGCATGTCCTTTCCTGCATAGACAATCCGATCTCCCGCAATCCAAATATTCCCTGTAAACCATTTTTTATAGATGGAATGCAAGTAGGTTGCGTTGGTAATGAGTAGATCGGGCGCTTGTTTTCCATTGATGATATGCAATTGTTGTTGTATTTCATTCATTTCCCACATCACATTTCTTCCTTTCTATGTAACATTCCCCTGTTCATAATCGTAGCATAGCGTGGAAAAGAAAAATAGATGATCTTTGTCCAGTAGGTCTGGCTGCAACAAGATTATCACAACGACAATATCACAAGATATAGCATCATCTTCCAGCAGATGCCCTGGATTTTTAAGATGAAAGGAAGCAGAAAGGAATCTTCCAAGTTTTGTGGAAACTATCTTTATACACTACCTAGATGGGATTTGATAAGATGACGGAAAAAATGACGTTCAATCAAGAATTGGCGAATGAATACGATCGGGGGATTCGACGGAACCTCCCTTCCTACGATGCGATGCTTCGGCTGGTCCAAACTTTCCTGCGGGCAAATTGTACGCCGCAAGCCAGATTGCTTGTCGTCGGCGCCGGCGGAGGAAATGAACTGACCGCTTTCGGGACAAGCAATCCCGATTGGACGTTCACCGCAGTCGATCCAGCGGCTTCCATGTTGGGATTGGCCCGGATGAAGGCCGAACAGACGCAAATGGTGGACCGGGTGGAATTTATAGAAGGAACGGTCGATGATGTAGAAACAGAACAAATTTTCGATGCCGCTACCTGTTTGCTCGTCCTTCATTTTGTAAAGGAAGAAGATGAAAAGCTGCGGTTGTTAAAGAAAATTCGGCAACATCTTCCCACCGGCGCGCCCTTTGTCATGGCAACCATGTACGGCGATCCGGCTGATCCTGCATTCGATGAATTATTCGCACTTTGGAAGGCCTACTGGCTGGACTCGACAAAACTAACGCAAACAGAAGTGGATGAAATGGAAAAAACGCTTCGGAGCCTTTCGTTCCTCCCAGAAAACAAAATCGTCGCTTTGCTGGAACAGGCCGGCTTCCGGAACATCGCCAAGTTCTTCTCCACGAACATGATCGGCGGCTGGATTTGCAAAGCGCAATGAGTGATAACTAAATAGAACATCGCCCCGATTCCTAATGGAGCCGGGGCTTTTTATCGATTCCTCCAGAAAGTGCGTATCATTCCCCATGTTACCGGGAACGCTAATGACGAACTTTTTCTATGCTCCACTAGAAGGGAGGGACGCAATTGACTGAAAAACAAGGAACCCCTGGACTCCCGGAGGCACCGGCATTATTCAATGAACTATTGAAACAGCTCAAGCCATCAGAGGACATCATTCATACACCTTTACAAATTAAAGGCCATTGCGCATTTCTTTTATATGTGAAGACTGTTGTGGATGGAAACACACTCCAGCAAACGGTTATTCGTCCCTTCTTTGAAATGGCTTCCAAAGAAAGTTTCTCTTCATATATACAATCTTTGCCAAACCAAATCGATATGCCTAGCACGTCCCAATTGCTAAATTTGCTTACTGTAGGTGCTGTATTGATTGCGATTGGAGATAAAATATTTTTGTTGGATTTCCGACTCAACAAAAACAACGAAGTGCAAGAAACGTTGATGGAACCTACCATTCATGGGCCGCAAAAAGGATTAAGTGAGGATATTGAAACATTGGTCAATTTGATCAGGCAACGCTATGCTAACCCTTCTTTAAAAGTTGAATCCCTCATAGTGAAAAATAGCGCTAATCAGTTGATCACCTTGCTGTATGATGACGATCAAGTCGATCCAGTTATATTGAAGGAAATAAAGAAGCGGTTTAAAAATATCGGAACCCGTCTGTTTCAATCTGCGGGTGACCTTCAACATTTTCTTAACAAGGGAAAGTTTTCTCTCTTCCCATCGGCGTTAATAACGGAACGACCCGACCGGATTGTCTACAATTTGAACGATGGGAAAGTGATTATCGCAATTGATGGAAGCCCAGATGTTATTATCGCACCTGTTATCTTTTTCGATTTCATGTCTTCAATGGAAGACAATTACCACATCTTCAGCGTGACGACATTCACTATTCTCCTGCGATATATGGGTTTGTTCGTATGTCTTTTGCTTCCTAGTATATATGTCGTAGTGACATCGTATAATCCGGATATCATGAGATTAGAACTCGCGCTCACTGTTGCGGGAGGCAGGATCGGTGTACCGTATCCCTCGTTTATTGAAGTGTTTTTCATGTTATTTTTCGTCGAATTGCTAACCGAGGCGAGTATGCGGTTGCCGAAAGCTGTCAGTTCCACTGCAACGACTGTTGGCGGTCTCATTTTAGGTACGGCAGCAACAGAAGCCGCCCTTACTTCAAATATTATGATCATCGTCATTTCAGCAGTTGCTATTTCCACATTCATTATCCCTATCAACGAAATGAGTTTTGCGATACGGGTACTTAGGCTTCTCCTTCTTGTTTACACGATTTTATTTGGTGCGGTTGGGTTAGTAGTTGGTTTCATAGGGCTCATCATGCTGTTAGTAAATAAAGAAAGCTATGGGAGACCGTATTTAAGCATTCCGTGGATGAATAAAAATGATGAATTAAGGATGGACAAAAAATGAGCCGTTTCCTTTTCTATTTAATTTTGGTGAACATGCTCGCAAATATAATTGCCCTTACACCGAGGGTTCTCGTCGCCGGAAACGATAATGGAACAATCCTTTCGCTCATTCTTGTTCTTCCTGTTATAATTATCGTTTCTTATATTATCATTTCTTTATTCAGACATTTCCCGGGTCAAGGCTTGCCCGAAATTTTAAAAACGTACACACCAAAGTGGATTGCGACGCCTGTCCTTCTTTTTTTCTCTGTATGCTGGTATTTTGCGGGGCTAATATCATTAATCATCTATACATCCATCATCATCCGTTTCGTAACACCGGATATGCACATTAGTATAATCTTATTGACTTTTGTGCTTGTCATCACTTATGGCATCTTGATGACTCCAAGAGGTATTTTTTATTTGACCGAAATCATTTTTCTTATTATCGTCCCTTTTATCGCTTTCATCCTCATAAAAGGGTATTCTAACTTTTACTTCCAATGGGATTACGTGCGTGTTGCTATCATGCACATTAATCACTTGCCTGATTATGCGGCTTTTAGCTCCTCGCTCTATATTAGCATCGGGATAGCAAATTTAGTGATTTTCAACCGATTCTTCACAAAACTGAAAAAACCGACGTGGAAAGGAATGGCTCTTTTAACAGCAATCTGCACATTTCTTCTCTTATCAACTTATTTCATTCCCGTAGGGTTGGGAGGATTTGATTCGTTGGATAATGTTCTGTATCCATGGATCATGACAAGTGATTCCATGCGTATGAAATATGGAGTCATCGAAAGAATCCTCTTTTTCTTCATCGGCGCTTTTTTGGTCCTTGCTGTTGTGAGCATTACGATGCTTTGGCATGTTTCCCTCCAGTTGCTTTCAGGCGCCGTGCAGTTCAAACGGTTCAAATGGAAAAGGTATAACTTAACGACTCCTTTTTTTATCGTGTGCTTTTGGGCAATCGCCATGTACGAAATAGCTACTATTTCGCTTGACGGGCTTTATAGATCTTTCAGAATATTTGACGAATATTTCTTGCCGGTTATAGTCTTTTTGCTGATCGGATGCCTACTCTTAGCGAAGAAAGGGGCTGCATCCAAATGGCGGGAAAGCGAAAAGTGATGAAAAATTTTTTCTTCATTGCGATGATAGCATCCTTGCTTCTTCAAACAGGTTGCGCCTTCAAAGATATTGACAAAAGGATTTTTGTATTGGCAATTGGCATAGATCCTTCTGAAAAAGTGAGAGATGGCTTCAAAGTGACATTGAAGCTCGCAAAACCGGCTGGTGACGTCAAACAAGCTATTTCACAAGACTTTACGTATTTATCGCATGACTCGGATTCGATTGCAGAAGCAATCCGTAAAATGGAATCCTATGTTGATAAAAAGTTGGATTTAGGTCATGCGAGAAGCATCGTTATTAACAAAGAATTGATTTCAAAGGATTTAAACACGTTCATGGATGTTTTCACTAGACGTGGGGATATTCAAATGATCGCTTATGTTGCCGTTTCTGAAAAGACTGCTGAGGAAACGGTTACCTTTGCGCCGGATACTGAACCTCCTGCAACGATTGCTTTATTCAATTTTTTCGATAATACCGGTACGGATAGTCCTTATATCTCGACAACTTTTCTATTCGAAATGAGACGAAAAGCATTAAACAAGGGCATAAATGCCGTTTTACCTATCATCGATATTAATGAGGAGAAGAAACATTTTGAAGTAAATAAATCACTCGTACTCAAATGGGGGGGAGAGCCGGTAGAACTGACACAACTCCAAACGAAATATTTAAATTCACTTATAAAAGATGTAAACGAGTTTAACTATGAAATTAAAGAAGATGATCATCACATGGTGTTATTCATCAACAGAGTAAAAATGAAATATAAAATCATCCTCGACGAAGGTGCCCCTCGAATCGATATATATATTAAGAAGAGTGGTGTTATCAGTGAATCAAGTAAGGTTTTGGACAATAGGCATTTAAAAAAGTACAGTGAGCAAGCGGAAAAAGATGTTAAAAAGAAAGTGATGGAGTTATTGACAAAGCTCCAAGAGAACAATGTCGATCCGTTCGGATTCGGCTTGCGTTACCGAGCGACGAGACTATCGCGGGAGGATTTGATGGATGAATGGGAACGCATATATCCCGAAATCAAATTCAATGTCATGGTGAATGTTAAATTAAAAAGCACGGGAGCGATCGAATAAGACAACAGACCACGTAGCTGCGTGGTCTGTTTTGCATGACGATCAACCATTCTTTATTTCAGAAAGCCGCTTAAAAATTCCATCTTTCATGAAACTGCAATTGGGAGGGGCTGGATCTGTTTTTAGTTGGATGGCGAAACGGTTCAAGGTTCGAACCAGCGATTGTTGCATGCTTTCAGAAGTATTGAATTGAATCCCGTACCGGAAAAATTCTCCGACTACTTCACGCCAGACGATTGTACCCATTACACTGGTCGTTTCTCCGAGTATTTCGGTCTCGAATTTTAGGATAATGTCCGGGTTTACCGGTAGATTGACAGTTGATAAAAACCGAAGACCGCCAACTCCGATATTTTCAATCAAAATTTCAGTCGTTCCCATCGTGACATAGTTTCCCTTGTATTTGGCGATTGTCATATGAGCGGAAAGGGGAAAGGCCGGTTCAATCCGAAATCCCTTTCTTCTCTCTTTTCCAGGCTGAAATGAGTTATGTTTAGTAGGTCGAAGAATAGGCTGGTGAAGGAGATCGATGAATTCCTCGGCTGGTATCGGCTTACTGAATAGATAGCCTTGTATGAGGTCGCATTCCTGTTGCTTAAGGAATTCGCGTTGTTCTATCGTTTCAACGCCTTCCGCCACGACGGTCATGTTCATATCATGGGCTAATTGAATGACTGCCTTGATGATGGATGATTTTTCATCCAGTGGGGTGATCAGAGAACGGTCCAGCTTGAGTGTATCCAACTCAAACTGCTTTAAGTAGAAAAGGGAAGAATACCCTGTGCCGAAATCATCCAATGAAATTTTGATTCCATAGGATTTCAGTTTGTTTATGGAATGAATAAAGGAATCGCCATTTTTGATGAGTTCACTTTCCGTTATTTCCAATTCCAGTAACGTCGGATCAATACCGGTTTCTTCAATAATCTGGACTAACTCTACTTCCCAATCATTTTTCAAAAATAGTTTTGGGGAAATATTGATGGCAATCGGGACAAGCTTCACCCCTTCCCTAGACCATTTTTTCAACTGTTCACAAACCGAACGGAACACCCAAGAGGTAATCGGGAAAATCAATCCATTCTCCTCGGACAAAGGGATGAATTCTCCGGCCGAAACCAATTTCCATTCGGGATGATACCAGCGAATCAATGCTTCTGCGCCTACCATCAATCCCGTTTTGGACTCCACTTTCGGTTGATAATGGAGAAAGAACTCATTTCGATCCATCGCTTTCCGCAAATCCTGATCGAGCGTATACAATTTGTAAGTTTCCACATTCATGGATGGCATGAAGAGCTGGTAGGTGTTTTTTCCCATCTCCTTTGCGCGATATAATGCTATATCGGCTTTATCGAGTAAAGCTTTCGCGTTATCGCCGTCCAAAGGGTAGATGGATATCCCGATGCTAGCCGTCGCATAAAGCTCCACTGTGTCGAATTTATAAGGCTGTTGGAGATTTGTTATTAACTTTTTCGCTATTTCAACGGTATCCTTACTTCCTGAAATATTCGGAACAATGACTGCGAACTCATCTCCACCAAGACGGGATAAGAGGGTCTGTTCAGGAAGGATTTCCTTGACCCTTTGCGAAAATTCCTCCAATAATCGATCGCCCATTTTATGTCCCAATGAATCATTGATGCGTTTGAATCCGTCCACATCCATATAAAAAACAGAGAATGTCTTTCCTTCTGCTTTCGACTCTTCCAGAATATCTTCCAGTCTTTCATCAAATAATCGGCGATTGGGAAGGCCTGTCAAATGATCATGATATGCCAAATAAGCCATTCGCCGTTCGCTCTCCACAAAATTCGTGATATCCGTTATGATTCCTTCCAGCGAAATAAGCTGCCCGTCTTCGTCATACGTGGGGATCACTTCATCCCGGACCCATTTGATATCCCCGTCCTTATGAAAAATCCGGTATTCAATGCTCTCCACTTGATCCGGATTCAGGTTTTCATTTCTTTCATCATATCGGGGCACGTCGTCTTTATGGATAATGTTCCGCCATGTATTCTGATCGTCGGTCAGGTTAATGGATTCGTAACCACTAATTGCAGAAAGTCTTGGGGACAAATAGTACATCGAATTATTTCGCACATCCACCGACCACACGCCCGCTTCGATAACTTCTGCGACTTTTCTCGCTTTATGGAGATGTTTCCGTAATGCCTGCTCTATCTTCCGACTCTCCGTAATGTCGATGGTAGTTCCTATTAAATGGGTGACTGTCCCGGTCTCGTCGACGATCACATCGCAAGTCTGGTCCAGAAATTTCAACTCCCCATCCTCTTTGACAATCCGATAGGTGAGGCGATAGCCGGTTTTATCCTGCAGCACTTTCTGATACCATTCCAGAAACTTACTTTGATCATCTGCATGGACCCGTTCCAGAACTTTGTTGAAGGAAGGAGCTTGTTTAATTGGTATGTTGAAAATTTCAAACATCTTTTCAGACCATAACCCCTTGTCCTCCTGAACATCATATTTCCACATACCGAAATCGATCATTTCTTCAAAGTGATTCAAATGCTTATCAAAATCGGTGGACGATTTATTTATAGCCGGGGAATTTTTCGTAAATGGATTCGGGATTTTCCTCATAAATTCGCCGCCTTTCGACAAGTTGTCCCATTATAATAGTCTAAACTTTATTATTCTAACAATAGTTCTAAAGTTATATTATGTATAGCATATATACTTTTTAAAACCGATTAGCAACAAGGCTAATGATCACTGTAAAAAGAAAGGAGAAGTACGTATGAATCTATACCCGATTATTCACCATACTCCTCCTCTGAAATAACTATTATCTAAAAAACAATTCAACGACTTACGAGATGAGCTTCAAACCAATCGCTGCCCCTAACACCATTGCTATAAAAACTATTCTTTTCCAATCTTTTGACTCGCCATATAAAATCATCCCTAATATGGCTCCCCCAGAAGCACCGATTCCGGTCCAAATTGCGTAGGCTGTCCCCATTGGCAGTGATTTCATCGCGTACGCAAGAAATAGAAAACTGAATCCAAATCCGAGTATTAATAATACTAACGCTTGCCAATTGCGATCTTTATGCAATTTATTGATCATGGCAACCCCGAACATTTCACATAAGCCTGCTAAGATTAACGATGTCCATGCCATTAAACTTCATCCCCTTCCTGAACTTCGTCCTTTGTCACTAATTTCAAGCCAATGACCCCAGCTAATAAAAATAAAATCAATAAGATTTTTCCTATTTTAAATGGTTCCTCAAAGAATAGAATTTCAGAAAAGATGGTCCCTGCTGTACCAAGACCAACAAAAACCGCATATACCGTTCCCACGGGAAGTTTTCGTCCAGCCATTATCATTAAATAAAAACTGATGATGATGGAAATTACTGTTCCAGTCCATGTCCAAAAGTCATTTGCATGTTTTAATCCGATGACCCAAAAAACTTCAAAAAAAGCAGCGATGAATACTTTCATCCAGTTTGCATTCATTGACAATTCCTCCAATCTATTTTTTGCCAAACTAAAAAGCCTAGGAGATCTGTTTACAGAATCTCCTAGGCTTTTATCCGTCCGTGGCACAGCTATGCTGTGAGTTTTCCCTCGGACCAGACCAACAACAATGTTGCGGAACCCTAGAAAACATTTAGTTTATGCAATTACGTTAATACTAGCACATATCGAAGCCTGTATCAAAGGCATTTACTTCCTTTACTTGAGACAGGACTCTACGCTATGCTTTTATTCAAATGTCCGCCAGCCGATGTCTTTCCGGTAGAAAAATCCGTCCCATTCAAGCTGGGAGAGACCTGCGTACACCTTTTCCTGCGCTTCCTTCAACGAATCCGCCTGCGCGGCAATTAACAACACACGTCCGCCATTGCCGACATAGCGATCGCCTTCCAATTTTGTTCCAGCGTGGAATACTTCCAGCCCGTGGGATCTCAATTCATCCAGATTCGGCAATGGATTGCCTTTTACGACATCCCCCGGATACCCGTCCGCTGCGACGACGACACCGAGCATCGACTCGTCATGCCATTTCAGGTTATACGGTTGTCCCGCCATCAGAGCGGACATGAATTCACCGAAATCGGACGCCATTCGCGGGAGGACGATTTGTGTTTCCGGATCGCCAAAACGTGCGTTGAACTCGATCACTTTCGGCCCTTCCTTTGTCAGGATCAAACCGGCATATAAGATTCCCGTAAACGGGGTTCCTTCCGCCGCCATCGCTTCCACTGTCGGTACGACGACCTTGTCATATGCCTCTTGCACGACGCTTTCCGAGATTTGCGGAACCGGAGAATACGCACCCATTCCGCCCGTATTCGGACCTTTGTCTCCGTCATAGGCACGCTTATGATCTTGGGCGATGACCATCGGATAGATCTGCCCGTCGTGGACAAAAGACATATACGAGAATTCCTCGCCGTCCAAAAATTCTTCGATGACCACTTTGGAGGAGGACTCGCCGAATTTTTGATTGCCAATCATATCATCCACTGCTTCAAGCGCCTCATCCAATGTAGTCGCAACGATTACGCCTTTGCCTGCTGCCAGGCCGTCCGCTTTTACGACAATCGGCGCGCCCTGCTCGCGGATGAACGCCTTTGCCTCTTCCGCATCGGTGAAGGTGCCATATGCCGCGGTCGGAATATTATATTTGACCATCAATTCTTTTGCGAATGACTTGCTGCCTTCGATCAAAGCCGCTGCTTTCGTCGGTCCGAAAGCTGTCAGGCCTTGCTCTGCAAAATAGTCCACAATTCCTTCCGCCAACGGTTGCTCCGGACCGACAAAGGTCAAATCGATGCCGTTTTCCTTGGCGAATGCCGCAAGTGCTTCAAAATCCGTCGCCTGGATTGCGACGACTTCCGCATCGGCTTTCATGCCGTCATTGCCCGGAGCGACAAATACGCTCTTCACGGAAGGTGATTGATTGAACTGACGGGCAATCGCATGCTCCCGGCCGCCACTGCCAATAACGAGTACTTTCACTGGATTTCCCCCTTAATGTTTGAAATGACGGACGCCTGTGAAGACCATGGCGATGCCGTATTCGTTCGCTTTCTTGATCGAATCTTCATCTTTCACAGAACCACCCGGCTGAATGATTGCCGTAATGCCGGCTTGTGCCGCTGCTTCAACGGTATCGTTCATAGGGAAGAATGCGTCAGATGCGAGTGCCGCCCCTTTGGCACGCTCCCCTGCTTGCGTCAATGCGATATTCGCTGCTCCGACACGGTTCATTTGACCCGCTCCGACGCCCAGCGTCATCTGGGAATCCGAGACGACGATCGCATTGGATTTCACGTGCTTCACAACTGCCCAGCCAAGGCGCAATGCTTCCCATTCTTCGTTCGTCGGCTCACGGTCGGTTGCAACGCGAATATCCGCATCCGCGAAACCGTACGCATCCGGCTCCTGCATTAACAGTCCGCCTTCTACAGATACCGTGTTCCACTGGTCTTTCTTGTTTTGTTCGAATGAAATCGTCAATAGGCGGATGTTCTTTTTCGCTGTCAGCAGTTCAATCGCTTCCGGCGTGAAGGAAGGTGCAATGACGATTTCCAGGAAAATCCCCGACAATTGCTCAGCCGTCGCCGCATCGACTTCACGGTTGAGTGCGACAATTCCGCCGAAAATGGAAACCGGATCCGCTTCATATGCTTTATTGAATGCCTCAGAAATCGTTACTCCCGTTCCGACGCCGCAAGGATTCATATGTTTCACCGCAACCGCTGCAGGCGCATCGAATTCCTTAACGATCTGGATTGCCGCATTGGCATCCTGGATATTGTTGTACGAAAGCTCTTTGCCGTGCAATTGCTCCGCATAGGCGATCGAGAAATCCGAGCCGAGCGGACGGCTATAAAATGCCGCTTTTTGATGTGGGTTTTCTCCATATCGGAGCGGTTGCTTCAGCTCGTATGTATACGTCACTTGTTCCGGGAATTCTTCGCCCGTCAGCTCTGTTAAATAGCCCGAAATGAGTGCATCGTACGCTGCGGTATGACGGAACACTTTCGCTGCAAGACGGCGGCGTGTTTCAGGTGTCGTGTGGCCTTCCGCTTTTAATTCGGACAAGACTTGATCGTAATCTACAGCGTCGACAATAACGGTCACATAGGCATGGTTCTTCGCAGATGCACGAAGCATGGCCGGACCGCCGATATCGATATTTTCAATCGCATCTTCGACAGATACATCCGGTTTGGAAATGGTTTCTTTGAATGGATACAGATTGACGCAGACGATATCGATCGGACGGATGCCGTGTTCCTCCATTTGCGCTTGGTGTGATGGATCATCCTGTTTGGCCAGCAGCCCGCCATGGATCATCGGGTTAAGTGTTTTCACGCGGCCTTCCATGATTTCCGGAAAACCGGTCACCTCGTCAACCGCTGTCACCGCGACACCGTTGTCTTTCAAATGCTTCATTGTTCCGCCTGTCGATAAAAGCTCATAACCCAGCCCTTCCAGCGCCTGGGCGAATTCCAATATGCCGCTTTTATCCGACACACTCAGCAATGCACGTTTTTTCACGAATAAACCCTCCGTTTTTTGGTAATGGACAGATCAATTTTTCATTTTTACTGCTTCCTAGTTAAACAACTGCTGCAAAGTCTCTTTATACAACCCATGCTCCACCGCATGGATCGCTTTCGCCGTCTTGTCCACATCGCATTCGATTACATCGACCGCGCGCTGTGCTAAGATCGGCCCTGTATCCATCCCTTCATCTACCAGATGGACGGTGACGCCTGTCACTTTGACGCCCTTTTCGATGGCCTGGCCGATCGCATCCTTACCAGGGAAAGCAGGAAGCAACGATGGATGGATGTTGACGATCCGGTTCGGATACGCTTCTAATAAAACCGGACCGACTAGCCGCATATAGCCTGCCAGTATAAGCCATTCCGCCCCCGCTTCCTGCAGTACGGAGAGAACGGCTTCTTCATAAGCCTGCTTCGCCCCATAATCTTTCGGACGGAAACCTGCGACCGGGACTCCTGCTAGTTCTGCCCGTTCCACGACGTACGCCTCGGGCTTATCTGTCACCATCATGACGATTTCCGCATTCAGTTCCCCGTTGCGGCAAGCTTCTTCGATTGCCGCAAAATTACTGCCGCTTCCAGAAGCGAAAACGGCAATTTTTTTCTTATCGGTCATGCTTCCAAACTCCCGTCGTGCGTTCCTGTGAACACAACACCTTCGCCTTTTACGACACGGCCGATCAAATATGCCTGTTCACCATGTTCCGCTGCGATTTCAATCGCTCTCGCCGCATCAGCTTCCGGTAGTGCAACGACAAAACCGATTCCCATATTGAAGACGCTATACAAGTCTTTATCCGTCAATTCGCCTTTTTCTTTCAGCATGTTGAATACCGGAAGAACTGGCCAAGACCCAAGATCAATCTCTACTCCGAACCCTTCCGCCAACATACGAGGCAAGTTCTCGAAGAATCCTCCGCCTGTAATATGGCCCATCGAATGGACATTCAGTTCCTTGTGCATTTGCAAGACCGGTTTTGCATAGATTTTCGTCGGTTGGAGCAATGCGTCGCCGACTGTGCCTAGCTCTTCATAGCCTTCAATCGTTTGGTCGATTGCATAGCCTTGATCTTCCAAAACGATTTTCCGGACGAGCGAATAGCCGTTGGAATGGATCCCGCTCGAAGCAATTCCGACAAGAACATCACCATCCGCCACTTTTTCTCCTGTGATGATGTCGCTCTTCTCGCATGCACCGACCGCAAATCCCGCCAAGTCATATTCATCCACATCATAGAGGCCCGGCATTTCCGCCGTTTCCCCGCCGATCAATGCGGCGCCCGATTGGACACAGCCATCCGCAATTCCTTTTACGATCGCTTCGACCTTTTCCGGAACCGCTTTTCCAAGCGCAATATAGTCAAGGAAATACAATGGCTCGGCTCCTTGCGCCACGATATCATTCACGCACATTGCCACACAATCAATTCCGATCGTATCGTGCTTGTCCGCCAGGAACGCAAGCTTCAACTTCGTCCCGACCCCATCCGTTCCGGAAATCAAAACCGGCTCTTTAAAGTTGAGAGCGGACAAGTCGAACATGCCGCCGAATCCGCCAAACGTACCCGCGACACCCTTCCTCGCCGTCCGAGCCACATGCGACTTCATACGTTCAACGGACTCATAGCCCGCTTCAATATTTACACCCGCTTTTTCATACGCCTTCGACATGGAAAGGCCTCCTATCGTACGATTTCTTTTTCATGTGGCATCGCTGTATCCGAATAGATGTCTGTCGGATATTCGCCCGTAAAGCAAGCCAAGCATTGCCCACAATTTTTCATTTGAGGGGAACGGCCCATCGCGTTCAACATTCCTTCTATTGAAAGGAATGTCAGGGAATCCGCACCGATCAGTTCCCGGACCTCCTCTACGGACCGGCCCGTTGCAATGAGCTCGGAGTCCGTACTGATATCCACCCCATAATAACATGGACTGACGAGCGGAGGAGAAGCGATGACGACATGGACTTCCGTGGCGCCTGCCTCTTTCAGTAACGACACGATCCGTCTCGAAGTCGTTCCCCGCACAATCGAGTCGTCAACCATGACAACCCGTTTGCCATTGACCACTTGATGGACCGGGGACAGCTTCATCTTCACCCCTTTTTCCCGTAAAGCCTGGGAGGGTTGAATGAACGTCCGACCGACATATCGGTTTTTTATGAGACCGAGCTCATATGGAATGCCGCTCTCCTCGGAAAATCCGATTGCTGCCGAAATGCTTGAATCCGGCACCCCGGTCACGACATCAGCATCGATGTGGACTTCCCGGGCCAACTGCTTTCCGCATCGTTTCCGTGCCATATGGATGTTGATATCATCTATATCCGAATCCGGCCGGGAGAAGTAAACATACTCCATCGAACAGATTGCCCGATCCGCGGCCGGCGCAAACCGTTCCGACTGCAGCCCCTTATCATTGATGATCAATAATTCTCCGGGCTCGACCGAACGGATATGTTCCGCACCGATAATATCAAACGCACATGTCTCCGAAGCGACTACCCACGCATCCCCCAGCTTCCCGAGGGATAGCGGACGCAAGCCGTTCGGATCCTGCGCCACCATGAGACCTTCCTCCGTCAATAGAACAAAGGCAAAAGCACCCTTCAAAATCGCCAATGCTTTTTTCACACGATCCCGCTGTGTCAACGAGCCGCTGCTTCTCTTGATCAAATGGGCGAGCACTTCTGTATCCGATGTCGTTTGGAAAATGCTGCCTTGCTTCTCCAAATGTTCTTTCAAGTCACGCGCGTTGACGAGGTTCCCATTATGAGCGATGGCCATGCTTCCTGTCGTAGAACGGAATACGAGGGGTTGGACGTTCTCAATGCCGCGGCCGTCTTCCGTCGTATAACGGACTTGCCCGATTGCACTTCGCCCTTTCAACCCTTCTATCTTGTCGCCGGAGAACACTTCATTCACTAAGCCTTCGCCTTTAATGACTTGGAGCCCTTTT
Source organism: Sporosarcina sp. FSL W7-1349 (assembly GCF_038003045.1). Taxonomy (NCBI): domain Bacteria; kingdom Bacillati; phylum Bacillota; class Bacilli; order Caryophanales; family Caryophanaceae; genus Sporosarcina; species Sporosarcina sp. FSL W7-1349. The sequence continues at coordinate 138,407 of NZ_JBBOOK010000002.1, forward strand.
CCATTCTTCGTTGCAATACCTGCGCCTTCCTGCCCTCGGTGTTGCAGCGCGTGCAGACCATAGTACGTGATCTGCGCCGCATCTTCATTTCCCCAAATGCCAAACACGCCGCACTCTTCGTTTATGCCTCTGAGTTCAGCAAGCATTGGATTGCCCCTTTCCAAGCGGAACGGAATTCCTCTACCGTCCCGTCAATCAATGTAGCGTTGTCGCCTTTTATGACAAGTCGGCCGTTGTCTGTCACGGTACCGATCTTCACTGCGTCATCCACCAGTTTTTCAAAAGCGGCTGCATTCTCTTCCTTCACTGTAACAAGGAATCGTGATTGAGTTTCGCTGAATAAAGCAGTGACCGCCGAACCGGAAATGGCCACTTCGGCACCCAGGTTTTCTGTGCCGAATGCCTTCTCGCAAAGTGCTACGGCAAAGCCGCCTTCCGACAAGTCTGTTGCCGATTGGACAAGTTCGTGTTGAATCGCCGTAAGCAATTCCTGTTGGCGTTTCGCCTCCACATCCAGATCAATCGCAGGAACCCGCCCGAAGATTTTCCCTTCGGTCATTTGTTGCAATTCACTGCCGCCGAAATCCATGGCAGTTTCTCCGATCATGTAAATGAGATCTCCAGCATTTTTGAATACAGTCGTCGTCACTTCCAACAAGTCATGAACGATCCCTACCATCCCGATAGTCGGTGTCGGATAGACTGGCACGCCGTTCACTTCGTTGGAAAGAGAGACGTTTCCGCTGATGACTGGCGTGTTCAATTTTACACACGCTTCTGAAATGCCGTCCGCCGATTTTTCAAGCTGCCAGAATACTTCCGGCTTATCTGCGCTGCCGAAGTTCAAGCAATCCGTGATCGCAATCGGTTCTGCACCGGAACAAACCAAGTTCCGTGCCGCTTCCGCGATGGCGATTTTCCCACCAGTTTCCGGATCGAGATAGACAAAACGGGAGTTGCAATCCGCCGTCATCGCAAGGCCTTTATTCGTCCCTTCTACCCGGATGATCCCTGCAGAAGAACCTGGCGCCACGACCGTATTATGTCCAGCCTGCGTATCAAACTGATTGTAAATCCATTCTTTTGAAGCGATTGTCGGCCGTTTCAATAAAGCTTTCAATGTTTCATTCAAATCGTCGACGACTGGCTCCGTCATGTCCATCGCCTGGAACTCTTTGAAGTAGGCCGGCTCTTCGGATTTTTTATGATAGACCGGTGCGTCTTCGGCCAGTGCATCTGCCAATACTTCCGCCACCACTTCCCCTTTGTGGAGGAGGCGAAGCATTTTGTCATCCGTCACGTGCCCGATCGCTACCGCTTCGATATTATATTTTGCGAATAAATCGGTGACTTCCTGTTCACGGCCTTTTTTCACGACGATCAACATCCGCTCTTGCGACTCGGACAACATCATCTCGTAAGGCGTCATGCCTTCTTCCCGTTGCGGGACAAGATCGAGGTTCAACTCGACGCCATAGCCCGCTTTCGAGGCCATTTCGGCCGAAGATGAAGTCAGGCCTGCCGCGCCCATGTCTTGAATTCCGATGAGCGCATCCGATTTGACTAGCTCCAAGCAGGCTTCCATGACCAGTTTCTCAAGGAATGGATCTCCTGCCTGCATGACCGGCAATTCCGCTTCTTCATCTACTGCTACTTCGACTGACGACATCGTAGCTCCGTGTATGCCATCGCGCCCAGTCGTCGCACCGGCATACATGACAATATTGCCGACTCCGGAAGCGACCCCTTTTTGAATATCTTCGTGGTTCAATAAACCGACCGCCATCGCATTGACGAGAGGACGTTTGGAATAACTGTTATCGAACTGCACCTCACCGGCGATCGTTGGGATCCCGATAATGTTCCCGTAGCTGGCCATCCCCGCAACGGCTTCCTCCAATAGATAACGGTCCCGTTCTTCCGTCAAATCGCCGAACCGAAGGGAGTTGACGAGTGCTACCGGACGAGCGCCCATGGAAAAGACATCACGGAGAACGCCGCCCGCTCCTGTCGCCGCTCCTATGAAAGGTTCGATGGCAGAAGGTGAGTTATGCGACTCCATTTTAAAGACAGCTGCTTGATTATCACCGATATCGACAATCCCGGCCCCTTCTCCCGGACCTTGCAAGACACGTTCCCCTTTTGTCGGGAATTTCCGGAGGATTGGCTTCGAACTTTTATAAGAACAATGCTCAGACCACATGGCAGAGAAGAGACCCGTTTCCGTATAGTTCGGCAGGCGGCCTAAGATGCTTTCCGCGCGTTCGAATTCCTCATCGGTCATCCCCATTTGGCGATACAACTTTTCCTCTTTGATCTGTTGTACGTTCGGTTCATGCATGGCTGACATTGTTTTCACTCCAATTTTTCAAGATTGATTGAAATAATGGGTATCCATCTGTTCCACCGATGATTTTTTCAACCGCCCGTTCTGGCAACGGCATCATACCCAACACATTACCCTCATCATTCAACACGCCGGCGATTGCATCTGTGCTGCCGTCATGATTATCTTCCACATATGTGAAGACGATGCGGTCTGTCTGCTTCAATTCCGTCAATGTTTCTTCATCGACAAAATAGTTGCCGTATTGGTGTGCAAAAGGGATGTTGATGTCTTGTCCTTCTGCATATTCAGAGGTAAATTTGGAATCTTTATTTCGGATGGCGAGTTTCGCATTGCCTGTTCTGAATTTCAATCCTTTGTTTTGAAGAAACGCGCCCGGCAATAGACCTGCTTCTGCAAGGATTTGAAATCCATTCCCGACCCCCAATACTGGTTTCCCGGATGCGGCAAAGGCCTTTACACTTTCGATAGCTGGTGAGGCTTGAGCGAGTGCGCCTGGGCGGAGATAATCCCCGTAGGAAGCACCACTCGGAATGAGGAGCGCATCATATTGTCCTAGTTTTTGTTCAGCATCCAAATGCCAAATGAGGTCTGCGTCTTCGCCCACCACTTTGGTGACAGCGTGATGCATGTCCACATCGCAACTTAAGCCCGGAAGCACTAAAATAGCGAACTTCATTTGCCCGCAACCTCCCCGATTTCAAAGCGGTAATTTTCAATAACTTTATTCACCAAAAGCTTCTCGCACATTTCCGTTACACGCGTTTCGATTTCCTGTTGCGATCCGTCCAGTTCAAGTTCAATCAGCTTGCCAACGCGGACATTGGTCACTTCGCTGAAACCTAATGTTTGAAGAGCCTCTTGCGTCGCAATTCCTTGTGGATCTACTACACTTTCACGAAGTGTTACAAATACATTTACTTTCGTCATGTTTGGTTCCTCCCAAATGGAATTAGATTAAAGTTGTTGAAAGACCGTCGTTACGGTACCGTTTGAAAATCAAGTAAAGCCGCTGCTTATGCGCCTACTGCCATCTGCTCAATCTTCCCAGATGCCCGTAGCTGCAATTTCTTGCAATGTATTCTCGATATCTTCAGTCATGATTGTAATATGCCCCATCTTGCGCTTCTCTTTAGCCTCCGCTTTGCCGTACAGATGGACCGACCAATCGGGGTGTTGTTTGATGACCCGAATCAGAGGGGCGACATGTTCCCCTAGGACATTGACCATGATGGAAGATGCCCATAATTTCGGCTTGCGGAGCGGCCACCCACAGACAGCACGGATATGTTGATGGAATTGGGAAACATTGCACGCTTCAATGGAATAATGACCCGAATTATGCGGCCGTGGGGCCAATTCGTTAATGATGATTTCATTGTTTTCCAGCACAAACATTTCAACTGCCAACGTACCAACCAACTGTAGGTGATCAGCAATTTTCTGTGCCGCTTCCTCAGCTCGTTGGATGACCGATGCGGCTACGCGCGCCGGTACGATCGATTCATGCAAAATATGATGCTTGTGGATGTTTTCCGCTACTGGCAAACAATATGATTCGCCTGCAGCATTCCGCTGAATAATGACAGAGATTTCCTTGATAAATGGAACAAACGCTTCCGCAATGCAGGCCGAATGGGCAAAGAGCGATTCTGCCTCTGGCAAATGTTCCGGAGAATCTAATTTCAATTGCCCTTTGCCGTCATACCCGCCAAATGCCGTTTTGACGATGCAAGGAAAGCCGATTGTGTCGATGGCATCTTTTAATTCATCAAACGTCTGGACTGCAATATAAGGAGCGACCGGGGCGCCGGCTTGTCGGATTTCCGCTTTCTCGGTGATCCGGTTTTGTGTAATCCGGACGAGATCGGCGCCTTGCGGGACATGCGCAATTTCGGAAAGTCGCTTTAGCCCCTCAAAGTCAATATTTTCAAACTCATATGTGATGACATCGCTCACCTCGCCCAATTCTTCAAGCGCCGCTTCGTCATTATAGGGAGCGACAATCTGGATATCGGCAATCTGGCCGCAAGGAGAATCCATCGTCGGGTCGAGAACCGCAATTTTAAATCCTGCTTCTTTCGCCGCCAATCCCATCATTCGGCCGAGCTGGCCTCCGCCGATGATGCCGATCGTCTGTCCCGGTAAAATGGTCTTCACACTAATTCACCGCTACTTTCTAAGGCAATTTTCCGCATTTCGTCACGACGCATTTCAATTCGTCCCCTCAATGCTTCATCATGGACACCAAGGAACTGGGCAGCAAGAAGGCCTGCATTCACAGCCCCCGCCTTGCCGATAGCCATTGTGGCCACCGGAACGCCGCCCGGCATCTGGACGATGGAGAGTAAGGAGTCCATACCATTCAACGCTTTGGATTGGACCGGCACGCCAATGACAGGTAGAACCGTTTTGGCAGCGACCATACCGGGCAGATGGGCAGCACCCCCTGCCCCCGCAATAATCACCTGCAATCCTTTTTCGTGAGCCTGCTCAGCATACTCGAACATAAAATCCGGTGTCCGATGTGCTGAAACCACTTTTTTCTCGTACGGAACATTCAATTCATCAAGGACATCGCATGCATGTTTCATCGTGTCCCAATCGCTTTTGCTCCCCATGATCACGCCGATTTTTGGTTCCACTTGATATCTGCCCCTTTTCAAATCAATATGCGAATTTTAAATTTACTATAAATCAAAAAATATCCCCGGAGATTAGCTTCCTCATATGCATGAAGAGCTAAGTCCGGGGATATCGAAGAAATACGTCAAGTGGATGGAGGACCTGTTCGGGTGCCCCTTCCCACTTGCCGTCTTCAATCCTGGATGAAGTGCTCTTCCCGCATAGTCCGGACATTACGGTGTCCTGGTAGAAACACAAAGGCCAATTCCTTTGCATATATGAGGGATTTCTTATTACTCTACATATTTTAACAAGACAAAGCTCATCCGTCAATGCAAAAGACGAACGATGTTTTAAGTCATTTTTGTATCGTTCGTCTTTTTATAGTTATTCATCTAATAATCCTTTAAATTGAATGCGTTGCCGGACAGGAAGGTACTCGCCATCCACTTCGGTGAAAATCGGTTCCTCCTTCCGTCCCGCAACAATATATCCCTCGGAGGCCATGCGTCCCAAGCATTCCTCGATAGTTTCATGTTCTTCCACTTCAAACCACACCGTTTTCTTCTTTGTCATCTGAACAATTTCCCTTTCCGAATCGATTTCACCCAGAAACCGCCATGAATCGTTTTCGTCTCATACGCGACAATAAACGCTTTGGGGTCGATCTCTTTAATGGTCTGATAAAGTTTTAATTCAAATTTTCGAGGTGTTAAAATTTGCATAGCCGCTCGATTGCCATCCAAGCCATGTGCCAGCCAATCGGTTACACCATATCCTTCTTTTCGAAGGCGGCTCGGTAATTCTGAACCGGCATCCGCCGTAATCACATTCACTGTAATATAGCCAAGTGCCATCTTTTCTTCGATTTTGGAGCCTATGATAATACCGCACCCAAATCCGAGCGCATACGCTACCAAGTTTTCAATTTTCGTGAGATTATCCAAGACCAGACCGAGACCGATGACATAAATGACGACCTCGAACACACTAACCAATGCCGCAATATAGCGATACCCTTTTAAGGTTAAGATCATTCGGACAGTGGAAAAGGTTACATACACAATGTTAATTACAAAAATGATCAGCACCGTTAGCATTAGGGCCACCTCCTTCATAGGTAGTTCCCATCCTATAGGGAATCCTTGCCGAATTCAAGAGACTTTCTTCCAAGCAATTGTTGGGAGAGGGTGAAAAACATATGAATATTGAGTATATACCCTTGAAGCCAATAAAAAAACGAAACGGCTTTGGAATTGGAATTAGTTCCGGCCCTTGGATGAGAAAATCCTTGCTCGACGTCTTAGATAGATCATGAAGTGTGATGTAAGCGAGTGAAAGTGTTGCGACCTGCTCATAATTCAGGGTGGGTGTCTCTATATCATTGCAATCAATCCATAGATCCCTTCTCAGACAAATGCTGATAACTTCCGTAAGAATACCGATATCTTTAGACAACCGCTGATACCTTTTGCAGAATGCTGATACCTCTGAACAACCGCTGATAACTTCTCACCGGATCGGATACATTACACCGCACCTTACTTCTCACCTACCTGAAAAAAGGCAATAAAAAAAAAGCCATTCCCCATTGGGAATGACCTGTCCGCCCGGCGACGTCCTACTCTCACAGGGGGAAGCCCCCGACTACCATCGGCGCTGAAGAGCTTAACTTCCGTGTTCGGTATGGGAACGGGTGTGACCTCTTCGCCATCGTCACCAGACTCTTGAGCTTGTTCGCTCAAAACCGGATAAAACCAACATTGTCTGCCACAAGCATGCAACCTTTGTATTGAGGTCAAGTCCTCGATCGATTAGTATCCGTCAGCTCCATGCGTCGCCGCACTTCCACCCCGGACCTATCCACCTCATCTTCTTTGAGGGATCTTACTTACGAATGTAAAGGGAAATCTCATCTCGAGGGGGGCTTCATGCTTAGATGCTTTCAGCATTTATCCCGTCCACACATAGCTACCCAGCGATGCCTTTGGCAAGACAACTGGTACACCAGCGGTGTGTCCATCCCGGTCCTCTCGTACTAAGGACAGCTCCTCTCAAATTTCCTGCGCCCGCGACGGATAGGGACCGAACTGTCTCACGACGTTCTGAACCCAGCTCGCGTACCGCTTTAATGGGCGAACAGCCCAACCCTTGGGACCGACTACAGCCCCAGGATGCGATGAGCCGACATCGAGGTGCCAAACCTCCCCGTCGATGTGGACTCTTGGGGGAGATAAGCCTGTTATCCCCGGGGTAGCTTTTATCCGTTGAGCGATGGCCCTTCCATGCGGAACCACCGGATCACTAAGCCCGTCTTTCGACCCTGCTCGACTTGTAGGTCTCGCAGTCAAGCTCCCTTATGCCTTTGCACTCTGCGAATGATGTCCAACCATTCTGAGGGAACCTTTGGGCGCCTCCGTTACACTTTAGGAGGCGACCGCCCCAGTCAAACTGCCCGCCTGACACTGTCTCCTGCCCGGATCACGGGCATGGGTTAGAAGTCCAATACAGCCAGGGTAGTATCCCACCAATGCCTCCACCGAAGCTGGCGCTCCGGCTTCCAAGGCTCCTACCTATCCTGTACAGGCTGCACCGGAATTCAATATCAGGTTACAGTAAAGCTCCACGGGGTCTTTCCGTCCTGTCGCGGGTAATGCGCATCTTCACGCATATTATAATTTCACCGAGTCTCTCGTTGAGACAGTGCCCAGATCGTTACGCCTTTCGTGCGGGTCGGAACTTACCCGACAAGGAATTTCGCTACCTTAGGACCGTTATAGTTACGGCCGCCGTTTACTGGGGCTTCAATTCGAAGCTTCGCTTGCGCTGACCTCTCCTCTTAACCTTCCAGCACCGGGCAGGCGTCAGCCCCTATACGTCACCTTACGGTTTTGCAGAGACCTGTGTTTTTGCTAAACAGTCGCCTGGGCCTATTCACTGCGGCTCTCTCGGGCTATTCACCCTACCAGAGCACCCCTTCTCCCGAAGTTACGGGGTCATTTTGCCGAGTTCCTTAACGAGAGTTCTCTCGATCACCTTAGGATTCTCTCCTCGCCTACCTGTGTCGGTTTGCGGTACGGGCACCTCCCGCCTCGCTAGAGGCTTTTCTTGGCAGTGTGAAATCAGGGACTCCGGGGAATAATTCCCCTCGCGGTCACAGCTCAATGTTAGAGGAACGGGATTTGCCTCGTTCCACACCTCACTGCTTCGACGCGCATGACCAACAGCGCGCTCACCCTATCCTACTGCGTCCCCCCATTGCTGATAGCGGCGGGGAGGTGGTACAGGAATATCAACCTGTTGTCCATCGTCTACGCCTTTCGGCCTCGACTTAGGTCCCGACTGACCCTGAGCGGACGAGCCTTCCTCAGGAAACCTTAGGCATTCGGTGGAAGGGATTCTCACCCTTCTTTCGCTACTCATACCGGCATTCTCACTTCCAAGCGCTCCACCAGTCCTTCCGGTCTGGCTTCGACGCCCTTGGAACGCTCTCCTACCACTGACACCAATGGTGTCAATCCACAGTTTCGGTGATCCGTTTAGCCCCGGTACATTTTCGGCGCAGCGCCACTCGACCAGTGAGCTATTACGCACTCTTTAAATGGTGGCTGCTTCTAAGCCAACATCCTGGTTGTCTGGGCAACGCCACATCCTTTTCCACTTAACGGATACTTGGGGACCTTAACTGGTGGTCTGGGCTGTTTCCCTCTCGACTACGGATCTTATCACCCGCAGTCTGACTCCCAAACCTAAATCATCGGCATTCGGAGTTTGTCTGAATTCGGTAACCCGGGATGGGCCCCTAGTCCAAACAGTGCTCTACCTCCGAGATTCGTTGTTTGAGGCTAGCCCTAAAGCTATTTCGGAGAGAACCAGCTATCTCCAGGTTCGATTGGAATTTCACCGCTACCCACACCTCATCCCCGCACTTTTCAACGTACGTGGGTTCGGGCCTCCAGTAAGTGTTACCTTACCTTCACCCTGGACATGGGTAGATCACCTGGTTTCGGGTCTACGACCCCATACTCATTCGCCCTGTTCAGACTCGCTTTCGCTGCGGCTCCGCCTTCTCGGCTTAACCTTGCATGGAATCGTAACTCGCCGGTTCATTCTACAAAAGGCACGCCATCACCCCTTAACGGGCTCTGACAACTTGTAGGCACACGGTTTCAGGTTCTCTTTCACTCCCCTTCCGGGGTGCTTTTCACCTTTCCCTCACGGTACTGGTTCACTATCGGTCACTAGGGAGTATTTAGCCTTGGGAGATGGTCCTCCCGGATTCCGACGGAATTTCACGTGTTCCGCCGTACTCAGGATCCACTCTGGAGGGGATGGACTTTCGGCTACGGGGCTATTACCCGCTGCGGCGGACCTTTCCAGGTCGCTTCGCCTAACCCATCCCTTTGTAACTCCGTATAGAGTGTCCTACAACCCCAGGAAGCAAGCTTCCTGGTTTGGGCTCTTCCCGTTTCGCTCGCCGCTACTCAGGGAATCGAATTTTCTTTCTCTTCCTCCGGATACTTAGATGTTTCAGTTCTCCGGGTCTGCCTCATGTACGCTATGTATTCACGTACATGTACTGCCCCATTACGGGCAGTGGGTTTCCCCATTCGGAAATCTCCGGATCAATGCTTACTTACAGCTCCCCGGAGCATATCGGTGTTAGTGCCGTCCTTCATAGGCTCCTAGTGCCAAGGCATCCGCCGTGCGCCCTTTCTAACTTGACCATAATGGTCGATCGTTCGGCCATAGCGATATGGCGTCCGGATCGTTACAAAGAATTGCATGTTCAATCACAAAAAGTGATCGACTCGGTTGATTACTTGTGTTTGTTGCTTTCAATGTTGTTTTATCCAGTTTTCAAAGAACAAGTCGGCTTCCGATAAGCGGCGCATTACGTTGTCAGCTTCACTCGTTCACATCCTCACGTGCCTAAGCACGCTCCGGTGTTCACTCGTTCGCTTCCTAGTACTGCTTGCTTCTCGAAACCCTTCGATTTGAAAATCCATCTCAAAGATGAACCTTCAAAACTGAACGCAAAACGTCAACGTATGAACCCAAGGTTCATATTCCGTAAATATCCTTAGAAAGGAGGTGATCCAGCCGCACCTTCCGATACGGCTACCTTGTTACGACTTCACCCCAATCATCTGTCCCACCTTCGGCGGCTGGCTCCCGTAAGGGTTACCCCACCGACTTCGGGTGTTACAAACTCTCGTGGTGTGACGGGCGGTGTGTACAAGACCCGGGAACGTATTCACCGTGGCATGCTGATCCACGATTACTAGCGATTCCGGCTTCATGCAGGCGAGTTGCAGCCTGCAATCCGAACTGGGAACGGTTTTATGGGATTGGCTCCCCCTCGCGGGTTCGCAGCCCTCTGTACCGTCCATTGTAGCACGTGTGTAGCCCAGGTCATAAGGGGCATGATGATTTGACGTCATCCCCACCTTCCTCCGGTTTGTCACCGGCAGTCACCTTAGAGTGCCCAACTGAATGCTGGCAACTAAGATCAAGGGTTGCGCTCGTTGCGGGACTTAACCCAACATCTCACGACACGAGCTGACGACAACCATGCACCACCTGTCACCGCTGTCCCCGAAGGGAAAGGCATGTCTCCATGCCGGGCAGCGGGATGTCAAGACCTGGTAAGGTTCTTCGCGTTGCTTCGAATTAAACCACATGCTCCACCGCTTGTGCGGGTCCCCGTCAATTCCTTTGAGTTTCAGTCTTGCGACCGTACTCCCCAGGCGGAGTGCTTAATGCGTTAGCTGCAGCACTAAGGGGCGGAAACCCCCTAACACTTAGCACTCATCGTTTACGGCGTGGACTACCAGGGTATCTAATCCTGTTTGCTCCCCACGCTTTCGCGCCTCAGCGTCAGTTACAGACCAGAAAGCCGCCTTCGCCACTGGTGTTCCTCCACATCTCTACGCATTTCACCGCTACACGTGGAATTCCGCTTTCCTCTTCTGTACTCAAGTCCTCCAGTTTCCAATGACCCTCCACGGTTGAGCCGTGGGCTTTCACATCAGACTTAAAGGACCGCCTGCGCGCGCTTTACGCCCAATAATTCCGGACAACGCTTGCCACCTACGTATTACCGCGGCTGCTGGCACGTAGTTAGCCGTGGCTTTCTGATAAGGTACCGTCAAGGTACGGGCAGTGACTCCCGTACGTGTTCTTCCCTTACAACAGAGCTTTACGATCCGAAAACCTTCTTCGCTCACGCGGCGTTGCTCCATCAGACTTCCGTCCATTGTGGAAGATTCCCTACTGCTGCCTCCCGTAGGAGTCTGGGCCGTGTCTCAGTCCCAGTGTGGCCGATCACCCTCTCAGGTCGGCTACGCATCGTCGCCTTGGTAGGCCGTTACCCCACCAACTAGCTAATGCGCCGCGGGCCCATCCTGCAGTGACAGCCGAAACCGTCTTTCAGAGTTCCTCCATGCGGAGGAACTGATTATTCGGTATTAGCCCCGGTTTCCCGGAGTTATCCCCATCTGCAGGGCAGGTTGCCCACGTGTTACTCACCCGTCCGCCGCTAACTTCAGGGAGCAAGCTCCCATCTGTCCGCTCGACTTGCATGTATTAGGCACGCCGCCAGCGTTCGTCCTGAGCCAGGATCAAACTCTCCATAATAGAAGAAAATGAATAGCTCATTTCTTGCTGGCATCATTTAAGATGTCAATTTCATGTCAATTTCGAATCCGAAGATTCGTTTTGTCCGTTTCACCGACGGGGTCGGCTTCCGAACTTTATTTGTTGACGTTTTGCTGTTCAGTTTTCAAGGTTCATTTTTTGTCGGAAGTTAGTGTTTCTTGTTATCTCGTCCCGACTGCTTAACTAATATAACAAGTTCTCGAAAAGAAGTCAACACTTATAGACAAGTTTTTTTAAAAATCTCTTCATCCTCTTTGAAAGGCCGCCGCTCCTATTATAGTAAAAGGGCTCCCTCTCTATAAGAAGAAGCCCCATTTTTTATTTAATGAAGATAAAGTACAAGATAAAAATGACGAATAGTCCATACATGATGGGGTGGATTTCTTTTCTTCTTCCGCTCACCAGCATAGTAATCGGATAGAAGATAAACCCGATTGCGATTCCGGTTGCTATGCTATATGTCAGCGGCATGGAAATGATGACGAAAAATGCCGGGACTGCTATTTCGAATTTATTCCATTCGATGTTCCCTAATGCCGATACCATTAGTACACCTACAATGATGAGCGCCGGCGCTGTTACCGCTGGCGTAATGACAAATAACAATGGTGAGAAGAACAATGATAGAAGAAACAGCAAACCAACAACAACAGAAGAGAAGCCTGTTCTTGCCCCAGCGGCTACTCCCGCAGTCGACTCAACATAAGAGGTCGTCGTTGATGTTCCGAAAATAGCCCCTGTCACTGTTGCCATCGAGTCCGCTAGCAAAGCTCGTCCTGCGCGTGGCAGCCTGTCGTCCTTCATTAACCCTGCTTGGGTCGCTACTGCTACGAGAGTTCCGGCAGTATCAAAGAAGTCGACAAAAAGGAAGGTGATGACGATGACTAAGAATTGCGTCGTCATCAAGGATGCTGGGTCATGGAAAAAAGCATCAAACGCAGCGCCGAATGTTGGAGCGACACTTGGAACTTTATCGACGATTTTTGTCGGTACCTCAATCAGACTGACAATCATTCCAAGTATTGTCGTCATAATCATTCCGTAGAAGATGGCACCCTTGATTTTCCGAACCATCATAATAATGGTGACTACTAGACCGAAAATCGCTAGCAGTGTAGGGCCGGCACTTAAATCTCCGAGCGTGACCAGCGTGTTCGGCTCCGCAACAATGATGTCAGCATTCTGGAGTCCCAGAAAAGTGATGAATAATCCGATTCCCGCACCAACGGCTAATTTCAATTGTGCCGGTATGGCGTTAATGATCAACTCACGTAAGCCTGTCAATGATAGGACAATGAAAATCAATCCCGAAACTAAAACGCCTGTCAAAGCAGTCTGCCAAGGGATACCATAGCCTAAAACAACTGAAAATGCGAAGAAGGCATTCAATCCCATACCTGGAGCAAGTCCAATCGGATATCTTGCGATTACCCCCATGAATAGAGAACCCACAGCCGCGGCGAGTGCGGTTGCGACGAAGACCGCTCCCTTATCCATGCGCATGGCATCCGGCAGGTCAGGTACTGTATCTAGTGAAAGCATAATAGGGTTAACTGCCAAAACGTAGGCCATTGCTAAGAATGTCGTTAATCCGCCTATGATTTCCCTCCGGTAATTCGTCCCTAGCTTTTCAAACTCAAAATATTTCTTCATGATAACCGCCCTTTTTTTAGTTTAAATAGTAAATAACCGATAACAAAAAAAGGAAACATACGATGTGCAATCATATGCTTCCCTAATGACAGTTAAATTAAAAAGATCTCGTTTTTAATTCAAAAATCGTAGTCGGATCATTTAAGGTGTCCGGTAGAGACTTAAGGGCCATATTCCCAAAATTATACGATGCGATTATTTAATTATTCCCACTCGATTGTGCCAGGTGGTTTTGCAGTGATATCATAAACGACGCGATTTACATGTTCCACTTCCGCTGTGATTCTTGTGCTGATTTTTTCAAGGATCTCCCAAGGGATTCTTGCCCAATCCGCCGTCATTCCATCTATGGAATGGACTGCGCGAATTCCGACAGCATAGTCATAAGAACGCTTTTCGTTTCTAACGCCGACGCTGCGAATGTCAGGCAGGACAGCGAAGTATTGCCAAATTTCACGGTCAAGACCCGCTTTCGCGATTTCGTCGCGGAGGATCCAGTCGGCCTCGCGGACGATGTCAAGCTTCTCTTCGGTAACTTCTCCCAACACACGAACACCAAGGCCCGGTCCCGGGAACGGTTGGCGATGTACGATATCGGAAGGGAGTCCGAGTTCTGCACCGACTGCACGTACTTCATCTTTGAACAATGCCTTCAACGGTTCGATCAATTCAAATTCCATATCTTCCGGCAGTCCGCCGACATTATGATGGGATTTGATGACTTCTTTTGTCGCCGTTCCACTTTCGATAATATCCGCATAGATTGTCCCTTGTGCAAGGAAGTCAATGCCATCCAGTTTTGCCGCTTCATCATCGAATACATAGATGAATTCGTTACCGATCGTCTTACGTTTCGTTTCAGGGTCGGTGATGCCTTTCAGCTTAGTAAGGAATCGCTCTCTGGCGTCGATTTTAATGAAATTCATATGAAATTTGTTGCTGAATGTATCGACAACACTTTCTACTTCCCCTTTACGCAAAAGGCCATGATCCACGAACATGCAGGTCAATTGATCACCGATAGCCCGGTGGATCAACGCCGCAACCACTGAAGAGTCGACCCCACCGCTAAGGGCACAAAGGACTTTTTTATCTCCAACTGTCGTACGGATTTTTTCCACTTCAATTTCGATGAATCTTTCCATCGTCCAGTCGCCTTTCGCTTCGCAGATTGTCAATGCGAACTGGCGAAGAAAATCGAGGCCATTCACAGACCCGCCGGCTTCTGGTTGAAAATCAATCCCGTAGGTCTTGTTTGCATCGCCGCCAATTGCGATGATCGAATCTTGCGGTTTTGACGGGGTGTCCTCACCTAATTGTTTTGCAATCAAGTGCATCCCGTAATTGATACCAAGAATAGGAATCCCAGCTGAAAAGATTTCCGGATCAATCGTCAATGCTTCTGTCTCAACGGATGCTGGTCCGCCGGATAAGATGATCCCAACGGCATTCATTCCTTTGATTTCCTCTGCAGACACTGTATGTGCATGGAGTTCACTATACACGCCAAGATCACGGATTGTCCGTGTGATCAGTTGGTTATAGTTGCTGCCCAAATCGAGTACTACGATCTTTTCCTGTTCTACTAATAAAGGAGCTGTTGACATTCGACCGACCTCTTCCTTTTTATTTCGATATTGCCCATAGAATACCCGATTATCAAAAAAAGACACGTTAGAAAGGCTTTCTTTCCACGCGTCTCATTATCTACAAAAAGGCGAAAACAACCCATGACTGAGTTAATTTCGCCTTCATAGTCAAGTCATTTACGGTGACTTGGTAGAAACATTCGAACCGATTATCGAACATATATGAGGCATATCGGGCTTATTCTTTTTTTATCTTACTTCTAATAAAATCAAAAATCAACCCACAGTCTTTTTTATTAAATCTTCCCATATTTTCTGCAAATTCATCCAATCGTGATCTGCTGTCTCCCCACCGTAAAAGCCTTTTTCATAAGCAATGGTTAATAAGCTCATGGAAGTTCCGCCAAAATGACGATCGACTTCCTTGGCATAATCGGCCAACGTCGTGCCGTGCCGCCTCTTCAAGCCGATTCGATCCAATTGTTTCAGCAAGCTTCCATACTGTTTCCGGAACATCTCCCAATCGCCCGACTCAGATCGCCGCCACCGCGTCAACAGGGCAGGCAACCATTTGGCCCGCCGTACATACACCATGGAAACGACCAATAGCAGAGCAAATCCGAAGAATACCGTCTTCATCGTATTTGTTTGGAACCATTTATCCAAAGCTTCGATGAAAGAGCTGAAACTGGCATCCTGCTTTGTCGTGGTTTTCGGTCCATGCGTTTCCGTTTCCTGAGGCCGCTGCTCTTGCTTTTCCTGCGTGTCCGCATTGCCGACGTTCAAATCAAGGTCATACTCGATATCGGCTGTATTCGTAAAACCGATTGTCGGTTCGAACGGCATCCAGCCGACACCCGGCATATAGGCTTCCACCCAGGAATGGGCTTCGTTGTTGGTGACGCGGTAGATCTTCTCCCCATCGGCGTTCCTCGCCTCCTCGCCCGGGGCAAACCCTTTCACCCAACGGGCCGGGATGCCGATCGATCGCAGCATGACGACCATGGAAGTGGAGAAATTATCACAATACCCCCGCTTCGTTTCGAATAAAAACTGATCCACATAATCCTGGCCCATTCTTGGAACAGGGATGTCCTGTTGGGCATAAACAAAGCCGTTTCTCGCAAAATACCTCTCGATCGCCTTCGCTTTTTCATAGACGCTTTCCGATTCCCCCGCAATGTCCATCGCAAGTTCCCTCACCCGGGACGGCAATTGATCAGGCAATTGTAAATAAGGATTCAGATTTTCCGTCGTATAGGAGAAATCCTCCATTTTTGTTGCGCGAAGTTTTTGCAGGCTATACTTATGCTCCTCGAATTCCAGAAGGTAAGAAGGGAGCTCGACCGCAGAGTACGAGGTATTATTCGAATTGGCGATTACGGTTGCATATTTACCCGTCGCATTCGTCTTGATTAGCTGATAATTATCGTCCGCATGCACTTTATGCAGGCCATACGGATAAACAACAAACGGAAATGGATTAGATAAGATTAGTTCAGCCGTTCGCAACGATTCGTCTTCATTGATTGCATGGAGTTCATCTCCCATGTGATAAATCGTTTGTTCATTGGACTGGGAGACCTGCTCCCAACCTTTGGAGGTATACGTATTTTTCGTCTCGATTTTCCAATATTGCCGATCCGCCACTTTCGCCTCGAAAATCAACGTATCGTCTTGGACAAAGGAGCCACCCAGTTTGGAATCATCTGGATCATAGCCACTCTTCGTAACTCCGGCGAGATTGCCTGACTCCTCGACACCTTGTACGACCGCTCTGACAAATGGTACAGGATCCGGCCATACCGGTTCACTTTTCGGCAAATAATGGGCTAACAACCCGCCTGTTGAGACAAAGAGCAATAGCGGAATAGAGATGAAGAGGTATGTTCGAAAACGGAGTGGCTTCCGATGTTTTTGAGCAAGCCTGGAGATCGTTAACAACCCAAGCAACAAGCAGCCCGATACCATAATCCGGAAGATCGACTGTTCTGCTGAATATGGGCTGAACGTGTCAATGAAGGCAATAAAGACAACCGTCATGACATAGAACAATAAAATGCTCTTCTTCACTTCAATCCAATACCGTATTAAATACGCTGTCATCCATAATAGCGCAAAAAACAACATCGTCCGGAACGGATTTGAAATCCCCTCCCATTGCCCTTTCAGAAGTACCACAATATTTGCGATAAAATCATCCCTCAACAAGATAAGCGCTTGCTGAGAGAAAAACAGTTCATGAAAAAATATATAATGGACGGCCCATAAGATATAAAGCAGTTTCACCGGTATGGCAAGCCACCATTTGATATTAAATAGAGCCATCAGGAAAAACAATGCGACAAATAGTAGAAATAAGACCAAACTGCCCGACGATGTCAATTCCATCACAGGCAGCAGCCATTCCCAAAGCAGGACAAAAGCGAGTAGATAAAGTAAAATCAGCATCCATTTGTCAATCTGTCTTTCAGTTCTCATCGGGCCACCTCATTGAATGTATCCGAAAACGGTTTTCGATATAGCGTATAGACATTGACCCCTTTTGATCGGGCCATCCGGATGGCAGCTTCCCGTTTCCCCGTCAGGCCGCTTTCCTGATCCACTACGACAAAACAGACGATTGAGCGTGCCTGTTGAAAGTGCGAGAGCAACGACTGGAACAGCACTTCGTCAGGATTGCCGGTGATAATGACAATATTTTCACTTTGAGGGACTGCCGCCATTTCGGCGATCGGCAGCCCTTCCTCTTCCGACGGTCTAACCTTTGCCAACTGGACGAATGCTTGGTGAAATTGGACTTCCGATTGGATGGAAGGGATTAAAAGCGGTTGGGATCCGAGAATGGCGAATGTCAAACCCGCTTGTTTTCTTGATGTCTCACGTAGCAAGGAAGCAGCGAGTTCGACTTGGTCTTCAAACACATCAGATCGCCTGCCATCCAATGCGACAAATATCTGCTTCGCCTTGCCTTCATCAAACTCTTTCGTCATCAATTGTTGTGTTTTCGCAAACGACTTCCAGTGAATCCAGGCCATCCGGTCACCCGCTTGATAATCACGCACCCCTGTCACCAACGCCATATCTTTCGGGACATTCCGGGAAATGACTTGGGAACCCGTTTCCGAAGGACTGTCTTTCGGTTCGTAGTGGAAATCCGTCATTTTCGGATAGACGAGAACCGTTTCCGGCAAGTCGAGCAGCGCTGCTTTTTTTATCCAGCCAAAAAAGTCAGACAGTTCGATCTTAATTCCACGAAGTTGATGTTCCCCCCTTGGCATCCGATCGATCGTATACGTCCACTCCACTTCTTTCGACATGCCAAACAAAAAGATCTGCTTCATTTGACTGCCTGCCCATGCGGGAAGTCTTGAACCCTCTCCGACTTCTGCTGCAACAACATAGAGCAACGGAAAGCGAAATTTACGTTTCAATCGGACAACCACTGTCAAACTGCCTCCTCGGTACACACGAGGCGTCATCACTTCTCGTTCCGCTTTGATGGCAGAAATCGGATATAGAAAAAGCAGAACCGAGTAACTGACAAACGGCACTAGGATATAAAAGATGGTCCAGCTGACGATGCCGCCTTGGAACATGGCAAATATAAAAGAGGCAGCGAGAAGGGATATCACGAAAAGCAACCGCCCGATCAGAACAATCTGGTGACGGGCCTTCATCTCAAAAACCTGGACCGGTCAACTGGCACACGAACATCGGCCAAAACCCGGTCAAGGATCATTGCAGTAGAAACTCCTTGGAACCGGGCTTCGGGCTTCAAGATAATCCGATGACCAAACACGAATGGAGCCAAATACTGTACATCATCCGGAGTAACATAGGTCCTACCCTTCCCTAATGCAAATGCCTGGCAGCCTTTCATGAGAGCAAGCGATCCTCTCGGACTGACACCCAAATAGATATCGGGGTCTTCCCGAGTCGCAGTTGCGCAGTCGACAATATAAGACTTGACTGTGTCATCGACCGTCACTGCCTTCGCGGCCTGCTGCAATTCTCGCAAGTTAGTCAGCGTAATGACCGAGTCCAATTTCTCGACGGCCACTTCCTCTACGGCCCGCCGAAGGACCTCCACCTCTTCCGTCTTCGATGGATACCCCATTTTCAGCTTGAATAAAAAGCGGTCCAACTGCGCTTCGGGCAACGGGTACGTCCCTTCGTACTCGATCGGGTTCTGGGTGGCCATGACGAAGAACGGTTGAGGAATACGGATCGTTTCCCCATCCACTGTCAAAGAGGATTCCTCCATGCTTTCAAGGAGAGCGGATTGCGTCTTCGGGGAGGTTCGATTGATCTCATCGGCTAAAATGATATTGCCTAAGATTGGACCCGGCCGGAATTCAAACTGCATTTCTTTAGGATTGTAGATGGACACTCCAAGAACGTCGGACGGCAACAGGTCCGGCGTAAACTGAATCCTTTTGAAGTCGGCGCCAATCGATTTTGCGAGCGCTTTCACTAGCATCGTTTTCCCGACGCCCGGCACATCCTCCAATAAGACATGCCCGCCCGAAAGCAGGGCGGTCAAACTAAGCTCGGCGATTTCCCGCTTGCCGATCATGACTTTCTCTATATTATCCAATACTTTTCCGATCATTTCTTCATTTGTCATTCTCGTTTCCCCCATTGCTAAAGCAAATCTGACGGCTATTCACATTCAATCGTTTCGTCTGTAGGCTTAACTTACTAACATCATACAGGAAGAACGTATCTTCTACAATGAATGAAGCTGGACGCTTCAAGCGTAAAAAAGGACAGGGAGGCCCTGTCCTTCATTTCCAAAAGTCATCGAAAATAGTAATTGGCATATGCCGCTTATGCTGCGAACGAAGGAAGTGGTTTTCAATCGTCTTCCGCGCCGCTTCTGCAATCTGCTTCCCTTCCAAGTAATCATCGATGTCGTCGTAGGTGACACCCAACGCGACTTCATCCGGAATGGCAGGTTTTTCATCCTCCAGATCGGCAGTCGGCACTTTCGTGTACAGGTGCTCCGGGCAATTCAGTTCATGCAGCAACTGTTTTCCTTGCCGCTTGTTGAGCCGGTAGATCGGCATAAGGTCCGCCGCCCCGTCCCCGAACTTCGTATAGAATCCGGTGATCGCCTCGGCAGCATGGTCGGTTCCCAACACGACGCAGTTATGCATGGCCGCCACCGAATATTGGACCTTCATCCGCTCGCGGGCTTTCTCATTGCCTTTTGCATAATCCGATAACGTGATGCCTGCCGCCACTAGCGCCCGCTCGCTCGCATCGACCGCCTCTTTGATATTGATGGTATACGTTAAAGAAGGTCCGATATAATCCAACACTTCCTGCGCATCGTCTTCATCGAATTGAATGCCGTACGGTAGACGGATCGCGATGAATTTATAATCATCGCCATTTTCGCCATTCAATTCATCGACGGCCATTTGAGCCAGCTTTCCGACAAGCGTCGAATCTTGCCCTCCCGAAATTCCAAGGACGTACCCATGAAGGAATGGATTTTTCCGCAAATAGGCTTTCATGAAATCGATCGACTTGCGTATCTCCTCTTTCGGATCGATCACCGGCTTCATCTTCAACTCAGCTATGATTTTCTCCTGCAATGTAGTCAACGCTCATCCACCTCATTTGTTTTAATCAATTACGCCTTGGCGTAATTGCGAATCGAACAGCGAAGTGTTCGATTTGCCGTATTTCTGCGTCCTTTGCAGAAATTAAGGCACCCTCAATGTGATGTCCTTTCAAAATCTGTGACATCCGCCGGAGGCTTTATCCGAATTCATTTCACTCTTTTTAGAAGTGGAGTCTTCTGTAGCTGACGTTTCGCTGCCAGTACAAAAAAATTATTGAATTCGGATATAGTCTTCTACCATATCTTGCACTTCTTGTATGTTGCGCATCTTATTGTCCCAACACTTTTGACTTAAATCGACCGGGTATTCCTCCGGGTTTAACGACCGTTTATACTCATCCCAAAGAAGAGTCAAGTTTTCCTTGGCATATTCCCGCATCTCGCGGAGCGGCGGATTTTTATAGACGATTTCCCCTTGGTCGACGACCTTAACATGCAAATCCTTCGCTTCAAAATTCGTCACGAACTTGGAAATGAACGTATGGATTGGATGGAACATCTTGATGCGCTTTTCGGAAGCCGGATCTTCATCATACATCGCGATATAATCCCCTTCTGCCATGCCGTTTTCCCGGTCAATGATCCGGTACAATTTTTTCCGTCCGGGGGTCGTCACTTTTTCGGTGGATGAAGAGATCTTAATGGTATCTTCCATTTCGCCTGCCTCATTTTCGATGGAGACAATCTTGTAAACAGCCCCTAAAGCAGGCTGGTCGTAGGCTGTGATCAGCTTCGTTCCGATTCCCCACACATCCACCCGGGCGCCTTGCGCTTTCAAGTTGAGAATGGTGTATTCATCCAAATCATTGGAGACAATAATTTTTGTATCCGGGAACCCTGCCTCATCCAGCATTCTGCGCGTCTCTTTCGAGAGATACGCAATATCGCCGCTATCCAGCCGGATGCCTTGGAAATTGATCTGATCCCCGAGTTCTTTCGCCACTTGGATAGCGGTCGGCACGCCGATTTTCAGCGTATTGTATGTATCAACTAAGAATACACAGTCTTTATGGCGCTTGGCGTAGGAATGAAAGGCCTCATACTCGCTCTTATATGCTTGGACCATCGAATGAGCATGCGTACCTGCCACTGGGATTTCAAATCGTTTCCCTGCAAGGACATTGCTCGTCGCTTCGATACCGCCGATGTAGGTCGCTCGGGCTCCCCAAATCGCGGCGTCCATCTCGTGGGCGCGCCGTGTTCCGAATTCCATGACGACTTCATCTTTCACCACCTGTTTGATGCGGCTCGCTTTCGTAGCGATCAACGTCTGGTAATTGACGATATTGAGGATCGCTGACTCGATCAATTGCGCCTGGATCAGTGGTGCTTCCACCCGGATGATCGGTTCATTGGCAAAGACGATTTCGCCTTCCTGCATGGAGTAAATGTCTCCCGTAAATCGAAGATCCTTCAAATACGAAAGAAAATCCTCCCGGTAGCCTAATTCATCACGGAGATAGGCTAGATCGCTCTCGGTGAAATGCAAATCCCGCAAATAATCGAGGATGCGCTCCAACCCTGCAAAAACGGCATAGCCGTTCCCAAATGGCAATTTCCTGAAAAACAATTCAAATACGGCTTTGCGATTATGGATGCCATCCGCCCAATAGGACTCGGCCATGTTGATCTGATACAGATCCGTATGCAATGTCCAGCTATCGTCTGTGTAATTTGAACTCATTCCAATCTCCTTCTTCCACTTCCAAATATGTATTAGTATACCGAGTATACTACATGTACCCGGAATCTGGCGGGTTCTAACCTTTAGGATTCCCAATTTCCATGGGAACTGATACGGGAGAATGCAGTGTTTTCATGGGATTTGAGTGTTTGCGTCGAGGCCTGGAAGTAGGGCGATAGGATATGAGCACGGGTGAGGGGATTATGATTTCAGGGGCACGACTTATGAACGAGGAAGCAGGGCTTATAAGCGTGGAGACAAAGTTATGAGCGAAGGGTACGACTTATGAGCACGAACGACGAGTTATGTGCGAAGAACTACTACTTATAAGCGCATACGCAGACTTATGAGCGAGAAAGCACAACTTATAAGCGCAAGACACGGAGTACGCGGGAACTTGCGTGCTAATCAAAAAATGCCGGGCGGCTGCCACGGCATTTTCCATATTCCTCATCGTTTCACGGTAACGCCTGTAAAATCGAAGTTATCCGGATCCGGACCGACGCGTTTGTTTTCATTCAACGTCCCGATGGCCTCCACCTCTTCTGCAGTGAGTTCAAAATCGAACACGTTCGCATTGTCGATGATCCGGCTTTGCTTCACTGACTTCGGAATGGTCACGACGCCGTTTTGCAAGTCCCAGCGCAGCATCACTTGTGGAACCGTTTTTCCGTATTTCTCGGCGATTTCGACCAACACCGGATTTTCCAGAAGCTGTCCTCGCATGAGAGGGGACCATGCTTCCATCTGAATTCCGTTCTCCTTGCAAAATGCCAGAAGTTCGACTTGTGTCAAGCATGGATGGTATTCGACCTGGTTGACCATCGGCATGATTTCCGCGTCTGCCATCAAGTCCTCCAGATGATGGATGTTGAAGTTGCAGACGCCAATTGCCCGTGCGCGCCCGTCTTTGTAGAGCTTTTCCAACGCTTTCCACGTCTCTTTGTATTTTCCAGCTTCCGGCCAATGGACCAAATAAAGATCGACGTACTCAAGTTCCAACCGTTTCAAACTATCGTCGAATGCCTCTAACGTAGCCTCGAAGCCTTGATCCGAGTTCCACACTTTTGTCGTTACGAAAATTTCCTCACGCGGAACACTCGATTCTTTGAGCGCTCGTCCGACCTCTTCTTCATTGCGATAAATCGCGGCCGTATCGATGCTGCGGTATCCTGCATCCAATGCCCATTTCACCGCGTCTACCACTTCTTCCCCCTTTGACTGGTAAACCCCCAAGCCCATCCACGGCATTTGGACGCCGTTGGACAAAGTAGTACAATCCTGCAAATGTTTAGCTACCATTCCTACCACTCCTACCCATATGTAATACGAACATATTATCACAGAGAACCAATTCGCTACAGAAGGTTGCTTCCCTAGAAAATAGCTCTTGCATTAAAAAGATTCTCATGATAGAGTTGGATAAATTAATCTTTTCACACAACTTCATATTTGTATTCTTATCCAGAGAGACGGAGGGATTGGCCCTACGATGTCTCGGCAACCAGCCTATTTCAGGTATGGTGCTAATTCCAATAGGCGAGCAGCCTTGAAGATAAGGAGATTGACTTCATACATACTGAGGGTCCTCTTCTTCGAAAAGGGCGCTCTTTTTTTATCTTATTCAGCGGGTATTCTCCCGCTGAATAGGGGAACTCAGACTTGGAACGCCGTGTCCTGCGGCAACGTCTGAGTAACCAACATCCTGTTGGCCCAAAGCCTCCGGCGGAATTCACGGATTTTGAAAGGACATCACATTGAGGGTGCCTTACTTTCCGCAAAGAACGCAGAAATTAAGGCAAATCGAACACTTCGCTGTTCGATTCGCAATTACGCCGAGGCGTAATTGATTTCATTTAGAAAAGGATGAACACGATGACTAAGAGAAGTTTGGCAACGACGTTAGTGCAACTGGGGAATCATAGCGATCCCAAAACAGGGGCGATCAATCCGCCGATTTATTTATCCACCGCTTATAAGCATGACGGCATTGGAAAATCGACTGGCTATGATTACACTCGGACCAAAAATCCAACTCGGTCGATTTTGGAAGACGGCATCGCGAAACTGGAAAACGGAGATTCGGGTTTCGCCTGTAGTTCAGGGATGGCGGCAATCCAACTTGTCCTTTCCCTATTCCGTTCGGGAGATGAACTCATCGTCCCGGAAGACATTTACGGAGGTACGTATCGTCTTTTAGACTACTATTCCGATGTGTATTCAATTCATACTACGTATACCGATTTTACTAATATTGAGGCAGTGGAGAAACTCATTTCCGAAAACACTCGGGCTTTATTCATCGAGACGCCGACAAACCCCCTTATGCAGGAAATCGATCTTGCAGCATATGCAAAACTGGCTAAACAGCACGGTCTGCTATTAATTGTCGATAATACCTTCTTGACGCCTTATTTCCAGCGTCCGATTGAAGACGGAGCGGATATCGTCCTCCATAGCGCGACGAAATATATCGGGGGACATAACGACGTCCTCGCCGGTCTCGTCGTGGCGAAAGGCGAAGAACTCTGCGAACGTCTAGGCAAAAACCATAATGCCATCGGGGCGGTGCTCTCCCCTTCCGATTCCTGGCTCATTATCCGTGGCCTCAAAACGCTTCATTTACGAATGAAACAACATGATGCCAACGCGAAGGCGATTGTCGAATATTTGAAGAGCGAACCGAAAGTGACCGACGTCCTCTATGCCGGACGAGGCGGCATGCTGTCGTTCCGTTTAAAAGAGAGCGCATGGGTCGGAACATTCCTGGAAAATCTTCAACTTATTACATTTGCGGAAAGCTTGGGTGGAGTGGAAAGCTTCATCACCTATCCAACGACGCAAACCCATGCCGATATTCCAGTAGAAGAACGGATGCGGCGCGGTGTCTGTGATCGGCTGTTGCGTTTTTCCGTCGGTGTGGAAGAGGCGGAAGATTTGATTGACGACTTGAAGCAAGTATTCGCGAAATTGGAAAGCGGGGTACCCCAACAATGAGCAACCAGCGATTGGAAACGAAATTCATCCACGCATCCACGAGCGGCAACTTTGAACAGAAAACGGGAGCCGTGAATGTACCGATTTATCTATCCTCCACTTTTCATCAGGAAAATTTCGATTCATTCGGCCCGTATGATTATAGCCGTTCGGGCAATCCGACGAGGGATGCGCTGGAAAAGACCATCGCCGAGTTGGAAGGCGGCGCAAGAGGACTGGCATTCGCATCCGGGATTGCAGCCATCTCGTCCGCCTTCATGCTGCTGAAATCTGGGGACCATATTGTGGTGACGGAAGATGTCTATGGCGGGACGTTCCGTTTCATCACGCAAGTATTAACGAAATTCGGCATTGAGCACACATTTGTCGACTTGGCGGATTTGGAAGCGACAGCCCAAGCGATCCGCCCGAATACGAAAGTGATTTACATGGAAACGCCATCGAACCCGCGTCTTGGGATTACGGATATCGCCGCTATCGTTGAGCTGGCTAAAGCGAACGGCTGCCTGACGTTCCTGGATAATACGTTCATGACGCCGCTCTACCAACGTCCGATTGAACTCGGTGTAGATATTGTACTGCATAGCGCAACGAAATTTTTGTCCGGCCATAGCGATATCATCGCTGGATTAGCAGTGACAAAAGATGAAGAACTAGGCAATCAACTTGCCTTCATCCAAAACTCATTCGGAGCCATTTTGGGAGCGCAAGACTCATTCTCCCTCATCCAGGGCATCAAGACGCTCGGCGCACGGTTGGCCCAATCGTCCGCCTCCGCGAAGAAAATCGCCGATTATTTGAATGAACACCCGTTAGTCGAACACGTCTATTACCCGGGATTGGCCGACCATCCGGGCCATGCCATCCACGCGGCCCAATCATCGGACGCCGGGGCAGTACTATCTTTCCGCCTGCCGAATCGAGAAACGGCGAAAGCATTCGTCGACCATATCCGAATCCCGGTATTTGCCGTCAGTCTTGGCGGAGTGGAGTCGATCCTCTCCTATCCGGCGCAAATGTCCCACGCGGCAATGCCGAAAGAGGAGCGGGATAAACGAGGAATCACCGACGGCCTGCTGCGTTTTTCTGTTGGTCTCGAGCATGTCGATGATTTGATTGCAGATTTCGAACAAGCGCTGCAGGCGGCTGCCGAAGTGAATGAAGATTTTGCAGTTGTTGAAATAAAATAAAGAAAGCAGGGATTTGTCATGACAAAAACATTGACCAATGAAGTTCTCGAAGCGATTCAACTGGTGAAGTCGAAAGAATGGGTTGACCTGACGCATACATTCGGGAAGGATTCCCCTCATTTCTCCGCATTCGACGCGGCGGAAACCGTTACTTTATTCGACCATGATGACGGGTTTTTCGCTCAGCAATTCACGTTCGCCGGCCAGTACGGAACCCATATCGACGCGCCGATCCACTTTGTGCGCGATACGCGCTATTTGGAGGAACTGGAGCTGAAAGAACTGGTCTTGCCTTTGGTCGTCATCGACAAATCAAAAGAAGCTGCGGAAAACCACGATTTTACGCTGGCGGTTCAAGACATCCTCGACTTCGAAGCAGAACACGGGGAAATCGAGGGAGGCACATTCGTCGCGCTGCGGACAGACTGGAGCAAACGCTGGCCGGATAAAGAAGCGTTCGACAACAAGGACGCAGATGGCAATAACCGCATCCCGGGGTGGGGGTTGGAGGCGCTGAAGTTCCTCTTCGAAGAGCGGAAAGTGAAAGCGGTCGGCCACGAAACCTATGACACGGACTCCGCCATCGACTTCCAGAAGAACAATGCCCTGCTTGGCGAATATTACGTATTGGAACAGGATACGTACCAAATTGAGTTATTGACCAACTTGGATAAGCTGCCGGCAAAAGGAGCGGTTATCTTCAATATCGTTCCAAAACCGGAGAAAGCATCCGGCTTCCCGGTCCGCTCCTTCGCCATTCTGCCGTAATAGTGGATTTTCCAACAGCCCTACCGTGATGGGGCTGTTTTCTTATTGAAGTGGATAGCATGATGATTGGACTGTTTGTTGATAGGTAGGTTTTGATCGGTGGCGG
Organism: Sporosarcina sp. FSL W7-1349; assembly: GCF_038003045.1. NCBI lineage: Bacteria > Bacillati > Bacillota > Bacilli > Caryophanales > Caryophanaceae > Sporosarcina > Sporosarcina sp. FSL W7-1349. The sequence continues at coordinate 165,661 of NZ_JBBOOK010000002.1, forward strand.
GGGTTGCTATGGTCGTGGAACGGGGACTTATGAGCGCGAGGTGCAGACTTTTGAGCCTGGGATGCGAGGTTATTGGCAACCCAGACGAGAAATCGTGACAAGATATCAGCAATCCCACGAAGTTATCAGCAGTCCGAACAAGATATCAGCAATTCCATGAAGTTATCGGCAGTCCGAGCTAGATATCAGCAGTCCCACGAAGTTATCGGCAGTCCGAGCTAGATATCAGCAATTCCACGAAGTTATCAGTAGTCCGAACAAGATATCAGCAATTCCACGAAGTTATCAGCAATCAGAGTAAGATATCACTTCAACGCGGTTATCAGCAGTCCGAGCAAGTTATCAGCAATCCCACGAAGTTATCGGCAGTCCAGACACAATATCAGCAATCCCGCACCATTATCAGCAATCCGAAAAATGAATCGTCAAAAATCCACCGTTCGCTTATCATTCAAGAGAATTTCTCAAAAAATGTTCGGATATTTTCAACCATTTCCACTTTCAAAGGTGTATAATTTCATATATATTTGTTTCCTAGAAGGAGTGTTCAACTTGAGTCAAACTAATCAACGTGCATACAATTTCAACGCGGGTCCATCTGCACTGCCGTTGGCGGTATTAGAAAAAGCGCAAGAGGAATTGGTCAATTTCCGCGGTACGGGCATGTCTGTCATGGAATTGAGCCACCGCAGTGCTGCTTTTGAAGAAGTCCATAATGCCGCAATCGATCGCTTGAAATCGTTATTTGCCATTCCGGAAAATTATGAAGTCCTTTTCCTCCAGGGGGGAGCGAGCCTGCAATTTTCTATGATTCCGATGAATTTCTTGCCAGAAGGACAACAAGCGGGTTACGTCATGACGGGCTCTTGGTCTGAAAAGGCATATAAAGAAGCTGAATTGCTAGGTCAACCATATGAGCTGGCGAGCACGAAAGACAATAAATATCGCAATATCCCGGCGCTGGACGAACTTCAATTTAATTCTACGGACGCTTATGTCCACGTCACTTCGAATAACACGATCTATGGAACGCAGTGGGGCGAGTTCCCGGAGACGGGCGATGTGCCATTAATCGCCGATATGTCGAGCGATATCATGTCCCGGCCAGTGAATGTCAGCCAATTCGGGATGATCTATGCGGGAGCGCAAAAAAATCTGGGACCATCCGGTGTGACTGTGGTCATCATTCGCAAAGATCTTTTGGAAAAAGCGAAAATTGAACTTCCGACGATGTTGAAATACAGCACCCATGTCAAAAACAATTCATTGTACAACACACCTCCGACATTCGGTATTTACATGCTCGGCGAAGTGTTGAACTGGATTGAAGAAAAGGGTGGCTTGGAAGCGATCGCGAAGCAAAACGAGGAAAAGGCGAAGTTGATCTACGATGCAATCGATAACAGCAACGGCTTCTACACGGGCCATGCCACGCCGGATAGCCGTTCCCTCATGAATATTACATTCAACTTGGCGAATGAAGAGCTCGAGAAGAAATTCCTCGCGGAAGCGAAAGAAGCGGGATTCGTCGGCTTGAACGGCCACCGTTCGGTTGGGGGATGCCGTGCGTCCACATACAATGCAGTCCCGGTTGAAGCGTGCCAGGCACTCCGTGATTTCATGCTGGATTTCCAATCAAAGAATAGCTAATCGGCTTTACCAGACCTCTAGTCTTAGGGACCTTCCCGATGACTGGAGGTCTCTTTCATTCTGCTCATAACCCATAGGTTGACCAACCAAGGACTTTCCAAGCCGCTACATATAGTAAGTGTAAAGCCGAGGGGAGGTTATAATATGGGATCATGCGATTGTGGCTGTTCCACAATACGATTCGGGGATCATAGGTGTGGATGTTCTTCATGTCACCACTCCGATTGTTGTTGTAGGCATTCCCGCCATCATTGTGGATGTTGCCGAAGCAGTTGCTGTCACTTCAGTATCCGATTGGCCGGCTTGCAGAACGGGTTCCACTCCAGACTCCTTCGTTTGTTGTGGAAGGAAGCGCATTTTAAGCTGGAGAGCGGAGATGAAGTGACCGGGACCATCGTTTCGGTCGGATCGAATTTCGTGGAAGTGCTGGTCGACGACGCCCTCCCACAGGAAAGTGAGACAACCTTAAGTATTCCGGAGGAGGAGAACGAATCTGAAAAGCGGGAACACCCGACCGGGATAACTTGGATTTTTTCACTCGATCAGATTGCGCATGTCGAGGTTGTTGGTGAGCAACCTTACCAAACTTGTCAATAACCCGAAAGAAGTCAGCCGACTATTGATTGGCTGACTTCTTCTTTTTCAATAAACGACCCGGATCAAACGGATGCGGCCTATAGGAATCTCTATCTCTTTTTCCTCGGTAGCTAAACAAATCGTTTCTTTGCTCACGTACGCAAGCTTTCCCTGAAATGCAGAATCTTCGGTTATCACTTCAAAGGGCAGTTTCTCCAACGTCAATAAAAAAACGGCTAATCGGATTCTGAAGAACAAATGGATCAATTCAGGCGAGGAGGCAACCGTCTCCCCGAAACGAAAGGCTAGTTCGCGCTTGCAACCCGATGAAGCATCCAACAGATCGGGGGCCGGGAAAGGATCGGCAAAACGGCCCGCGGGCAGCACCTTTCTGATGTTCGAATACGGTAAAATGACGCTGCTCGCCTTCCCTTCGAGGACGACAAAATCAAAACCGGCCAGTATCACCTTCCCTTCGACCGCATTTCCGGACTGATCTATCACTTTTACGGATAGGTCCTTCAATCCGTCGAACACCTTTTGGTACGTTTCATCGATTGATCGGTCATCCGATAGGGCCAAATCCAGTAATAAGTCATTCGCATCTTGGATATCTTCGCGAAGTTTAGGCGGCAGATCGTCCGTAGGAGAGGGGAGCTGGGGGTTCGAGAGTATTTCCGGACAATCTTTCCCATCACGCTCTTTCATTACTTGACACCTCCTTTCCATTATAAAAAGAAAGGAGAAGATACTTCTCCTCCCTTCACTGCTCCAATTTCGGTAATTTTTCAACGGGCTTCTCGTGAACCCGCATAATGCCCCACATGCCCTGTTCGATATCCCATCGAATATTTCCGGAGCGGTATAAATAGTCACCCGGAAATTTCCCGTAGGCTCCCGCGCCCCCCAGCAACTCTAAATTCTTTGTCGCCCCTGCGACATGAAATCCGACAAAGGCCTCTGTCCGAGATTCGATGTCTTTCGTATCGAACCGCCATCGATGTCCATGTAAATGAAAAGAATGCGCTCTTCTTCTTTCCGCCGGCGTCACGAGCCGGATGGTCACCGGTTCTCCCACATAACATTCAAAAACGGGAGTCGCCGGGTCCCCGAACACCTTGGAACTGAACAACTCATTCAGCTTCGGATGTTTCTGATAACGGTTGATCAACCGCTCGCTCCGATAATTAATCCCCCGGGACCCTTGATCATAAGTGTCCAATAAATCTTCATCGATTTCTGGGGGCGGCACCAAAATGCCATCAACCGGATCGAAGATGACCTGCCCTTGTTTGTCATACAATCGGATTCCATCGTGCATGATTACAACAAACTCTCGGATATCGGGTAAGAACGGATTGCGCAACACGACATTCGCTCCTGTTTTCACAGGCAGTAATGTGTACGGATCCACATACTTCGTGCCCCTTGGCTCTGCAATGAAAGCCCCGAACGCACCTTGCGATTTATGGTTGCGAATATCCGCCATATCCCACAAACCGCAAACGCCTACTTGGGAATCCACCACCCACCGATACGTCCGCTTCTCTCCCGGTCCCACCGTTTGATCGCCGTTGAATCCAACCGTTTCCCCGGCCGACGTTTTGACATCGTATTGAATCAATTGAGGATGCAAGGAAATCCGTAGGGACGGAGGATAACACGCTTGTTCTTTCACGACAGGGTAGGGATAGATGCCGTCGGGAAACGGAAATTTATCCAACTCCAACTCGCTCGTCAACGTCACCTCCACGGTATCCCCCACATTGGCCCGGAGAATCAGCGGTTCCGGATGTTTGGTCCCTTTTAAAATAGCCTCCCGATCTTCCCGCAAAGCAAAAATGATGCCATGTGGATCATGGTCGCCAAAATCGTTATAGAGAAGCGGAGTTTGGAAAGCGACTACATCGAATTGACGGACTGGCCCCTTCACAGGGTGAACACTCGGATCCTCCGCTTGCGGCGGCTTCGAACCCGTATATTCCGGCAACGGTTTAGACCGTTTTAACGGCTCGGGCCGATCTGATAGCGTAATCAAATCCGGCACTTTCTCATCATAAGCCCGGATCAATCCCCAGAGTCCATTCCATAAATCCTCCTCTGTCTCAAACGCCCAGAGATAGTCGCCGGCCCTTTCAATATACGTTTCCATCGTGAAGGATTCTGAAATTCCGATATGCTCCTGATCTTTAATGGACGAGGCCAGATTGCTCCGCTCCTTATGCCATCTTAGCCCATGGACGTTGAAGCTATGGGATTCCTCTTGTGAGCCTTGCAGGAGCCGGATTCGGATCGAATCACCCTCGTATGCCTTTAAAATAGGCGTAACGGGATCCCCATTCTGATAGGAACTGAATGTATAAGCAGGGTCGCAATCTTTCCCCAACCGGAATTGCAACGGTTCGTTCTTATAATTCACGCCGAATAAACCAGGATCATCATCGGAACTTGGATATCTCGGCGGTTGCAGCGGTTTTCCATGCCGGTCGAACAATAAAGTGAAATCCTGGACAAATAAAGCAAAATCCCTGTAATCCGGAATCAATGGATGCTTTGCGGTGATTTGCGTTCCGTGCACCACAGGCTTTCCAGTTCGCGGATCGAGGAATTCTGTGAAACGAGGATGGACGACGCCCGAGCCGAACACACCATGCTGCTGATGGGCGTTCGGATAGAGATGATCATGGAAAAACCATGCTTTTACTTCGACTTCAGCATAATAGGAATATTGGATTGTTTCACCCGACAAGACGGACGAATCGTAGTTCCACCCGACATTCGCCCCATCATTCACGAGCACATCGAATTTTACGAAATGAATATGAAACCCGTTTTCATAAGTCCGAGTGACCAATTGAAACGCATCCCCATCCAAAATATGCGGCAATCGATTCGTATAATTAATGCGGAAACAGGTATGGGCCGGTGCATGAATGACAAGAGGCTCAGGTTCTTTCCTTCCCGCACAAATATCCTCCAAATCTTCATCCAACACATAGATCCTGCCCTTGGGATCATGCCATCCTTGCTTGTTGTACGTAATAGGCAACTCAATCAAGGAGATATTGAATTCACGGACAGGCGCACCTTTGGGACATGGATCCGTAAAGACGGCACCCGGCCTCGGGTTCTCAATGGCCGCATGACGCTCCAACTCCGTCAGCCCGCGCCCCCCTTTTATGCTGAGCGGCGGGCGGGGTGCTTTATAGCCAACTTTTCCAGGAATGAAATTCGGAAACCCCGGTCTTTGGGCTGTCGGCTCGGGCGGGGCTTTCCGGTCGGGCAACGGTTGCAGCGCTCGGATTGGAACGCCGTTCGGATAGCATTGACTCCCGTCTTGAAGCGTATCGAACACCCGATTCAATCCCCACATGCCTGCTGCAAAATGCGGATATAAGTGGCAATGGATAATCGAATCTCCGAACGAACCTTGCAAGCTGCCCAATCCGTAAAGCGGTTCAACAGTGTAATGGGTTTGAGGGCTAATGGATTGGGCATCAATGATTTCCGACTCCAAATCATCCGCATCGCTCAGCCATTGGTGGACGTGGTAATGAAACACATGCGTTTCCTTCACTCCGCCATGGACGGCCCGGATTTTCGCCGGGTCCCCGACATACCCGCGTAAAACGGGTGTCGAAGGATCTCCATAGACCCAGGAATCGTGGTGGACTTCCTCCCCTTCACAATTGGGACAGACGACCCCTTCAGCGATGAGTTGTTGCCGTCGATTAATCGGTTCAAACCGATAATTGGCCCCATGGAACGAGCTTTCTTCTTGGTTAGTCAGATGATGGATCGGCCGGTTTCCCGTCAGATCATCCACTTCCATTTCATCATGGAACACCCAAGCGTACTCCCGGAACGACGGTAAAATGGGATGGTGGATATCCGCGTACACTCCGCTATTCATCGGCTTCCCGGTCTCCGGATCTGTCCACCATGAAAAACGCCGCTGGACAAACAAGGCTCCGAATAGACCATTTCCATTCGTGCCATTTTCACCGCTGGAAGGGTGGCCCAAATCCGAAAAGTAATAGATGCCTTCCTTCACGACATGAATCCGATAAAGGTGGGATCCGCAGGGCGGAACAGTGCTATCTTCATTCAACCCGACGTTGGCGCCATCCGCCGCCCGGACATCGTATTCCGCTTGTTGGAAATGCAGTCCTACGTGAAACGGCAATTGATTCTCCAGCAAGATTTCCACTGTGTCCCCTTCATTCGCCCGAATAATGAGAGGCTGTACAAGTTCCACCGGGGTGAAGGGATTTTCCTTCACCAATTGTTTCACTTTCTCTTCATTTTCTTTCAAAACATACATCATTCCGTTCGGATTATGGTCGCCGAATGTGTTCAGCACCATCCGAATCGGAATTGCCACTACGTGATAGCGTCTGAGCATTTGCAACTCCTCATTTCTAACTATCTTTGAGATGAGGGATTTTAGCACCGATCCCCGTCTCCACATAAAAAACTTCGATGGAATGAATATGGACTACCCATTCCTTCCCCTCTAAAGCTGGAATAGACGTGGTCTCCACGTCCAGAACAGCCATATCTTCGACGAGCGATTTGATTTTTCCGATGAACATAAAAGGAAAGGCTTCGGTTAAGATGAAGACCCTGCGCCCGATATTCTTTCGAAAATATTCGATAATCGCTTCCTCTTTCACATCATTGGTCGATTTGAATCCATGTTCCCGTGTCATTTTCGACCCTCCTTTACGTTAGTGGAAAGGATGTGTCACTTGGCACTTCCGTTGAATACGAAACGATTTGCTCCAAGGGGATGCTTAATGGAAAGGGACACCGATAAAATGGAGCATTCACCATTTTGATAATGACCGGGGAAAGTGTCAGATGCCCCCGCTGTACCTCGGAGACCGTTCCCGCGAAAACCGGCCGGAACACTTGACCTAATAGATTCAATTGTGTCGCTTTAGTGATGACGAGGAGTTCCTCCCCTTTCAACTTTTCCAACTTTCCATACAAACTCTCCTCGATATGTTCCATTCACCGATCCCTCCATCGTTTAATTGTTTGGCTAAGGGCCATTGACCATTTTGACCCAACCCGTTTCAAGAGAGAAATGTACCCGGCAGTTGCCATGTATCGGATAGCCGTTAAGGGGATTCGTCGCTCTTGATTGAATTGTTGTAAAACGCATTCCGTTTTGGAAATGTCCTTTAATTTGCCAAAATACGAGGCTTCCCCCGTGTGCACCTCCATCCGGATCCCTTTCCAAGTAGAGAGGTTCGTATGGAAGGTTTCCTCAAAAAACTGGCGAACGAGTGCATCTTTTTTAGAGACGGTCTCTCCAAAACGCTGAACCAGCTTTTGCTGAAGTTGATTGTCATAAATATGATGTTGATGTGGAGTTGAATAAGTAGGGAACCCAAAGGGGATCGTAGCGGAGTCGATAGCTTCGTATGGAATCCAGATGCGTTTTTTCAAATCGGTCAACATGACAAAATTTCGTCCGATTGTCGCGACCTTGCCCTCGGTCTTGACTGTTTCACCCTGCTTGCGAGTCGAAATGACGACCACTTGCTGATGCCGTTTCATTTTAAAGAATTGTTTTAATAGAAGTGCTTTCCGACGTGATTCATCTCGGTTGACCACGTTAAATAGATTTTTCTGTTGGATATATTCTGTTAAAATTCGGGTTTCCTCTGCTGAAACTGCACTTGTTGGGGAGGAATACGATGGAAAGCTCGGGATGTTCGGTTCCGGATGTCGGTCTGTTGCCGACCCACTTAACTTTTCAGACATGCCGCAGCCACCTCCTTATTCGATGAATTGCTCCAAATGATCGGCAATTTCCTCGAGATTCACACTTCTTGTCCCGATGGCCATATTATGATGCGAGCGGATGCGGTTTTGAGGATCAACGATATACATGGATGTGGAATGAGTTATAAATCCTTCTGTATTTTTAGCATAGGTAAAATGAAAGTATTGCGTAAATCGCTTCGTCTCTTCCTCCGTCCCTCTCAAAAACAACCAATTCGTACTCGATATCCCCATATTCTCCACGTATTGACGAATTCGTTCTTCCGTATCATATTCAGGATCCAGCGTAACGGCTAGGATACTGTACTCATGATCCGCAATTCCTTTTTTCTGCATCACGCCCTTAAGCTCTTTTAAATCAAAAAAGGTCATCGGGCAAACATCCGGACAATCGGTAAAGAAAAAAGTAACTAGTTTCGGCTTATTTTGATGAGCCGCCTCTTGGCCATTCACTTCTGTAAACGGCCACTCTTGCACAGTTCCGATATGCGGCAGTGTAAGCGTGCGGGGCCAAAACAAGTAAAATGCAATCAACCCAAGAGCAAGGACAACGATACTCCATACGATTCTCAGCAACGGCATCCCTTCCTTCATTTTTTTAGCGAATAGCGGACAACAGCATTGACGAGTGTATGAAGTGCGGCACAAAAAATAACGAGGCTTATGAGATCGGAGGTAATGAATGCTTCCGTTTCCATCGGGATGTTGCAAAGCGCCGGATTTTGAAGGACAGCACCGAACATCATGCCCATCACGCCGCCTAGAATGCCGTTATACACGCCATTCAAAGGGGCAGGTGCTTTCATGAACGAACCGAATTGCCAACCAATCCAAACTCCTGCGAAGAAAGGAAGAAAATACGTAACCGGATGAGCAGGGAGGAGTAAATTCAAATAAAGGGCAATGACGAATGAAGAAATCGAGGCCAATGCCATACACATCGCCTTCGTATACCGATCGTCAAAAAGTAAGTGCTTCTTCCGGAACACTTGATAGATAATCCCCATTTCACCGACATTCCAAAAAAATAAAACTAAGATGAGCAGCAACGTGCCTCACGACCTTTGAATGGAACTCAAAATCACCATTAAACTGATGGCAAATAAGATGTGGAGGCTCCAAACGAATAGCACGGGCATCTCGACGACAGTCCCGATCATCGGTGCCATCAATCCGACAATAGAGCCATTCGTCAGACCTGTCACAAACGTCTGATAATCAAAAAGATGGCCAAATAGGGCGCCCGTCCCCATCCCGACCAGTGCGGATAGCATCGTAATATACGTAAAGTGAAAAGGAAATTGAAGAATGAGCAGAACACCGGACAGCATGGCCATCATTCCGCCCATTGCCATGCTAATATTCATCCCTAGCTGAAAGCCGATTCGTTTCTTGATTTTCCGCACATACAAATAAAAACCGAAAAACAAACAACCATCCAAGTATAGGAAGAGCCAGATTATCGTATCCATTCCGGGGATCCCCCTTCCTCTCTCTTTACGCTATGACATGGAGTATGCAAACGGAAGTTGTCCTTCGATTGCAGCGGAGCAGATTCCCTTTTCACGGCGGGTGCCCTTTCGTTTTACCTCCTTTTTACATACAATACTAAAGGGATTTTCCCGAATATGATTCGTTCCAGTTGAAGGAAAGGAGGAAAACAAATGGAGCGATGCCCGAAATGTCATCAAGACATTTTTTGTACATGCGGCGAAGCCACAAGAGGGAAACGGGGACCGCGAGGCTATCAAGGACCACCTGGTGAACCGGGCTGTCCCGGACCACCGGGCGAACGAGGAGAACCGGGACCGCCTGGCCCAAAGGGGGAACGCGGGCCACGAGGATTTCATGGATTGGAAGGACTGCCGGGTGAGCGGGGTGAGAAAGGAGAACGTGGAGAAAAAGGCGAGCGCGGATCTCAGGGAGAACGCGGGCCACGGGGGTCTGCCGGATCTCCTGGACCGAAAGGGGAACGTGGAGACCAAGGACCGAAAGGAGATCTAGGGCCACCGGGGCCGCGAGGAGAAACGGGACCTGCCGGAACATTCGATTCGGCTTACGGGTTTGCCTACACGGATACCCGACAATCGACTTCCGGTCCGATCCACCTGCCGGTTACCGGTCCGTTGAGAGATGTGGCACCGGCAGAAGCCGGATTGCAAGTGAAAAAGAATGGTGTCTATCAAATCAGTTATCAAGTCTTGTTGGATTCCAAAATGCTCAACTGCGATCCTTCCTCTTTCTATCTGAAAGTAAACGGCGGCGATGCCCCCCTTCCTTCCATGACCGAATCGACGACATCCGCAACTTTGACATCCACTCAGTTGCTCTCCTTACATGCGGGCGACGTGATCCAAGTCGTTGCTCACTTGCAGGAACATTGCAGCTACAAGTATGCCAGTCTACTCATTCTTCAAGTCGGATAACTCAACCTAAAAAAACATCCTTTCAGGTGGAAACCCGTCAGGATGTTTTTCGTTTTACAAATCTTCTATCACAATATACGTCGCATTTACCGGGCCGTGGACACCGACGACGAGGATCATTTCGATATCGGCGGAGTTGCTCGGGCCGGTGATGAAATTGATGCATGATGCGAGCTGTTCACCATTTTTTGTTTTCTCGCGGATCGCCCGGGCTGCTTGGGTCATCCGCGGGACAATTGTACTTTTCGGGATGAGGATGACGGATTTGAATGGCAAGAAGCTGACTGTCCGCCCCTTATCCGGCTCGCTGAATAAAACTGCCGTCCCCGATTCGGCCAGGGTCATGTCGCTGATTGTGATGCCGACATTGGCCTGCTCTGCGAATTGGATATTAGCTTCCCCCTGTTCGGGGTTCCATACATGCAAATCGATGTTCTCAGCGGGCCAAGTTTCGTTGAACAATGGGGTCAAGCCGAACTTCTCGAACCGCTCGTCCTTCCACGTAATAACAGGACCGCCGCCGTAATCGGCCACGACTTGATGAAGCCGTTTGGGCAAGCCTTCCAGATTGGTCGTCACTAAATCCGTATGGATGACAAGACATTGAGTTTTCAGTACTTCAAGCAATTCGTCGGGCGTGGCGTTTTTCAAAACACCTTCCTGGGGCTGGCGGCTCCATTGCGGGCGTGGTACATCCGTCGCAATCGAATCCCTGCCGAGCCGGTTAGCCAGCTTGCCAAGAAATTTGTCCCGATTTTGAATAGTTCCCGTCATCACTCGTCCTCTCCTTTCGGGCGGTTTTTGAACCAGTCGCGGAACCGCTCTTTATGCGGTGCCGGAAATTCCCGGATCTCCGTCCACGCTTTCAATGGGCCGACACCTTTGGAAATTTTATCACCCGCCGTGAAGGGGTTCATTGCCGTAGGCGCAAATTTGGAGCCCATCTTATAAAGAGCAGGCGAAGCCGCTCCCAGCCCGAATGCTTTCATCGCCAATTTCTCTGAAATCGGTGCTCTGCCTTCCTTCTCGACAATCACTTGCCGATGCTTGTGGAGCAAGTCATGAAGCGGGATTTTCACCGGGCAGACTTCCGTACACGCTCCGCATAACGTGGAAGCGTACGGCAGTTCCTTGTAGTCATCATATCCGCCAAGCAGCGGAGACAGGACAGCGCCGATCGGACCCGAATAGATCGAACCGTACGAGTGGCCGCCGACATGCCGGTATACTGGGCAAATATTGGCGCACGCCCCGCAACGGATACATTGCAGGATCGACTGGAACTCGCTGCCCAGAATATCCGAACGCCCATTATCGACGATGACCAAGTGGAATTCCTCCGGTCCATCGACTTCCCCCTCGCCTTTCGGTCCTGTCAGCACTGTCACATAGCTCGGCAATTTCTGCCCGACGGCACTGCGAGACAATAAACCGACGAGCACTTCCAACTCCTCGAACGTCGGGACGAGCCGCTCCATCCCCATGACGGTAATTTGCGTTTTCGGCAGTGCCGTGGACAGGTCGGCATTCCCTTCATTCGTCACGAGGCAGATCGATCCTGTTTCAGCGACAGCGAAATTGCAGCCTGTGATGCCGATATCTGCTGTCAAATAATCTTCCCGCAACATTTTACGGGCATGCAGCGTAAGTTCCTCCGCCTGCTCACTGCCTTGATAATCCAATTTTTCTGTAAATACATCGCGCACTTGTTCTTTATTTTTATGCAAAGCCGGTGCGACAATATGAGATGGTGGATCATGATCATCGACTTGCAAAATATATTCGCCTAAATCCGTTTCGATGACTCTACATCCAGCCTTCTCCAAGTTCGCATTCAAATCGATTTCCTCCGTTACCATCGATTTCGATTTGACGACTTTTTTGGCTTCTTTCTTTTTCGCAACCTCGACAATATAGCGATTGGCCTCTTCCGCGGTTTCCGCAAAAAAGACATGGCCCCCGCGCTTGGCCACATTCTCACTCAGCTCATTCAAATAGAAATCGAGATTGGCCAGAACATGCTGACGGATTTCCTCGCCCAAGGAGCGCCAGTCTTCCCAATTCCCGAGCTCTTCCGCTGCTGCAAGCCGCCTGTTTTCCAGACGATCTTGAGCGGCCGACACCGCGCCGCGCATGAAATCATCGTGGAGTCCCGTGTCGACCCGTTCTTTAAAATTTTCAGTTCCGATTTTCATAGGCATTTGACATACACCTCCCGTTTCATCGACTATTCAATACTTCTGCAATGTGCATCACTTTCAGCGGAGCACCGACCCGTTCCATCCGGCCGCCGATATTCATCAAGCAACCCGCATCTGCCCCGATCAGCAAGTCCGCTTCTGTCTCTTCCGCATGTTGCACTTTCTCGTCAACCATCTGTTCCGAAATTTGTGCCATCTTCACCGAGAAAGTACCTCCGAAGCCGCAGCATTGATGCTTATTCGGCAACTCTGTGAATTCTAGACCTTTGACCTGTTTCAGCAGTTTAACCGGTGCTTCTTTGACACCGAGCAGCCGGGTCATATGACAGGACGTGTGGAACGTCGCTTTCCCTTCCAAACGGGCGCCAACATCCTCCACCTTCAAGACATCGACAATAAATTCCGTTAATTCATACGTCTTCTCCGCTAATTTCTTAGCTTTCGGCTCCCAAATTGGGTCCCCTTCGAAAATATGTTGATATTCATGGAACATATAGGCACAGGAACCGGAAGGACAGACAATCACTTCCGCATCTTGGAACGTATCGATCATCTTCTTCATCGCTTCTTTGGAATCTCTCACATAGCCTGAATTGTACGCAGGTTGGCCGCAGCACACTTGCGACTCCGGAAATTCAACCTGGCAGCCAAGGCGTTCCAATAACTCTACCGTCGCCTTGCCGACATTCGTTTGGAACATATCTACCAAACAGGTGGCAAACAAGGTCACTTTCATACGAGGCATCTCCCTTCCAATCGATGACGCACCCGCGCCACCGCGACCGCCTAAATCATGACTGTCTAGTTTTATAGTAACACTATGAAAAGATGCGCTCAATAGGAGATGGGAGGTGATGTTGGGAGGCGGAGCGTGAACGTTTTGAAGTTCATCGGGAATATTGTGAGGTTCGGAAGGAGCGTTGTGAGGTCGGAGAAAAGATTGGGAGGACAGGTACTATTCCCCCCCAGCCTATTCCACTTCTTTCACTGCTGCAAAAAACAAGCGCCCCCTTCTTCGAATGCGTAGAAGGGACGCTTGTTTTTGCTTCAGTATTAATCCAACAACCGGTTGTTCGGGTCGACTTCCATCACATGGGATCCATTGGCTGCCTTTAACACGCCGCCCCCGCCGCACACCTTGCAGGCATATTGCCAACCTTCGTCATCCGCAAGCATGCCGCTCCCTTCACAAGCTTTACAAGTGTTTTCTCGGTCAATCATTGAGTTGGCTCCTTTCGTTAGCTGTGCAATAGTCTTTGCCTTTCTTTAGCCCAATTAATCATGCCGCCTTTTAACATGACCTCAATCTGCCGTTTGGATAGTGCGTGCTGTACCAACAATTGCTTATCCTTGTCCTTGATAGCGATTGGGAATTCATTGACCGACTGAATCGTCTGACGCAGATTGGAGAATACCAATACATCCCCCATTTCCAACAGGTCATAGTCCAGCGGATCAATGAAAGTCAACGGCAGTACGCCGAAGTTCACCAAGTTCTGCCAGTGTATTCTCGCAAAGTCCTTGACCAAGGCGACGCGCAATCCAAGGTATCTTGGCGCCAGGGCGGCATGCTCCCGGCTTGAGCCTTGTCCATAGTTTGAACCGGCTACAAGGGCATGGCCTGTCATTTTACTCTCTTGGGCTCGGGTATAGTATGTCCTGTCAATAATTTCAAATGAAAATTTACTAATTTCAGGCAAGTTACTTCGATAGGGAAGAACTCTCGCTCCTCCCGCCAAAATCTCATCTGTTGAAATATTATCGCCCATCTTCAACAGAATTGGCAGTTCCATCGAATCGTGCAACTCGTCCAATTCGGGAATTAGTGAGATATTCGGCCCTTTATGCAGCTCCACTTTTTGCGCTTCTTCCAAAGGCAACGGTTCGACTAGCAATTTTGTATCAATGGTCGGATGTTCCGGATCTGCCACTTTCGGATACGGCATGTCCAATGTTCGTGGATCCGTGATCTTTCCTGTTAGAGCTGATGCCGCAGCCGTCTCGGGGCTGCATAAAAAAACAGAATCCTCCCGCGTTCCCGAACGTCCCGGAAAGTTCCGTGGGGTCGTCCGCAAACTATTCCGACCGGTGGCGGGCGCTTGCCCCATGCCAATGCAACCGTTACAACCCGCTTGATGTAAACGGGCTCCTGCTTCCAATAGGCTTGCCACATGGCTTTCTTTCACCAAATCCGTAAGCAATTGCCTGGAGGTTGGATTGATGTCGAACGAAACTCCGGATGGAATCCTTTTTCCCTCTACAATCTTTGCCGCAATGGCGAAGTCCCGGTATCCCGGATTTGCAGAAGAGCCTACATAGGATTGATAGATCTCCGTGCCCGCCACCTCTGCCACCGGAACAACATTCCCGGGGCTAGACGGTTTGGCAATTAACGGCTCCAACTCGGATAAATTGATTTCCTCATATAAGTCATATGCGGCCCCCTCGTCAGCAGTAAGTTCAACCCAGTCTTCCTCCCGCCCTTGCTGCTTCAAAAATTCCCGGACCGTTTCATCTGACGGAAAAACAGATGTCGTCGCCCCTAATTCTGCCCCCATGTTCGCGATGACATGACGATCCATCGCACTGAGCGTTTCCAGCCCAGGGCCGTAGTATTCGATAATTTTTCCGACACCGCCTTTGACCTCAAATCTTCTCAGCAACTCCAGAATGATATCTTTGGCACTGACCCAGTCCGGCAATTTCCCGATCAACTTCACTCCCCACACTTTCGGCATATTAATGAAAATCGGTTCCCCTGCGATTGCCAAAGCAACATCCAAGCCGCCCGCGCCCATCGCCAACATGCCCATGCATCCGTTGGCACATGTATGACTGTCCGAGCCCAATAATGTTTTACCCGGCTTGGCCAAGCGCTGCATATGAACCGGGTGGCTGACACCATTCCCTGGCTGGCTATAATAAAGGCCGAAACGGCGGGTGGCGCTTTGTAAGAATAGGTGGTCATCTGCATTTTTATTATCCACTTGGATGATGTTGTGATCGACATATTGCGCGGAAGCTTCTGTCTGTGCCCGCTTGACCCCCATTGCTTCCAATTCCAACATGACCATCGTGCCTGTTGCATCTTGAGTGAGCGTTTGATCGATTTTCAGGCCAATCTCTTCCCCCGGCACCATTTCGCCGGAGACTAAATGGGATTGGATCAGTTTTTGGGTAAGATTTAATGCCACTCCAATTCCTCCTCTTTGCTAAATTTCTAATCACCCTGCCTGCGGCCATACATTTATGCATTTACAGGTTGCCCCTTCGGACAAGCACTTCATACGTAAGGAACTGCCATTTAAAAAAGCTCCCCAGAAGTGTAGAACACTCATGGGAAGCTGATATCTCTAGAATTTTTAATATGAGAAACTAGTCAGGAATACCGCTTGGAAGAGTGACTCTCCTTCGGTTTTTGTCAGCTGCCGCTGTTTCCCTGATGTTTGCTCGTGGCCGGGGTATTTGGTTTTTCTTTTTGGGGATTGGAAAAGCTTTTGCTCTCCTTTTTCATTTCAGAAGCCGGGTTTGGCCTCTTTTTTCCTTCATTCTTTTTCTCTGATGCAGGATTCCTGGGCTTTTCTTTCGTCGTCGGAGGTTGTATTCCTTTTTCCCCCTCCCCCGAATTCCCAGAACTTTTTGGTATTGTTACAGCTTTCTCTGAATTATTTTCTATCCGTTCAATGGGCTTCTGTTGTTTTTCTTTGCCGTGGAATTTTCCGTTCTTTGGTACAGTTGAATCATTTTCCGGATTAGGTGACTCTGTTTGCTGTTGGTGTGGCACCAATCCTGACTTCTCGGGAGGTCCCATCTCCTTGGATGATTTCTTTTCCTTCAGAGGCGGAGCTTGTTCAGTTTGCTTGTATTTTTGGATGGACATTTGCTTTTGATTAGCGCGGTCCCTTTCTTCCACAGTGCTTTCCACGACTTCCCATTTCAAGTCTTTATGGATGTTTTGCATGTCGTGGAGGGCACTTCCAATGATCTCGTTCGCTTGATGTCCATTTTGCTGATTTACAAGAATTGTAGTCGCGATAATTTGCTTTTCATCCAGCTTCGGCGAAACTTCCTTGGCAAGCCGATCCAATACTTCACGGATAGGAGGAGACTTTTTTCCCCATTTTGCCAAAGTATCCGATGTTTCATCCAAATAACGTAAGGATATAACCTCGCCCTCTCCATTCACACCGAGCTCCAATGCAGTATCCGTTTCCAATTGGACATACGCCATCACTTCATCATTTGGAGAAATCATAGAGGCTACGATGAACAAGAAGAACAAAGCAGCGACCAGAGCGGCCCCAATAAATCGCAGCTTTCCTTTTTGTAAGGAAGAAGTTCCTGTGGAAATAAGGTGAAACTCAGCTTCTTCCCCAATCTCTGGCATAGCTCCGATGGGGATGCCACGTAAAAAATCACCTTGATTCGTCAGAAACACGGTATATTTACTATTCTTTTCGCAAACAATGCCTCTGTGTATGCGCATCATCGGAGTTCCCCTTTGATATATTCTTTTATGTAAACGAATTGGCTCTGGAGCAATAACGATACAGCGATAATATATTTTCTATGTCGTTCAATCGTTTTCCTGGAAACTTCAACGATCTCTTCCAATTCTTTAATGGGCAGCTTTTTATTTTCGGTTACATATATATATAAATCAGGAGTTTCCGCAATGATTTGGGCAATCTGAAATGCGATCTTCCTAGATTTTGCATGTTTCGGGGAACAGTTTGTCAGTTCATCGAATGATAAGTCATACTCCGACAGCAACTTGGCGTATTCCAGCAGTTCTTCTTGGCGCTCCAAGTCTTGCTGTTCTTTGGAATGGAAGTCGATAGAAGTTTGTTCGAACACGTATTGCCTTTGATTGGAATCTTCCTCTTTCAATAACTGGACTGTTTCGTTCCTGGCCGTCTCTTTACGAATATGGTCGACCAGGCGCCTCTTTATGATCAAATGGGAAAATGTCGTCAACGATGCGTCACGATTTGGATCAAACGCCACGATGGCTTCATGGAAACCGTTCATCGCAATACTAAACTCATCATCATGCTCGTCAATGAACCGTTTGCACACAAAAGAAGCGGTTTTCTTCATGAACGGAGTAAATGCGATGAGAAGGTCGTCCATCACCTTCCCATCGCCGCTTTTTGCCTTCAATACAAGCTCATTCAATGCTGTATCAGACTTCTTATTGAATATTCCTAGTATGGTAGACAAAAGCATAGGTATCCTCCGTTCCCATCAGATCCAATTGCTTGTGATTGTTAATGGGAGCAATGGGTAATGAAAAGACTAGTGTCTTAGTTTGACACCATCCATTAATCTTTCTTCTCTTTTTTCCCTTGTTTCTGCTTTTCTTTCTCTGCTTTGCGTTCTGCTTTCAAAGCTTCGCGCTCCGCTTTTTGAGCTGCTTTCAATACTTCTTTTTCTTCTTTATGTTTTGCATTCAATTCTGCTTGTGGAGATTTAACCGGGTTTGCTTTTGCTGGCTTTTCTTCCTTCGCCGGCTCTTTCACTACTGGTTGTTCGGGAGTTTCCGTTTTAGGTTGTTCCGTTTCTTCCGGTTCAGTTTGCTCTGGAGTTTCTGTTGCCGGCTGCTTGCTTTCCCATTTCGCGATGGAGCGTTCCATATTTCGTTTAATGGATTCCTTTGCAGTTGGGTTTTGTACATTTTCATATGCTTTAGCAAGGGCGGTCAAATTGCCGGCCGTGTAGCCTTCAGGAATTTTCGGCAGATCACTTGTGTCATCTGTGACCTCATCCTCTTTACCTTCTTCTTTATCCGTTTCCTCACCATCAGTTTCTTCATCTACCACTGTTTCCCCACCATTTGTTTCCTCTTCATCTAATACAACTTCTTCATCAGAAGTTCCAACTGTAATGGGTGGCAATTCTATAACAACTGCCTGTGGTTCCGGGTTAAGTTGACTCAAATCAATCGGCTCGTCCGATTTTTCATTCGCTAACGCATAGCCTGTCCCCGTTACAGTTAGTCCTGCGATCAAAATTGCTGCTCCTGTTTTCTTCCACTTCTTTTGCATGAATCGATCACCTCATTTTTATTCTGGTCCTATGTGGACAACCAGTTATTCGTGAGGGCTTTTCATTTTGAGGGGGTCGGTGGGAAAAATTTTAAATCTATTTCTTCAAGGATAGCAGAGTCCGAGATGCTGGGCTGTGGGAACTTCGTGCAATGGAGGGGGAACCTTCCGCATCCTGCGGTTTTTTATTCCAGCCTCCCATTAAAGACAGGTACATGAAAGTTCAATAAATTGGCTAATTTACTCCATTAATTTACAAGTAACAATGTTACACTCAACGTATGGAGGGATCATTTATGTTGCTATGTATTAAAAATAATGCCCTATTGAAGGAGGCCACCCAATTTATTCATACCTGTTACAATGAACTTGAATTGTCTACAGAGTTACAACTGAAACGGGTTGAAGAAATACAAGAGGAAATTTCAACAATCGGGACTTATACCCACAAGCGTTTTGAAGTGGAGCACGGGGCCAAAATGGCTTGGCGCAATAGCAACCGCTGCATTGGACGTCTACTTTGGGATACGTTGCATGTGTTTGATGAACGGGATGTCGAAACGGCTGAGGATGCTTTTGAAAAAATGGTGAATCATATACAGTTTGCAACAAACGAAGGGGATATTCGCTCGACCATTACGGTCTTTGCTCCAAGGAAAGAGGAAATCGATCCAATCCGGATTTGGAACCATCAATTAATTCGGTATGCCGGATATGAAGACGGGAATAACGTAATTGGTGATTCAACCTCCATCCAACTAACAAAAATGTGTGAGCAACTTGGATGGCAAGGTGAAAAAACACCATATGACATTCTTCCTTTAGTAATTCAAGAACATGGAAAAACGCCTAAACTATTTGAACTGCCAAAAGAAATCGTCAAAGAAGTACCGATTACTCATCCAGAACTAGAGGGGTTGGGCCATCTCAGTGTGAAATGGTATGCGGTTCCTGTCATTTCAGATATGCGCTTGGACATCGGCGGTATTGAGTATCCAATGGCTCCATTTAATGGATGGTATATGGGGACTGAAATTGGGGCGAGAAACTTGGCGGATCCAGATCGCTACAACTTACTCCCAAAAGTTGCAGAGCTTATGGGATTAGATACGAGGTCCAATCGTTCGCTGTGGAAAGATAAGGCGTTGGTTGAATTAAACATTGCAGTTCTGCATTCCTATCAAAAAGCGGGGGTCACGCTTGTTGACCATCATACCGCTGCGAAGCAATTTCAAAGCTTTGAAAAAAGAGAACGAGAATGTGGTAGAGCTGTCACAGGGAATTGGACATGGCTCATTCCGCCACTCTCCCCTGCTACGACTCATATTTTTCATAAACCTTATAACAATGACATCTTCACGCCGAATTATTTTTATCAAAAGGATCCAGGAGAAAATTAACATCCGTTCAGGTATAGATAATCAACCTAAAATAAAAAGATGCTTCACCCATTCAAATAGTTGAAGCATCTTATGGCTGTCGACACTCGGAAAGATGGTAGTAATAATGATTGTCACTTCGGCTTGTCCCTATTAAAAATTCCCCTACAGCCTGATCCGGCACCATTTCGAGGGTATGACCTTACCACTCATCAAAAGGAGCCTCAGAATCCTCAAGTGTTTCGTTCAAAAAATGGAAGGAAATGAGGACTTTTCATTTTGAGGTGGTCGGAGAGAAAAATTCAAATTATTTCTTCAAGAATAACAGAGACCAAGTTCCTATGCTGTGGGAACTTGGTGGAACGAAGGGGTATGTTGGAAAGTCAAAAAACACCGGTGGCCCCAATTCACTTGGGTTCCTCCGGTGTTTTCCCGTATTTATTGGCCTTGTTGTTTTTTCATTTCGTCGGCGGCTTCTCTCTTGATGTCTTCCACTTGCTGCTCCGCTTTTCGAGCAGCTTCATTTGCGATGCTTGCCGCGTCTTGTGAATTTTTATTCGGTCCGTCTTTGTCGCCAGCATAACTTTTGCTCATCGTTTCGCACTCCTCCTGTCCATTTCTCATATTATTCCCATTTCTTCTGAATCAAAACAGGAACAACCTGGTGACAGTCACCATGTCATTTGGAAATAATTCGGAATTGCGCTTAATTTGTAGCGGTGACACCTTTAGAAGACTTTCGTCGTCCAGGTTTCGCCGTTCCATACATCTGTGACAAGCCCTTCATAAAAATCGGGTTCATGTGATATGAGGAGGACGCTGCCTTTATACTCTTTCAACGCCCGTTTCAATTCATTTTTCGCATCTTGGTCCAAATGGTTCGTCGGTTCGTCGAGGACGAGTAAATTCGTTTCACGATTGATCAATTTGCAGAGGCGTACTTTTGCCCGTTCGCCGCCGCTCAACACTTTCACTTTACTTTCGATATGCTTCGTCGTCAAACCGCAGCGGGCCAACGCCGCACGCACTTCATATTGCGTGAAATGAGGGAACTCCTCCCAGATCTCTTCGAGGCAAGTGCGGGTGTTTTCCGTCTTCATTTCCTGTTCGAAATAGCCGATTTCCAAATGGTCCCCGAGTTCGACGGAACCGGCTAGGGAGGGGATTTCACCCAGGATGCTTCGAAGCAACGTCGTTTTCCCGATGCCGTTTGCACCGGCCAATGCGATTTTCTGGCCCCGCTCCATCGTCAAATTCAATTCTTTCGATAATGGCTCATCATAGCCGATGATCAGGTTCTCCGTTTGGAACAAGAATCGTCCCGGCGTGCGGGCCAGTTTGAAATCGAAATGCGGCTTCGGCTTTTCCGCATCCAACTCGATAACATCCATCTTATCCAACTTCTTTTGCCGTGACATCGCCATCCGGCTCGTCGCCGCATTGGCTTTATTGCGGGCAACGAAGTCTTTCAGATGGGCAATCTCCTTTTGCTGCTTCTTGTAAGCCGCCTCCAGCTGTTGCTTCTTCATTTCGTAGACGCGTAGAAATTCATCATAATCGCCAGGATAGCGGGTGATCTGCTGATTTTCCATATGATAAATCAATTGCACGACACTATTCAGGAATGGAATATCGTGAGAAATCAGGATGAACGCATTGTCGTAGTTCTGCAAGTAATTCCGCAGCCACTCGATATGCTCGACGTCCAAATAGTTGGTCGGCTCATCGAGAAGGAGGATATCCGGTTTCTCCAGCAATAGTTTGCCGAGTAACACCTTCGTCCGTTGCCCTCCACTCAAATCATGGACATCCCGGTCGAGACCGAATTCATCCAGCCCGAGCCCGTTCGCCACTTCATCGACCTTGGAATCAATAATATAAAAATCCCGATTCGTCAGTTCATCCTGCATCTGGCCGGTTTCTTCCAAGAGCGCCTCGAGTTCGTCCGCCTCGACCTCTGCCATTTTGGCAAAGAGCATGTTCATCTCCGCCTCCAAGTCGTATAAATATTGGAAAGCGGTCCGCAAAACATCCCGAATGC
The DNA here is from genome assembly GCF_038003045.1 of Sporosarcina sp. FSL W7-1349. Taxonomy (NCBI): domain Bacteria; kingdom Bacillati; phylum Bacillota; class Bacilli; order Caryophanales; family Caryophanaceae; genus Sporosarcina; species Sporosarcina sp. FSL W7-1349. The sequence goes on from NZ_JBBOOK010000002.1 coordinate 187,777, forward strand.
TCATCCCTTGTTTCAACACGACATGCTGGTCCAAATAACCGACCCGCACCCGTTTCGCCCAAGTAACCGTTCCCGCGTCCGGCTCCAGCTTGCGGGTGATAATATTCATGAACGTCGATTTTCCTTCCCCATTCGCTCCGATCAATCCGATCCGTTCTCCTTGCAATAGACGAAAAGACACATCCTCGAAAATCGCCCGATCCCCGAAACCGTGACTTAAATTTTTGACAGTCAATAAACCCATACGCTCTACACCTTTTCCTTCATTCAGAATGCTACTATTATATCCGGATTTCCCTCCCAGTGCCAGGCACCAAAACAAACGTGAAAGTAGAAACTTTCACGTTTGTTTGAACTTACACGATTATTTAAACTAACACGATTGTTCGGGTGCCTGTCACCTTTCCGACATTTCGTGGGCGAGCCGGATGATAGAGACGGCCAACTCTGCGTATGTCACTTCTTGATCCGGGTTGAAGTGACCTTTTTCAGCCGGCAGCAAGCCGATGGAGTTTGCCAAGGCGACATATCCTCTGTTCCCCGCCTGAACTTGATCAGCATCTTGGAGGTCGAGTTTGTAGATGTCGCTATGTTTAGCTGCCTGTTCGAGTCCAAGTATGCGAATATACCAAACTGCCAGTTCTTCCCGCGTGATTGGCGCATCCACATCGAAACTCGTATCTTGCTTAATGACGCCCATTCCTACCGCATGTTCAACGACTTGATAGTACGGATGATCCGGATTTATATTATCAAACGTCTGGCTTCGATCCTCCCGTTCACCATACCAGTCCGCATAGAAATACGTCAGCGAATTCACGATCACCTTCAAGGCTTCCCCCTTCGTAGCAAGGGCATCGCCGTTAAAGGTTTCTCCATCTTTCACATCGAGAATTTTGGCGTTCAGTAAATAATTCAATTCCTTTTCCGCCCAAGGATGCGTGACGACAATAGTGTTTTCCTCACCCGTCAAGCTATTCCATTTTCCCGTTTTGGCGTCTAGTGTACTGAAGGACTGTCCGTTGAATACAGGAACATAGATGAGGTCATAGTGTTGCGCCTCTGCTTTTTTCGTATAATTCAGCTGAGCGCTTAGTGCTTTTTCATAGATGGCCCTTGCTTCTTCTTCAGAGATAATTTCATTGGCGACTGGCCATTGAGCCTCCTCTTGATATTGAACGTAAAAACTGTTTAAAGAGCTATCCGGATTGATACTTACACTAATCTGATCCCCTATTACTGGAATCCCATTGACCACTCTTGGGAATGAAAAATAATACACACCCGATTGCTCATCCACATGGGCTTCATCCAAAGGATAAGCATAATGATGCAAATAGGACGGAGCCCACTCTTTCAAATGTTGGATGGCAGACGCAAGGGCTTCCTTCTCGGAAACCGGCTTCCCTTTCGGCGCTTCCTTGCCAGCCTGTTCCAACATTTGGTACGACATATCGGCATATTGAATGATTTCGCCCGTATGTTTATTTATTTCCAGAGTGGTTCCATACCCGCCATTTGCAACTTGATACATGTAGTGAATACTGAACACTTCTTGTCCATTATGATTTTTCATTTCTTCAACCGATTGGATTGTCAATTTGACATCATCGGATTTACTTTCCAAAAGCTGTTCCGCCAGTTTACGTGCTTCTTCTTTTGTGATGCCCTCTTGTTTTGGCGGTAGCGGCTCTGCCACAATCTTTTCTATTTTCGTTTTCTTCGGAGGCTCTGTTGAGTAGCTGTTTGCCCTTTGCCATTGACCTGTCAGAGCGTGAACGTTACTTGTCCTAGGTTGATAGACGAGCTCAATCGTGCGTTTTCCCTTCTGATAATCCATATTGATGGAATAATACAAATCGACGGAGAGATTGTCTTTGATTTTCTGTAAAATTTCCTTCTCGTCTTTCACTTTTGCGACATCCTCAAAAGTGGCCGCCCCTTTGTGAACCGGGTTCTTATAAAACTCTACTACGTCCCCATTTCCGAGAACTGTGACTTGCATTTTCTGGTCTGCAATCGGCACTTGATGTTTCGTCCGTGTAAACATAAACGAATAGCGAATAGGCTCCGTCAGTATTCGGTGTGGGTAATACTGTTGAATATCCGTTTCTAATTGGTATGCCTCTTCAGTCGGAATGTGACTCATGAATTCAATTGCTATTTTCCTTGCTTCTTCTTTTGATACCTTTGCGGGAAATAAAGCATCCGCTTCGTTCAGAGGTTGGAAAGAGAAATGTTCAATTTCCAAATCATCCCCAACGAACCCAACACTTCCGTGCAATTGCTTCCCATTGACTGCCTTCGAAAAATAGAGATGATACCGAATTTTTTCATCGTCGGGATACATATGACCGCCGCTCATCTGAAAGTCATTGCTTGATAGGAAATCGAACTGATTGGGAAACAAGTCACGAAATTTCTGAATCAAATCATTTTTGCTGAAATCAACTTCCGTGGAAGCGACTTCAATTGGCACTTTGGTAGATTGCTCGTCCATATAGGTCGATGCTTGTGCCGCGGATGCGAACAGTCCAAATGATAAAGCAGAGCAGGTGAGTAAAGTACTGATTTTCCTTGATTTAGCCAAAACCATCCTCCTAAGTTCATAGTCTATTCAGTATACTTCATCTTCAATGAATTGTTAATATTAGGATTTCACACCACCATTAACTAGCCTCCCACCGAATCGTATGATTGCAGCCGGGGAAAAATGCCTGCCATCCTGTTTAAATAAACTTGATACCGCAAAGATGTATATACAGTGTTTATCTTTTTTGAAAAGGATGCCTGCATAAAAAAAAGCCATGGCCAGCCGCGCGCCGACTAGATTCACATGGCTTTTTCTCGCACTCTAAGCAACCACAATTGTGCATACATTCACGTTTTTTCAAACAAACACGATTGTTTGGGTGCCTGTCACCCAATCGATCTGATCGCCGATAGTACATCCACTGTTCGCAGCACATGGTGAAGAAAATCCGCAATCTCTCCCATATGCTCTTCATTGATTTTCAGGTTGAATTTCACTTCAATGGTGTTCAGGTAGCCCGGCGCTTCGGGTGGATAGACGTGGCTTAGCGTTTGTGTAACTTGAATCTCATTTTCCCAAATCGCGTGCAGTGCTTGCTCGATTTGCTTGCACTGACTGGCTGGATCATCGACATGTTTGGTAAAGCCTAAAGATAAGGAACAGCCTATATTTTCCCCGGGCACTTCTAGTATTTCTCCGGCCAAGTCTTGCAAGGAAGCCTGTAACCCAATTTCCGCCGTCACTTCCTGTGAATCAATAAGTGTGAATTGAATGGCAAACTCCCGAGCCAGAATGGCAAAATCCATTCGATCCACTCGGTTTGTAATTGTTATCTTGCGTTCCAAATTATCAAGATCATATACATGATTTTCAAACGCCACTTTCAAATTCTCGAATATGGTTGGATCATACATGGCAATGCCTCCGATTCAATTAAGTTATGCCGCCGCTAATTTTATTTTCAACAATTTCACCTGGCCGATTCAACCGAGCGATGAATCTCTTGATCCCTTCTGCCATGCAGCAAATAATACACCAAAATCCCCACGACAATAACGCCGACTAACGTCAAATACAAGCCGCTGTAACCGAAAGCGGGCACCAAATACCCCAACAAGAATGGACCCAAGCCCAACCCAAGATCCAGACAAATGAAATAGGTCGAGTTTGCCAGCCCCATTCGGTGCGGCGGGGTAACTTTAATAGCGAGCGCTTGCGTGCACGATTGAAAATTTCCGTACCCCAATCCGATAATGGCGGCAGCGAGTAGGAACATAAAGGTTGTGTCGGCTTGACTCAACACCCACATACCGAGTGCAAATAAAACTAGCGCAGGATACGCCACACTGTTTCCGCCCTTGATATCCATTAGTTTTCCCGTAAACGGACGGGACAGCGAAATGATGATGGCATAGACCAAAAAATAAAAACTTCCAGCCGTCACCAAGTTTCGGTCATGCGCATAAGCGGTGACAAATGAAAGAATGCCAGAGTAAGCGAGAGCCGCGACCAACATGACGATAGAGATAGGCAAAGCGGACGGTTCGAAAAAGTTCTTCAACGTAAAACCTTTTTCAGTTTGCGGCTTGTATTCAAATTTCGGCGACCGGACAGGCAAGGCGATAAGCAAACTGACAATCCCCATTACAAGCGAAAAAATGAAGATACTCGTATAGCCAAATTTATCGATGAGCATGAGTCCGATCAACGGCCCGACTGCCGTTGATAATACGGCACTCAAGCTGAAATAACCAATTCCTTCCCCGCGCCGGCTTGGCGGGATCACTTGGGCCACGATCGTTCCCGTGGCTGTAGTCGCCAACCCGACACCAATCCCATGCAAAAAGCGGACGGCAATCAAGAAATATAAGTTTCCGGGAATAAAATAAAAGAGCGTAATGATAACAAAAAATACGCTCCCGGAAATCAACATTTTTTTATTTCCCACTTTGGCAATCCGGCTGCCGCCGTACAACCGACCTACCAAAGAGCCGAGGATGAAAATACTGGCGACCAAGCCGGCCGTGCTTGCGCTGGCCCCGTATTGTCCAGTGGCATACGTCGCCATCGTCACCAATAATAGATACATCGAAAGCATAAGAACGAAATTTACGATTGAAATGGATATGAAATCCTTTGTCCATAATTTTTCTTCCTGTTGCATAGACTCATCCTTTATACTTTACTATATTTTTCGAAATGTCTTGGAGTACACGGGCCACTAAGAGCCGTTCCTCTTCCGAGACGCCTTCCAATAAACTTTCCTGATAATGGCTAATCTTGGCCTCCGCTTGCTGGCTCACTTCCAGTCCGTGCTCCGTCAAATGAATATTTCTGGTCCGTCGATCACTTCCCGAACGCGCCTCCACCAATTGAAGTTCCTCCAAACGTTGAACCATCTTTGTGGTCGTCGGCTTCTCGACATTCCTTTTCTCTGAAAGTCGACTAATAGTATGCTCCCCTTCATGATAAAGAATCCTCATCATCAGCCAAAGCGGCAACGACAGGTGAAACGGAGCCAATTGGGCGTTTAATTGATTCATATAGGGACGATGCAACGTTGCATATTCATAAAACAACTGCTTATGCGGCTTCAAGTCCTCACTCCATTTCATTATTGTTAGTTTGTGAAACTAAGTAAAAGTATAATATATGTAGGCATATGAAGCAATCAAGACGGATTGAAGTTAGATTGCATCGTTTCAACCCCTATTATAATGTTCTTACCATCTCTGCTCGGCCTCGTAACGATTTCCTTCAATTCTTTTCACTCCCCCCCCCCAAACTCTTTATAAAACAGCGAAAAACATCCGCCAGAAATCGGTTTGGCGGATGTTTTCTATCTATTACTTATTCACTCGGCTCATCACTACCCCGATAACGGTGATACGGCAAGACATTCCACGTCCGGTATTGGTAATCTTCTGCCCGGAGATCTTTTGGAATGTCGTCAAGAATCTGTTTGGCGACTTCCAATTCGCGTTGTGATTCTTCCTTGTCTTGGTACATGAACTCGTCAGAAGCAGCCGCAGGAGCCTGACCCACTTTTTCCTCCAAGTCGGAAATGACCATTTGTTGTTGCTTGCGTAAGGATTCCCGGGCGTCACTGATCCAATCCGGCTGCAGATTGCGATTCGTATCGCCGACATTGCTGTATTCGTCAAAGATATCCTGGTAGACCCGATCAGCGTTAGCCCGCACATCCAAGTTGACCATTTCCAAATCGAGATTCGTTAAATCCTCGACAGTGAGTGGCGTTTTCCGCAGAGCTCCACCGAGTCTCGTTCTCTCTAAATAGAACGGGAACATGCTCTTGATCGTTTTACCGACCGGGGAGATAGCGCTTTCATTCACATCCAATCCTTTTGGCTGGATTCCTTGAATGGCAATTCGTGCCGATTCCGGACGGACGATTTCCTTTGGCGGCATAATCCCATGTCGCAGCATTTCCCGGATTCCCGTTCCAGAAATATTGATACGGTACCTTTCGTCATGCGGACAGGATTGCGTCGTTGCCGGCGCATCACAGCGGGTACAATAGAAAACTTCATGGAACAGCCGGACATCAATGCCGAGCTCCTCCGGCTTGAATTCATCAAAAATACTATGGCTGGCGTATTTATCATAATAATCGCCGATACCCGCATGATCCCGGCCAATGAGTGCATGGGTGCAACCGTAATTTTTCATGATCAACGCATGCAGCACCGTCTCCCGGGGACCTGCGAAAATATAAGTGACACGCAACGGCGCTAAAATCGAGCGTCCTTTAGGATAATACGTTTCCAGCACACTGCGGTACGACAGCATCCGGAACTCATGCCGGGTATACTCGCGCTTCGCCATCTCGACGAGTGGCTGAAGAAGTAAGCCGTCGATTTCCTCCAACGCATTCTTATGGATGTATTCATGCCCCCGGTGCAAAGGATTCGCTCCTGTAATGAACCCGGCAGCTGAACGGAATTTCTTTTCTTCATAAAATGTATGCCATGTATCTTTCGGTTCCAGACGAAGCTTTTCGAACGGTCCCCAGTCGACACGGCGCAGCAAACGAATTGGTCCACCTAATGCAACGTCTCCCATACGTCGATAGATTGCGTCGACGCCCGGATGATTCCGGTCGGTCGTTCCGAATAGATTGGAAGCACGGAAGTCTTTATCATATTTGAAAATATCCTCAATTTGGAGAATCGCAACCGGCTCATTGTTTTCATCTGCTAGGGCTACTTCCTCGCCGACGGACAGTGACTTAATGATCTCCGCATTGCGGTTTCCAATCGGTGCAAAACTGAGTGGAGCCGGCCAAATCACGCCGTTCACCAAACGGCCTGTTGTCAGGACGGATTTGTAATCCGCTTCATTCATAAACCCTTCGTTCGGTGACAATACGCCGGTCGCAATCATTTCGAGCGTAATGATCGCTTCCATATCGACCATGATGGTCGGCAACTCCTTGGCGCGTAGCATCTCCGCCTCCCGCTCTTCTCCTGTCACTACCTTATTCACTAATTTGCCTCCATGTGGCTGCTGCGGGTAATCGGAAAACCTGCTTTTCTCTGAAACATTTAACATCTTGTTTCCCCCTCAATCAAAAATTGTTGTACAGCATATCTACAAATGGAAAAACAAACTGCATATTCTGAATGTACCCTTCCAAATAATAAAAGTCAAATACTTCCGAAAAATTAAATTTTTATTTATATTTTTTAATAGAATTTGCTATCGAACGATAGTGATAATAAATAGAAGCAAATCAAATTCCCAGTTATTTGATTATATATCGCAAGTATTTCCCCTATATTTGTTTTATTACAAAATAATAGATTTAAGTAAGACACTATGACATTTTATTTTAAAAATTTCACTCAACTGTATTGCAATTTTTATGACTTTTCTGCCGCCTATCTAGGAGATAAAGTTGTAAAAGCTAATGGATAAGACCCTACAGGCAACCAATTTATCCCTGATTTAACTGTTATTTGTTTGTAATTGAAGGTTCATATTCCCAACCAACTTGATATGAGATTGTCACCTACCTGTTATTTTCTTTTGCTATTGTTGTGAACAGGCAGAGGGGTCGCTACACTCAACACGATCATCAACTCACGGCAAATGAACAGACCCGAATATCCGCTGATAAAGGAGGAAAATCATAAAAACCAAATAAAAAACCGCCATGTTTTAGTATGTCGTCTGTCAGTGAAAATTTTTCAAAAATGAAGGGAGAAGGATGATTCTTGGTTAAGGACACAAATCAAAAAAACAAAAACAAAAAGGTTTTACCGTTTGTCATGTCGACTTCTATGCTAACAGCTGCTCTATTCGGAGCCAGCGGTGCAGCTCTAGCAAATGAAAACACAGAGGAAACAACTTTTAAAAATCACGGTGCCGAGGTTTCCTATTACGCAACGAGCATTCCAGGTTCCCCGGAAAAAGGGAAATTCATACGCACGATTGCAAATAAGAACTGGCAAGAAGCAACTCCGGATCAAGATGATGCTGACGATGCGAATGAGCCTTCCGATCCTCTAAATGACGGAGATGATGTGGACGAGCCGATAGCTGATGAAGAGCCGGCAGATGAAACGGCTACTGATGACGAAACTGCAGATGAGCCGAATACGGACGAAGAGACCGCTGATGATGCAGTGACTGATGAGGCTGCGGATGAGACGGGTGCAGAAGATGTTCCTGTAGATGAGAATACTACTGAAGACGAAGCTGCGGATGTGCCGACTACGGACGAAGAGTCCACAGATGAGACAGTTACCGATGAGGAAGCTGATGAGACGGGAGCAGAGGATGTTCCTGTAGATGAGAATACTTCTGAGGACGATGCTGCGGATGAGTCAACTACGGACGAAGAGACCGCTGATGATGCAGTGACTGATGAGGCTGCGGATGATACGGGAGCAGAGGATGTTCCTGTAGATGAGAATACTGCTGAGGACGAAGCTGCGGATGAGTCAACCTCGGACGAAGAGACCGCTGATGATGCAGTGACTGATGAGGCTGCGGATGAGACGGGAGCAGAGGATGTTCCTGTAGATGAGAATACTGCTGGGGACGATGCTGCGGATGAGCCAATTGCAGAAGAAGTTCCTGTAGATGAGACTACCGAAGACGAAACTACGGGCGAGCCGGTAGTTGAGGAAGAACAAGCCGATGATACGGCAACAGAAGAAGAGCCAGCCGACGAAAGTATCAATGAAGATACAGTGTCAACTGACCCAAATACAGATAATGCTAGTATAACAGAAGAGCTAGAGAATGAATATAGATCCATCGTACGAAGCTATAGCAGTTTAATTGAATACTATCAAATCCTTTTAGAAGATCATCTGGGTCTAATTTTGCCAGGTGACGATGAAACAGCGGAAGAACCGGCTACTGATGACGAAACTGCTGAAGAACCGGCACTAGATGACGTTGCAGATGAGACAACTACTGATAACGACGCATCTGAAGAGCCAGCTCAAGACGACGCTGCGGATGAAACAGCTACTGAGGACGAAGCAACTGAAGAGCCAGCTCAAGACGACGTTGCGGATGAAACAACTACTGATGAAGGAGCAACCGAAGAACCGGCTCAAGACGATACTACGGATGAAACGGCTACTGATGAAGGAGCAACTGAAGAGCCAGCTCAAGACGACGTTGCGGATGAAACAACTACTGATGAAGGAGCAACCGAAGAGCCAGCTCAAGACGACGTTGCGGATGAAACAACTACTGATGAAGAAGCAACCGAAGAACCGGCTCAAGACGATGCTACGGATGAAACAGCTACTGACGAAGACGCAGTTGCCGATGAGTCAGAAGAAACTGTTCCAAACACAGCTTGGGATAAAATCGTTGGCTATTACCAACAAGTCGTTTCTTCTTATAATTCCCTATTCAGCTTTTTCACGAAATAAAATAACTTTATTTCAACCATAACGTTGAAATGAAAAAATCGCGAACCGATTGGCTGTTAATGCCTTTCGGTTCGTGATGTGCAATCCTTCATTCCCCGTCGATGTGGTCGGTGAAGAATGGGTATTCCCCTGATTATGACTGTCTTTTCACAATTTGTTCAATGAAAGCGTTTTGAATATGAACGTATTGTGAATTGATTCACAAAAAGGTTTTTTTCTGAATACAATGCGGTATGATAAGAATCAAGTAAGGCATTTCCTATCAGTCCACGCGAGCATCTCAGTTTATGGCTTTATTGCAAGGCAAAAAACTAAAAGACAGGGGATCATACCATGTGGGTCATTACCGTATTTAATCAGAAAGACTATCGAATCTTTGAATACACGAACAGAGACGAGGCAAAACAAGCATTGCTGCGTTTTAGCAAGAATGCGGTGCTTTCTTATACGAATTAAAAAACTTCCCCTAACACTTTTGAGTGCTAGGGGAAGTTTTTTGGATTCTGACAAGTGAACGATAATTTTCAACTAAACTCATGAACGATCTTCCGATTTCCTTCAGCAATTTTTATTAAATGATAAAGTAAGGTGTTATAAGGTGTAGGAATATTATATTGATTAGCTTTCTTTATGAATGCCCCGTTTAGATATTCTATTTCTGTTTCTCTTCCATTTTGTAGATCGTGATACATAGAAGAATAATGATGCGAAGACATATTGGGATTAAAAACATTTTCAATTACATTCATTACCTGCAACTTATCAAAATCTACGCCTTCCGCTTCAGCAACCAACTCTATCTCACCTAGAACACTTCTAATAACATCCCCAATTATTCCATATGCACCAATTTGTCCAACTGTGCTCGAGGTTAGGGTACAAAGTGGATTTAAGACTGCATTAAAAGCTGCTTTTTCCCAAATACTTTGTATAACATTTCCTGATAGTTCGGCCTTTAACCCTGATTTATTGAATAATTGAATGAGTAATTCTGCTTCTCTTCGTCTTTTTCCTGTAATATGCATTATTTCAATAATTCCTGATCCAGTAGCTTCTACAGTCCCAGGACCATTTAGATTGGCAGCATATGTTGTAATCCCAGCAAATAATTGCTCGACTGGTACCCATTTGGTCAGGGTTTCTACATTTCCAATTCCATTCTGGAGTGTTAGAATTTTCGTCTCTGATGTGATCATCTGCAAACAGCTTTGAATAATACTATCTGTTTGCATTGATTTGCTAAAGATTATTAATAAATCCGCTTTTTCGTTACAATTTTCAGGCAGTTTTGCCGAAATAGGTATAAGGGCTGTTCCTTTATCATCAGTGATAGATAATCCCGTTCGGTTTATTTTATCTACATGTTCTTTCCAATTGTCGACCAGGATTACTTCATTTTCATTAAATAAAGAACTTCCAAATCTGCATCCCATTGCACCGGCCCCGGCAATTATTACTTTCACATTAACCCCTCCTGTCCACTTCTCAGATCTGCCAAACTAACTGTTAACATTTAAAAACCCCAAAGAGGGAACATTACTACAATGGGAATATATGTAATGATAAACAAAGCGATAATTAAGGCAAGTAACAGCCACCCTGATTCTCGAGCCACGGACATCAGCGGATGTTTCCCAATATTAGATGCAATTAACAATGTAGCTCCAAATGGTGGTGTCGCCATTCCAATCGCTGTATTTACTACCACAATAATTCCAAATAAGACTGGGTCTATCCCAAGGGCAATAATTACTGGCAAGAACATTGGTACTACAATAACCAAGATTGCCATGGTGTCCATAAAAGCACCAAAGAATAATAGAATGATATTGATTAATAATAAAATTATAATTGGATTCTCGGAGAGGGACATTACACTCGTCACTATCATGGTCGGGATATTTTCATATGCCAAAACATATGCAAAGAGAGCCGCATTGGCAACGATGAACATAATGACTGCTGTCGATCTTGCAGAATCTAGAATAATTCCGATGAGGTCTTTTATCTTTAATTCTCGGTAAATAAATAGACCGACAATAACGGCGTAAATGACAGCGACAACCCCTGATTCTGTCGGCGTCACTACCCCTAAAAAGACACCGCCAAGTAATATAACCGGGGTTCCTAGCGCCCATAAAGAACGGCGTAAAGCATTTAGAAACGTTGAAAATTCAAAGGCTTCGTCATTCCCTTTATATCCACGCTTCTTTGAAATCACATAGACAACTATTAAAAGAGACAATCCCACAATTAGGCCAGCCGGAACTCCCACAATATACAAATCCTTGATAGAGGAACCCGACAAACTTCCATAAATTATTAATGACACGCTTGGTGGAATGATAACTCCCATCGGACTTGCATTCGAAACTATAGCTGTTGCAAATCCTCGACCATATCCTTTTTTTTCCATTGCCGGTATCATTAGCGTGCCAAGTGCAGCTGCGGTAGCGATCGCACTGCCGGAAATAGCTGCAAAAAACATACACCCCAAGATTGTCACTAAAGCTAGACCACCAGTAATTTTACCAACTAACGAATTGGCCAGATCTAATATCCTTTGTGCCAATCCTCCTGTAAGCATTAAGTTTCCAGCCAGTATAAAGAATGGTATGGCCATTAATGCCGAAACATCGGCTCCTGTGAAAAGTCGCTGGACCACAATCATAGGGGTAATATCTGCAAGCAGAACGTAAATAATAGAAGAAAGTCCGATGGTGATCGCCATTGGGACGCCAAGCAAAAATAAAATAATCGTCAAAGCAAAAAACAATACAACCATCAGAACCCCTCCTTCTGTTTAACCTTCTTCTTACCTAATCTCCCTACCAAATGAATGATCGTTAACAATCCCGATAGGGGAATCACCGCATAAATCCAGGCCATGGAAATCCCCATATTTGCGGAACTCTGAGCTTCCACAACTTTCAGAGTGTCCCAACCAAATTTAATTAAAAATAGGCTATAAATAAAGATCATAATCCACTGGATGGGAGCAAACCATTTTCGTAATGTCGGAAACTTATCTTCGAATACTGAAACCGTAATATGACTGTTATCACGTACAGCCGAGGAAGCGCCGATGTATACGAGAGCAATCATCAGAAACCTGGCAAGTTCATCGGACCAGATAATACCTAATTGAAAAAAATAACGTAATACTACTTGCGTTGCCAACACGGCTGTCATTGAGACTAAAAAGATTATAAGAAATACTCGAGATGCTGAATCAATCCAGTAACTAACTCTTTCCAACATACTGCTCCCCCCTTAAAGCTTTCTATCTTAAGCTCAGGCTGCTCTTTTGTAGAAAGGCAGCCTGAAGATAATATAGTTATTGAATCTCTTGAATTTTCTTCAGTAAATTATCACCATGTACCTTATTCCACGCTTCATATGTTTTCTCAAATTTCCCTTCAAACTGGTTACGATCAAAATCGTTGATCTCCATTCCTTTTGCTTTCAACTTCTCCTCGAACTCACTCTCATTATGTTCGTTTAGCTCTGTCATTTCTTGCCCTGCCTCATAAGCAGCTTCCAAAACGGCTTCCTGGATATGTTCAGGCCACTTATCGAATTCCATCTTACTCGCCATGATGAAGCTGAATACAAAGTTTATACCTGTTTTGGATACATAATCTTGGACTTCTGCTACATTTTCGTCATGGATTATATCCATTGTGTTCTCTTGCGCATCTATCGCTTTTTGTTCGAGCGCTGTATAAGCGTCTCCCCAGTTCATACTTTGTGGACTAGCACCTAACTCTTTATAAGCATTTACATAGACAGGACTCTCGATTACCCGAATCGTCATTCCTTTTACATCTTCAGTTGTTTCAAGTGGTTTTTTGGAGTTTGTAATATGCCGGAAACCACGTGCCATAATTCCCATGTTTTTCAAATTGGCGGATTCTGTTAATTCTAAATAATCATCCCTTACATCTGAATCTAGAAATCCTTTCACATGAGTCCAATTGCGGAACAAAAATGGCAAGTCAACTACAGCTGTTTCGGGTGCAAAACCTGAAATGGGAGGTCCATTAATTACCCCGAAATCCAAAGTACCAAACTGCATAGCCTCAAGAAGTTCCCGATCTGTTCCAAGTTGTCTGAACGGGAAAATATCAACTTGGACTTCACCATCCGTTTTTTCTTCTAACAAGTTTTTAAAGAGTACGGCATATTCATGAATATTCGTTGCTTCAGGTGACTGGTGCCCAAGACGTAACTTATAAGTAGCATTACCTGTAGCATTACCTGTCTCGGCACTTGTAGCCGAATCATTTACAGCCGTATCAGCTTCCCCTTCCGCAGATGCCGTACTACCGTCGTCTTTTGAATACCCTCCGCATGCTGTTAATACCATTAGTGACATGATTACGAGAAAAGCAAACAACATTTTCTTAGACATAACAATTCCTCCTTTGAAATTATAATTCATTGATGTAAACGTTTTCTCACGGTTTATTATAGATGAATGAGTTTTCAAATTATTGTCTTAATTCTTCTAGATGGAACTTTTGGAATACTTTTTTCGAAAGTAAGTTGAAAATATATAGAATGATAAAAAGGACCATCACATGAGCTATTTGGAAACTCAAACTTATCCATTTTAACTAGATACAAACGGGTGGATTATCTGTTTAATCGTATCCGCTGACCATTGAAGAGCAAGCTTTTCCTCATTTGTCAATTGCCACTCTGGAATAGAGACGGTACCATTTTGATCAACGACAACCGGGACTCCCATGCTTATTTCGAAAATCCCATATTCTCCATCTAGAATTGCAGACCCTATCGTCTTCATCTTTTCATTGTTTGTAATGCCGTCTACAATTTTTCCAATACCGGCAGCAGTGGCCCAACCTGTAGTTCGGTCAATATTCAGACTATTAAATTCGGTGAACCAATTGCTTACCTTTTCTCGAACAGCCTGCTGCACTTGAGAATTTATCGATACTTTTTCATCATTTATTCGAACTTGACTAAAAAGCGGAACTTGGGTTCTTCCATGTTCTCCGATAACAGGGCTAAACACTTTTTCAGCACTATCGATTTTCATGATAGTCCGAATAGAATGTTCAAACCTTCGTGAATCATTCAACGTATAACCAAGCAATTGACTTTTTTTGAATTTAAATTCGCGATACAAAAAATAGTTAAGAGCATCCACTGGATTGGATACCGTCAGTATGAAAGCGCTTTCACAGTATCGTTTAATCTGTTTACCGAATTCACGAAATAACGAAATGTTTCCCTCTAAAAATTCGTTTCTCGAAGTAACATCATTTCGATTGGGTACTCCTGCAGTAATTATTATAATTTGTGATTCTGCCAGATCCTCATAATTCCCTTTATAAATCTTTTTTTCAGGATAGGTGTTTTGAAAATCCATAATATGATTAGTGACTAACATATCATTTATATCTAGTAGGCATATTTCTTGCACTTGTTCATTTTGTCCTAGTCGAAAAGCGGTTGCCGAGCCTAATGTGCCTGCGCCGCCAATAATAGATATTTTCATGCTTGACTCCCTTCAACACGGATTGCTAACCTAATTTTCCAGGTTAGCAATCTATCTTCAATTGAGTATCTCTGAATCTTTATATCTAAGAAACGAACGTTTGCCAAACCTCAATCCACCCAGTTCATTTTAGAATGGAAAATCTCTAAATTTCGTCTGAACAGAAATCCATTTCATCGTTGTATATTCATCAATCACCCATGGATTCCCGAATCTCCCCATCCCACTTGCTTTCGTACCCCCGAAAGGAATATTGGGCGCATCATTTACCGTTTGATCATTGACATGCGTCATTCCCGAATCGATAGCTAAGGCATACTTTTCCCCTTTTTCCAAGTCACTTGTGAAAATTGCCGAACTTAGCCCATGATCTGTCTCATTTGCCAATTTCACTGCCTCATCATCTGTTTCAGCCCTAATAATTAAAGCGATGGGTCCAAATAGTTCAGATTGTGCTACCTTACTGTCGTTCTTCACATTTGTAATAATGGAAGGCGTCAAGACATTCCCCTCTCGCTTTCCTTCAAGCACCATTGTTGCCCCTTCTTGTTTCGCCAAATCGATGAATCCGATTGCTTTTTGAAGTTGTTGCTCATTAACAAGCGGCCCAATGACCGTATTAGGATCTTGTGGGTCTCCATAAGCTAAACCTTTCACTTTATCTGTAAATTTCGCCACGAACTCATCATGTATATTTTTGTGAACAATAATGCGATTAATTATCATACAAATTTGGCCTTGATGAATGAACTTGCCAAAGATGGCTGCATTTACTGCTTGGTCAATATCTGCATCGGATAATACAACGAACGGGCTATTCCCGCCTAATTCAAGTGAAACTCTCTTAAAGTTTTTACCTGCAATCGAACCGATATGACGACCAACTGCTGTTGAACCTGTAAAGCTGATCGAACGAGGAATTGGATTTGTTAACATCTCATCCCCAATTTCTTCAATATCGGTTAACAGCATATTAAATACCCCTGCTGGAAGACCGGCATACTCAAATGCTTTTGCCAGGATGACTCCCCCTACAAGCCCCACTTGAATATCCGGCTTATGAACAACCGCGTTTCCGAGCGCAATAGCAGGTATTATGGAGCGCATAGATAAATTGACTGGAAAATTGAATGGTGAAATGGAGGAAATTACACCTAATGGCAGTCGATAAATTTTATTCACTTTTCCTTCAGGTCCACCAGGGACTTCATTCACTTTTCCAAGTTGATCTGTATAATTCAATGCTTCAAGTAAGACTGCCATCGCAAGGCCATGTTCAATATTTGCTTTTAAAAGCGTTCCTCCTGTCTCCCGACTAATCAGCTGCACAATTTCCTCGCGATGCTCTGTCAAGTACTCTGAGGCTTTTTTAATTACTTCGTTACGCTCTTCAACAGAAGACTTTGCCCACTCCTTTTGCGCTTCTTCTGCCACTTCAAAAGCCCGGACGGTTTGTTCTTTCGACGCTAACTGGGTTTCAGCAATGATTGATCGGTCATAGGGATTTAGATCTTTGTAAATCCGATTACTCTTCCCCTCAACCCATTCTCCGTTAATGAAGCTTTTCCCCTCGACTACTTCCCCGTTCAGATAGCTTTTCGTAATTGTCTCAGACTGTTGCATGCTCTTTCCCCGCCTTCATATTATTTTCTTCTTGAATCGATGGTAAGTAAACATCAACTACCGCAGAACGACCCGATTTGACGGCTGCGAAAGCTTCTCTTAACACCTCTTTCACATCCGCAGGATTTTCTACTTTTCTTGCATAGGCGCCTCCTGCTGCTTCTGCCACTTTTGATAAGTCTGCATGTGGAGTGAAATCTACATAAAACTCATTCTCTTCATTTGCCACTCCGTCTGGATGGACACCAAGTGTTGATAGTTTTGGCGATTTCCAACCTCTATTATTATAAATAACCGTTAAAAATGGAGCGTTATATTTTCTAGATAACCAGTGGACACTAGAAGGAACGCTGAACATATAAGAGCCGTCTCCAGTAATACATACAACCGTTTTGGAAAGATCTGCGAGTTTTGCCCCAACGGCCGCGCCCCCGTTCCAACCAAGGCCACCGGCACCACTTCCTAGAATCGAACCTGGAACCGTTCTCTTCAAATGCGTGTAGGAGGTTTGGTAATTGGAAATTCCCTCATTTACAATAATTGTGTTTTCATCACATAACTCGCGGATACATGCCGTAACATATTCCGCTGTAATTCTATCTTCTAAAAACCCTTCTGCTTGCTCCCATTTGGTACGTTGCTTGTTATGGTACGCTTCTATCTTCTCCCGGCGTTTATCCACTTCTGCCTTCGGGATGTCTACTGTTGCAATCTTTGCATTGATTTGCTGAAGTGCAGTTTCTGCATCAGCTTCAAAGAAACGTTTGGAAGGGATATACCATAGCGGCATGCCTTCTTTCAGAGGATCTTCATCAATATAGTAGACAATACAGTCTTCAGAAGGCTTATTAAACAACGGAATCCAGGGCACGTCGCTGTCAATAACGATAATGAGATCTGCTTCCTCAATCAAGTCATTTTGTTCTGGGCTGTTCCACTGATACCCGCAATGAAGTTTGTTCGTAGATGGGAAATTCATATGGTTAGGGACAGATTCTATAACTGGAATGGCAAATGCTTCACAAAACTTCACCAATTCCCCCACTGCTGCTTTATTTTTTCCTAGATATGATGTAATAACGAGTGGATTTTTTGCTTTTTGTAAGTCGCTTATCAGTAGATCAAGTTCTTTGGGTGCTATGGCCGGTGCGGAGATTGGTTGCCATTGTTCTGTATTAATTTCAACTCTGGTTGTTGTCTCCTCCATCACTTCCCGTGCTCCCATTAGATAGACAGGACCTTTTGGGCTGCTATTGGCGATTTGTAATGCACGATGAACCAACTGCTTCACATTTGTCCCCGTACGAATTTCATTATCATACTTCATGTAACCCCTTACAATTCCTCGTTGATCGGGTACATCCTGAATCCAATGAATAAATTCATTCCTACTTCCAAGAAGTTCGCCTTCTTGTGTAAATGGAGAACTGCCCGCAAATACTAGTACAGGCACCCGTCCTTTCCAAGCATTATGAAGACCAGCCCCCAAGTTTTGAGTTCCACATTCCACATGAACAAAAACAGCTTGAGGTTTTCCACTTACTTGTGCATAAGCATGAGCTGCACTTAATGCCACCATTTCATGTGGACAGGTAATCACTTTTGGCAGCTCTTTTCCTTCTCGTTTTGCTATGGCTAGTGCTTCAATTATTCCAGGATGATCACTCCCAAAATTGGAGAATAAATAGGAAACTCCTGCTTCGTGCAAGGCCTCTAACAAAGCCATACTAGTTGTGTATTTAATTTCCAAAGAATTTTAGCCTCCTTGAATTTTACATCTCTAATTATTGAGAAATGTATGAATTATCTTGTTGTAAGAATTGTATTACAGAGATTAGAATAGTACAATACTATTATATCTATTGTTTTAATAGTCTGAGACTATGAAGGAGGAGAAACGTGGAATTACGCCTACTAAATTACTTTCGTGTTGTATGCGAAGTACTCCATTTCACAAGGGCAGCAGAGAAACTTGGTATTAGCCAGCCTACCCTGAGTCAGCAAATCCGTTTGCTTGAAGACCGGCTAGATACTACGCTTTTTTTCCGAGTTGGAAAAAGAATTGAATTAACGCCTGCCGGGGTTATTCTTCTTGAACATGTAAACCAAATTTTTCTGGAGATTGATTGTGCAAGTGAAAAAATTGAAGAGTTAAAAGGGTTACACCGTGGACAATTGCGAATTGGATCGTCCGGCAATCACTTTTTATATTCTCCTCTTCTATCCTTTCACGAAAAATATCCAAAGATAAAACTATCAGTATTTGATTTTACCTCTGAAGAAATTGTTCAAAAAGTGCTTAACTCTGAGCTGGATATTGGCGCAATTTTTTTACCCGTTTATCACGAACAGCTACAAACGATCCCACTATTTTCTTCTAAACTTTCTGTAGCTGTTTCGTATATTCATCCGTTCTCCAATAGAGATAGTATTTACATGCACGAATTGCAATTACACCCTCTCTTTTTATTGCCTAAACATTATTTGTTGCGTCAAACTATCGACAAGCATTGTTTAGAATTAGGGTTTACTTTAAATCCCATAGTTGAATTATCCGATATATACTCATTAATAAGGATGACCCAACTACATAATGGGATCACGATAGTACCGGAAATCTACGCAAAGGATGTCGCAGATCTTCCAATTAAACTACTGAATATAGTAGATTCACTGCCAACAAATGAAGTAGGCCTTATTTTTCGAAAAGGAAATTTTACTTCGTCGGCAGTCCAAGCGTTTATTGACCATTTAACAAATCATTATAATGTGAATAAATAGAGCATTTATCTACAGAACTGCAATAGTTTTTCTTTTTCACTTTCAGCTTCTCCTCACCTTTAAGCTCACATTTTGATATACATCTTCGTGTATCCTCTTGGCATTAGGGTAAGGATATAATCAAGACGACTCGTATTAAAAGGAGGAGTTAAGTTGAAAAAGCTATGGAATACTTACTTGCATACTTCTCTGATCGTCAAAATTACAGTTGCCCTTGTTCTCGGGGTCTTGGCGGGCTTTGTTATGGGTGAGCAGGCTTCGGTATTGGCGCCGTTCGGTGATTTGCTGATTCGCTTGCTGACATTTCTCATCATCCCACTCATTCTGTTCACGCTCATTGTCGGGATCAATCAGACGAATATCGGAAACTTGGGACGGATGGGCGGTAAGGTATTCACTTATTACACATTGAGCTCAGCGATCGCTATTGTCGTTGGTCTTCTCATTGCAAGCCTATTTCATCCGGGGACGGGGATGCAGCTGGAAGGCACGGAGCAAGTTGATGTCCCGGAGCATCCCGATGTAATTAGCGTCTTGCTTAACATTGTGCCGTCGAATATCTTTTCCGCTTTTACGGAGCTCAATCTGCTCGGCATCATCTTCACAGCGCTGGCTTTCGGAATTGCAATTTCCGCCATGCGGTCTTCCGAGCCATTCAAGGAGCTCGGGGAAAGTTTATTCACAACTATTACGGCGTTGAATGAAGCGTCTTTACTCATTTTAAGAGCGATTTTACAATACGTGCCGATTGGCATCTTCGCCATTATGGCAAAGACGGTCGGAAGCCAAGGGTTGGATACGCTCGCCTCCCTCGGTGGCATGATCGGGGTTTTTTATCTTGCCTTGATTGCCCATTTTCTGTTGTATATCGTTCTTATGCTGCTGTTCGGCGTCAAGCTTGGCCCGTTTTTCAAATACGGACGCACGCCGATTGTCACCGCCTTTGTCACCCAGAGCAGTGCAGGGACGTTGCCTTTGTCGTTGAACGCGGCGGAACAGATGAAAATTTCCAACAGTCTCTATAGTTTCAGTCTACCGCTCGGAGCGACCATCAATATGGACGGGGCCGCCATCCGGATTGCGGTTTCTGCCGTGTTTGCCGCGAATATCGCCGGCACCCCGCTAAGTTTTACGGATATGCTGATGGTCGTACTCGTCGGAACGCTCGCCTCAATCGGCACGGCGGGAGTCCCGGGAGCAGGAATCGTCATGATCGCCACCGTGTTCGCCCAACTTGGACTGCCTATGGAAGCTGTCGCTTTATTGACCGCGATTGACGCATTGATCGGCATGGGCGCCACTGCTTTGAACGTGACCGGTGATTTGGTCGGAACGAGTCTCATTGATCAACATGAAAAAAGACGTGCCATAAAGAAAGAGAAAAAGGCAATCCGGTAATTGGACGGATTGCCTGTTATCTTTCCGGTTCCCTCCCTGCCTCCTGTATCGCAGCCACTTCCCTTTCCAACAGAGACTTCATTTCATCGGAAACTATTGCATAGTTGTTGATGATTCCTGATTCCGGCGTATAAGTCAAACGGATTGTCGTGCTGTCCTTTAAACGGATTTGAAAAAACAAGCGGGTTTGCGCATTCTGATCACGCAGCGAAGAGTCATATGGCAAGGCAAGGAGTTCTGTTATCAATTCCTTCGTTGAAGTCTGGGACAATTGTCCAAGTTCAGACCTATCCTTATTGCTAACCAAGGCAATGCTATCTACGTGATTTTCAATATCCAGAAAGTCACCGATTGTCTGTGCCGAGGTAGGTTCCTTAACTTCGTATATGTCGCCGTCTGCCAAAAGCCGGAATGCCGGACTGTAGCCTTCCAGTTCATACACGCTCGTTCCAATAGGCAAATAGGCGGCATCACCATTTTCCAGCATATGCCCGGCATCTGCGTGCTCATCTAGCATGAATTGCACTTCCCCAAGCTTTTTGCCTGGGGTCCATTGCCTCTCCAGTGAGGCGGCTTGCTTGCCAATTCTTCTCATATATGGCCCCTTCCCATTGTATGAAATCAACCCAGTCAATTGCGGACTTTGGGGAGGAATCCTCACTTAAACCAGTTCGAGTATCGTTCTGTGTACACCCCGCAACAAATAACATTGCAATGAAAACCCATTTCCTCAATCTTCATCTCTCCTTTTCATATAGTAGACCTCCGCAAATTCAAATAGTTACATCATCTTTCACTCTCCCGTTCTCTCTCAAAGAAGTAATGATCTATGGAACAGAGCATGTGATCCGATCTATGGATGCGAATAATTGGAAAGACTATTCACCGGCATATAAAAAGTAGAGAAGGAATCCCGTTGATTCCATTCTCTACTTTTTTGATTACTGGATTTTCTCCACAATTGCCTTGTTTATTCCTTCCCCTTACTTTTTCGAATCAATGCCTGCTCGATCAGGATTGCGACAATTGTCCCGACAATCAATCCGTTGGAGAGCGTAGCCGCCAGGACTGCGGGCAAATCCGAAAAGCTGGCAGCCGGGACGAACATCATCCCAACTCCGACCATAAGGCCGAATGCAACCGCTTTTCGCGCTCTCTCCTTCTCCGGGTCTGCATCGAGTTCTTCGAAAGCCATGGAGACCATTTTTGTGAATATGGCAAATGTCACGGCATAGGCAACGGGCGCCGGCAATGCAGCAAATCCGGACATGATGCTCGGAAAGAATGTAATCAGGATGACGAGGATACTGCCGATCAGGAACGGAAGCCGGGACGCCATTCGCGTCGTGCCGACAAAGCCGGCCGCCCCTGAGATAGGAACCGGACCGATGGCAGAGAACAGACCCGCGAGAAGATGACTGATGCCTGAAATGAATGAACCCTGCCGTACCCGATCAGGCGGTTGTATGGAAAAGGAATGCTTCAACATTTGTTCCATGACACGGACAGAAGCAAGAAGATTGGCGATCAGCAGAATCGTGATAAACAACGCTGTGACGAAAACGCCGCCGTCCCAGACAGGGGGGCCGAAAACGAACAAGCCAGGCAGTTGAATGATCGGTTTTGACCCTTGAACGAGCGAAGGGGCTTTACCGATCAATAGGAAGATTCCCCACCCGAACAAGATGGATAGGAGGACTGCGTATTTTGAAATCCAAGGCCGTTTATTCCCCATGGCGAGAAAGGTGATGAAAAGAACGACCAAGCTGCCCGCCACAATTGCCAAGTCAAGGCGGTCCTCCATCGTTTCGACACCAAGCATCCCTTTCAAAAAGGTCCCGCTTAATTGCAAGATGAGCAGCAGTAAGTACGTGAAGGTGATCGCAGGTGTGAATAACCGCTTCATCTTTTCAACAAGCCCCGTAGCCGCGCATAGGATGAACAGGACGCCGCTGTATAGCATTCCGCTTTGTAAAGCTTGCAGAGCTTCCGTCGTTGTATGGTAAAAGACGCCGACCATTCCCGCGTAGACGACAAAGATGCCCCACCATAGTCCGGCGGGCCCTTCATTGATCGGCAACCGATGGCCGATCAGCACTTGAAGGAGACCCGCGATGCCGAGAATCAGGATTGTCCGTTGCATGAAAAGCGACGTATCGATCGGATCCATGCCAAAAATATGCGCGATGGCAATAGGGGCCGCAATGGACGATGCAATCAGGAAGATCGCCCACTGCAGGCCTCCAGCAAGTTGTTTCATGGGTACATTCCTCCGGTGTACGGTTCACTTTTTGTTGGCTTCCAGTATACCACGCACATGGTGTCAGGATGGGACAGCCGCTTGCGAGAACTGGCGCTGGGAGTCTTCGGTTTCCATTGAGCTTGATATTGATTGCATTCCGGAACGGAAAATGGCCTGGAGGAGGTGGCATTGGAAAAAGGTTCCCTAGGTTCTGCTAACACATAATAAAACCCTTTCCATATCCAATTTCAGATACGGAAAGGGATTGTCTGTGTTCTTCATTTCAGAAAGGCAGGGGGCACTTGGCATGGTTTAATTTCAATCTTCCGCCATACATCCCCGAGCACATAAGGTTCCACTTTTAGCCAATGATCCAACTCTTTACGGGATGGATACTCCACCACCATCATGGAACCGATCATCTTGCCATCGTCATCGAGTAAGGCCGCTCCGTATAAATGCTCGCCTGCCTCAGCTCGTTGAGTAACCGATTGCAAATGTTGTTCCCGCGCCCGCAATCTGCGGCTTAGCGCTTCGTCGTCCGTGCCATCATACGCCATTACAATGAATTGCATACATTCTTCCCCCTTTACATAACAGGCTCAACGCTTTTTTCTGTAGTGACAATACAATCTATTTCGCCATACTTTTCGTACGCGGCATGATACAAAGGGCCGACCCCTTGCTTGAACGTGAGCGAATGCCGGATTCCGGCAGTGATGAATTTCTTCGCTTCCCTCACAGCATCCCGCACCTCTTGCCCTTTTGCAAGTCCTGCTGCAATAGCTGCCGAATACGTGCATCCCGCTCCATTCGTATGGATAGTATCAATGCGCGGAGCTTCCAATAAATCAAATTGTTCTCCGTCGTATAACACATCCACGGCCGGTCCATCCAATCGTCCCCCTTTGACCAATACATACTTCGGTCCAAGGCTCCGCAAACGTTTAGCCGCCTCTTTCAAATCGTCGACGGTATGCAGTTCCATATTATTTAGCAAATAGGAGGCTTCCGGCATATTGGGCGTGATAATTGTGGCGAGCGGCAATAATTCAGAACGCATCGCTTCCATCGCATCCTCTTTCAATAAAGCCGAACCCATTTTCCCGATCATCACTGGATCCACCACTACGCTTTTGACATCCGTTTGGGAAATCCAGTTGGCGACAAAGGAGATGATTTCCTTCGTAAACAACATCCCAGTTTTCATGGTATCCATACCGATATCTTCTTCGATTGTAACCAACTGCGCTTCAATCGCTTCCAACGATTGAGGAAAAACTCTTTGTTCCGTTTTTGGATGTCTCGCGACAATTGCAGTAACGGCGGAAACGCCAAACACGTCAAAC
This sequence comes from Sporosarcina sp. FSL W7-1349, assembly GCF_038003045.1. NCBI lineage: Bacteria > Bacillati > Bacillota > Bacilli > Caryophanales > Caryophanaceae > Sporosarcina > Sporosarcina sp. FSL W7-1349. Next base: position 212,147 of record NZ_JBBOOK010000002.1, read on the forward strand.
TCCTGGAATGTCTTCAAATCTGCTTGAATGCCGGCTCCGCCACGTGCCGCCGAACCAGCAATGGTCAACGCTCGCGGTACATTCATGTAATCAAGCCCTTTCCGATACCCTTTTGACTTTCATTATATCGGATTAGGTGACAGGGTTGAAAGAACCAATATCGGATTATCGGCGAAGGTCAGATTCCCGAAAAAAGCTGACGAGCAGGCGTTGAACCGCCATTTCGTCAGCTTTTCACCCGCATTCTCCTTAAAACGGGTATTCCCTTGTCACATCTTGTGTCGAAATCCACTGGTAGGTTGTGAATTCATCCAGTGACCATCTGCCGCCGAAGCGTCCGATTCCGGATTCCTTTTCTCCACCGAATGCAATCAGCGGTTCATCGTTAACGCTTTGGTCGTTCACATGCACCATTCCGGTTTCCAGCTTAAGTGCCACTTGGACGCCTTTTTCTATGGAACCTGCATGGACCGCACCGCTTAGCCCATATTGCGTATCATTGGCAATCCGGATTGCATCTTCTTCTGTCGCAAATGGGATGACCGTAACCACCGGACCGAACATTTCATTCTGGGCCGTGGCAACATCATTCGTATCAGATGTCAGGATAGTCGGGTGCATGACGCTGCCTTCCACCTTCCCTTCCAGCACGACTTCGGCGCCTTGCTGTTTCGCCTTTTCAATTTCTCCGAGAATCCGTTCCACTGCTCCCGGGTTGATCAAAGGGCCGATCATATTTTCTTTATTAAACGGATCCCCAACCGGGATTTTCTTAGCGGCTTCGATGAATTTCTCCAAGAAAGCGTCCCGGACAGTCTCTTGGACGATGATCCGGTTGATGGCCATGCAGATTTGTCCATTATGCATAAACTTGCCGAAAATCGCGGAGTGGACCGCTTTGTCCAAGTCTGCATCTTCCAAAACAATCAAAGCATTGTTGCCCCCAAGCTCCAAAGCCACTTTCTTGACGTTTTTTCCGCAGAGCGCCCCAATATGCTTTCCGACAGGGGTGGAACCTGTGAAGGAAATCATCCGTGGAATCGGATGGTCGACAAATCCATCGCCCACCTCTTCAATCGAGGGGATGACCACATTGAACAAACCTTCCGACAATCCGGCTTCTTCAAATATTTTCGCGAGAAGTATACCGCCCGTCATTGCCGTTTGCTCGTCCGGCTTCAGCACAACCCCATTCCCTACGGCCAATGCAGGTGCTATCGAACGCATCGAGAGATACATCGGAAAGTTGAATGGACTGATGACCCCCAATACGCCTAACGGTTTGCGGAACAGCCGGTTTTCCTTTCCAGGTACAAGGGACGGGACCATTTCACCGCCCATCCGCATTGGGAAACTGGCGGCCTCCCGTGTGATGGCAATGCAGAAGTCCACTTCCACATTCGCTTTGATGAATGAAGATCCCCCTTCAGTCATCAACCACTCCACTAGCTCTTCCCGACGCTCCTTCATAATGCGAACGGCATTCTCCATAATCTCAGATTTCTGGAACGCATTGACTTGCTCCCATTCCTTCTGTACCTTCGCGGCCGATTCATAGGCCTCATCTATATCTTCTTGGCTCGCCATATAAATTTCCTGGATGACTTCCTGCGTATACGGATTCTTGTTTTGATAAACCGATTTCCCCGTACCCTCGCGCCATTGCCCAGCTATAAATTGTTGATCTAGCCCAATATACTTCTCCACATTACCCCTCCTAAAGGATTCTTCCCCTTACTTTTCCTCTAAAGAGAGGGATTAAACGCAAGTGTTGAAAGGAGCTTCAAACAATAAATCAGAGTGCCCACACTAACTGACCATCAATAGGTCAACCAATCTGATTTGTCGTCAGCTCAAATAACTCACTGTTGTCATCCAATTTCATCTGATACACCGCACATTGGAGTTTTTTTGCAATCTCAATTAAAGCGGAACGATGATCATCACTGATCGCCAAGCCGAGGTAAATGCTTTTCGGCCAAATCCCCAATTTCCCATTAGAAATTGTCCGCCCTTCGCCGATATTGCGGTGGAAATTGTATAAAATCCGATATTCATCCTCATAAGACCAGGTTTCATGCTTCATGAAATTGGTTAAGAACAGAAGAAGGAAAATCACTTCTGTATTATTAGAGATCCTGCGCCTTTTTCCTTGCTCAACCTCCTGGATTTCCTGAATCGCCGATGGAAATAAAAAAGTAGTTCTCTGCCGCTTCTCTTCATAAAACACTTTAAAAATATACCGCGGATCGACCACTTCGTATTCCACACAATACCCTTTATGATTATTTGCATAATGGGCCCACATCGGCATATTCCGACTGAAATTCGTGCTAAAACAGCCGATTCCATAATGGCTCTGCCGCTCTTTGATGAATTGGTATAAGGCATCGGAATGCAGGTCCTTAGGAGCCAAATGGGCCTCTTCATAAAGCAAGGCTTTAAATTCATACGGATCATTTAAGTTCGAGTACGAAGACATCCAAAACTCATTTTCCCCTAACAGAGCAAGACGATTTTCGTTTACCTGTTCATAATTGGCAAACCGCTCGTCCAACAGAGGGTAAAATTTATAAAGCAAGTCGGGGATATCTTTATTCTTATAAGCCAGGGCCCCTTTCGTATCTCCGCGTTTCAAAAACGCCAGCAATCGCTCTTTCACAATCTTCGCCCCACTTTACACGCGTTTTCGTAGTACATAGTAATATACTCGTAAATCATGCTTGCCAAACAAACATTGTGGAAAAGACGTCGAAGAGAGGAAAGTTAGGTGAAAATAAAAGACAGGCCCATTCAATTGGACCTGCCCGGATAGCGTATCAGTTCTTAATAACCGCCACCTACCCAAGAAGCACCGACAATAATCAGAAGGATGAAAAGGACCACGATTAGATAAAATCCTGCTCCCTGGCCATAGCCGCCATATCCGCCTGTACCTGCACCCATAGTTGACACCTCCATCCACAAGAGTGTAGTACAGTATATGACACCCCTTCGTATTGGCTTAGGTAATCGAGGCGCATTGCTTGGGTCGATTTATGTTATCCCGGTTATTTCCGAGAATTCAGGGTATTGTAAAGGATAAATGAAATTAGGAAGGAATGGTGCTTCTTGACTGAAAAATTCCAAGTGGAGACGAATGTCGAGGATAGACGAGAGGCTCGCTTCACAGGCATTCCAGAGGCAAAGGAATTCCCCGACCTGGAGCCTAAACAAAACGCCGAAAAGCAGCGGAAACAATATGAGAACACAGTAGGGGAATTAGAGCGGAATCGGACTAGCAGTGACTAATCACACAAGCCCCTCTTCCATCTGCCGATTCGGAGGATGGGCTTGTTACGTAATCTAGGTTCACCAGGTTTCAAAAATTATCACAAAATACTAACTTTATTCATACCGATTTTCCAGTTCAAATATTCGCTGTTCAAGTTCATAGCTTTTGTGTTCCATAAAAGTCATCTTTTTACCGGAATAGTCCCGATGGTTGTCCAATTTTTCACCATTTTGAATGACTAATTTTTCAAGAGTATCAAATCGTTTACCCGTCTCATCCCGGAATTGACGCATTTCCTTCTGGAACTCTGCCAACGTTTCACGGGTCTCCTGCTGAGATGCCTGCTGCCCCGCCAAGGCCTCACGAGTTTCCTTTTGAAATTCCGTCAACTCTTCCCGAGTTTCCCGCATTTCCTGCTGAAACTCTACCAACGTTTCACGGGTTTCCTGCTGAGATGCCTGCTGCCCCGCCAAGGCCTCACGAGTTTCCTGCTGAAATTCCGTCAGCCCTTCACGGGTTTCCCGCATTTCCTGCTGAAACGTCACTAGCATTTCACGTTGGTTCTTTTGCTCCTCAAACAAAGCCTTCAGCAATTCTTCTATTTTATCCATCTGATCCGTCACCCCCTAATTTTTGTATTTCCGTCCATTATACCATTAAAAAATCCCCGACTAGCTGTTTCCAGACAGTCGGAGATCTTATTGGAATTCATTGCAATGAACTCACTTTTTTTGGGAATTCCAGGAAGCCCGGACCCGCTTTGTTTCGGCAACATCGATCGTACGGGTTTTCGGATCGATGACAACGCCATAGTCATGCAGCGCCGATTCCATGCTGACAAATTCATTCAACACATCATCCAGTACTTTGGCAGGGTCTCTTTCCAATGGATCTCCCCAGCCACCGCCGCCGGCCCGGTAAAATTGGATGATTCCCTCTTCCGGCATTTTCACTTCAAAGGCGGTTTCTTCAATCACTTGCGCTTCGGCTGTTCCGTAATTGACGATGACTTTATTCGACGGTGCGTTCTTGCCCTCGCAATATCCTTTTGTCGTATTTCGGACGCCCGCCATCATGACACTGGTGGAACTCTCCTTGAGATGTTGAATTTGCACATCCAAGCCTGGCGTACCTCTCCAACGTCCGACACCTGTAAAGTCACTCATGTATTCATGTTTCAAGACGCGGCTTGGATATTGTACTTCATTCATTTCAATAGACGGAAGGATAACACCCGTCATAACAGGTGGATAAAGGCCCCAACCGTCTGTTTCATAGGCTGCACCCGCACCGCCTGTATATCCATAGAAATTCAGATTGACCCACGGTTTGCCATCATCGTATTTTCCATGGGAATAGGCCAGCGGCAGCTTGTGGGCATTGACCCCCACTCTGGTTGGAGCACACTGGGAGATCGCTTCCAGTACAGCTTCCGCAATCTCCGCCCCAACACATGCCGTGGCATGCCCGCATGGCGCCGGCAGACGCGGATTCACCACTGTCCCTTCCGGTGCCGTCACCGTAACAGGGTTCATATAGCCTTCATTGATTGGAATGTCTTCATCGCAGCAAGTCGAAATCCCGACAAAGGCAAATGACGTTGTATTCGACAACGGGCTATTAATGAACCCTTTCACTTGCGGCGAAGATCCGGTGAAGTCGATATGCAGATCGCTGCCGTCCACAGTAACCGTAGCCTTCACTTTAATGTCACGATTCCCTTGAAAATCATGATCGGCAAACGTTTCTCCTACATACGTGCCGTCCGGCCAGCTGCCTATCTCATCTCGTACCCTGTTTTCTGTATATTGAATTCGATGATCAATGGCTTTGACCACTTTCTCGGCCCCATACTTATCCAGCATGGACTGAATACGTTCAGCCGCCACTTTACACGCGCCGATCATCGCGTTCAGATCTCCTTCCAGCCAATGGGAAAGGCGATTATTGGCGACAATTAAGTCAAAGACGTCCTGCCGCTTTTCCCCGCGTTCATAAATTTTCAAAGGAGGAATGCGGAGTCCATCGTGCCAAATGTCTTGCGAACGCGGATTATATCCTCCTGCGACAGGCCCTCCGTTGTCCCCCATATGGCTTCGGACGGCCGGCAGCAGAACAGGTTTCCGGTTATAAAAAACAGGCATGACAATCGTCCAGTCCAAACTGTGCGAGCCGCCGTGATATGGATCATTGACGAGTAAAATATCACCTGGATGAAGGTCATAGCGGAACGCATCCAATAAGTGATCCACCGCTCCCACCACTGCATAGAGATGCAATGTGCAGCCCGGTGCTTGGGCAACGAGCCGGGATTTCTTGCCGGAAAGGTCAAAGACACCTGTCGTGAAATCATGCGCTTCATTAAACAGTGGGGAACGGGCCGTCCTTGTCACGGTCGCACTCATTTCCCTTGCAACCGCATCAAGAGACCCTCCGACTACCTGTGATAAAATCAAGTCCTCGTTTCTCATCCTTCTTCCTCCTTCCCAGCGTACGTAAAGACGAGTAGATCGCCTTTTTCCACATGTTGATAAGCCACGCTTTGAGTCAATGTGGCCATCTCTTCCCCTTCTATTGTGACAGATCCATATTTACCGGAATCACTATAAGGAAGAAGCAGATTGAAATAAACATCTTCCTCCTGATTCAGTAACGCGACTTCCAAATGGCCATCCTTCCATTCGCGTGATACGATTTTGAAGCCATGATACAGCTCCAATTCCTCAGCCGAGATGAGCAGCCGCTGCCCGAATAAGGCAGGTGACCCGAATCCTTGCTTTGCCGTCGGATATCCCGGTACCAGAACAATCGGTTCTGTTTCCACCTTCGTGCCAAGCTCCGGATAGAAAATCGCCTGCGGACCGGTTCCATAAATCGGCGGGAACTCTTCCATTTGCCCCTGCCCGTTTTGGATCGCTTGATAGATGACTTCAGCTAGAAAATGACCTGTGATGCTTGGCGCCAAAGCAGTAGATGCTGGAAATTTCGGATCCAAAATGGAACCGGCCATCGTCTGAATGGTAAATGGTTTCGTCACACCTTCATTGATGGGAACCTCATCCGCAATCATGGCAAGAAATGGCCAGACTGCAAAAGCTTTCGTTAAAGCAATCGGGGAATTAATCGGTTTTTCTGACTGCGCTGACGCTCCTGTCAAGTCAATCGTGACCGAACCGGCCGAAGCTGAAATGCTGACCGCAATCGCATTTCTATCACTTGGCGTCATGTCAAATTCCACATAAGCCTGCATTTCCGTTTCTTGAAGTTGTGAAAGATGATGTTCCACTCGCTTCTGGCTATATTGAAAGATCCCTTCAATGGATGTCTCTACGGTTTGCCTGCCATAGCTGCCAAGAAGCTTTTTCAATTGTCGTTGGGCACCGCGCAAACAAGTATACATCGCATCCAAGTCCGATTTAAAAGAGGTCGGCACCCGGCTATTCGACAGTAAAAAGCGTAAAATATCGGCTTGCAGCACGCCTTGCTTATACAGCTTGACCGGGGTGATCCGCATATTCTCCTGCCACACTTCGAACGCGTCCGGATGGAAACCGCCCGGATATTCGCCGGCCAGATCCATCATTTGGGCACGGATGACTGGAAATAGGACAAGATCCCCTTCTACAAAGAGAGGTGCCGCCATCGTCAACGATTGTCCTTTCGTCCCGCCGCTGTAGGGGTCTGCCACCAATAGCACATCCCCATCTGCAATATCGAAAGAGAAATAGTCGAATACATTCTCCACACTTTCTTTGACGGCGAATAAATGCTCCGGCTCGTATTGGTGTTGAACAGCCAGTTTCAATTCATTTGTAAATATGGCCGTGGCAAACGAACGATCCTGCGACAGCAGAGGGGAACGGGAAATTCTCTGTAAGTTATGACCCATCTCCTTGCTGATCGACTGCAGCTTGCTATATAAAATTTGGGCTTGGATCATTCATTCCCACCCCTTTGTCTTGGAGCGGCGGAATGTTTCACTTCAATAACACAATTGCGGTAGGCATCGATTAGCGCCTCATGGCCAGGGTATACAACAATTGTCGTGCCCCATTGTTCAATGATCGCTGGTCCAACAATCAAATTGCCTGATTGCAGCAACGCCCCGTCGTAAATCGGTGTTTGAGTCGGTTCCACATCGAAGTGCATCTCCCGGACGCCGGCCAACGCCTCGCTCGGATCCTCTTGCCGGAAGGCTTCTTCTTTCATTTTCACAGGCTCTCTGACGCCCGCCAAGTCAAGTCGTAGGTTTAAGATTTCGATATCATGCCCCGGATCTTTATGGGCGAACATTCTTTCATGAAGTTCATGGAATTCCGCAACCGTCGCTTCCAAATTCAATTCTGTGATACGGCGGGTCCGGGATTTTACAGGTACGGTTACTTCATGCACTTCACCTGCATAGCGCATATCGATGAAACGGCGGGTTTCAAACTGATTCGTGACCGATTGGCTGCCCAGTTTTTCACGCGCAATCTGTTCCATATTTTCAAAATCAGCGTTCATTGCCTGAAGATCCACTTGGTCCAGACTTTCAAAACGAGTACGCAGCTCCGTCACTTTCAAATTGGCCGCCACATCACCAAGCGCACAGAAAACCGGCGCTAATGAAGGGACGATGACGGTGTTGATGCCAAGATCTTCGGCTTGCTTCCCGGCATGGATGGCTCCAGCTCCTCCAACCGCCATGAGCGCGAAGCTACGCGGATCATGTCCGCGTTGTGTCGTGACAAATTGAACGGCATTGGACATATCGCTGTTGACAATTTGTGAAATGGCAAGGGCCGCTTCTACTGTTGAAATACCGAGCGGTTCCGCAATTCGGGTACGAATCGCTTTTTCCGCCAATGAACGGTCCAGCTTCATTTCCCCGCCGAGGAAGTTATCAGGGTTGATATAACCTAAGAACACGTTCACATCGGTGACAGTCGGTTCTTCTCCCCCTCTGTCGTAACAAGCAGGTCCGGGATTCGAGCCCGCACTTTTAGGTCCGACTTGCAAGGCGCCTCCATTATCGATCCAAGCGATGCTTCCCCCTCCCGAACCGATCGTGTGGATATCCATCATTGGCAAGGCGACACGATATCGGCTGATCCAGCTTTCGGTCGTGATGGCCGGATTTAATTTTTCAATAACGGAAACGTCATAACTCGTTCCACCCATATCGACCGTGATGACATTCTCATAACCTGATTTTTCCCCAATGAAAGAAGCGGCTGTCACTCCACCGGCCGGGCCCGATAGAAGGCTGCCAGCAGCAAATTTAGCACTTTGCATAACGTTTTGAACGCCGCCGTTAGACTGCATGACAAACAATTCACCGGTGAACCCGTCTGCACGAAGACGCTCATCCAAATGTTCCAAATAGCTTTGCATGGAAGGCCCGATAAAAGCATTGACAATCGTCGTGCTGACACGCTCAAACTCTCGGATTTGCGGCAAGACTTCATAAGATAACGAAACAAACATGCCTGGCGCTTCTTCTTGGATAATCTCCCGGACCCGGCTTTCATGTGCAGGATTCATGAAGCTGAAAAGGAAGCACACGGCAATCGCTTCGATCCCTTCCTGGACGAAACCGCGCACTGCTTCACGCACTGCTCTTTCATCCAATTCTTTAATTACGCTACCAGTGTGATCCAGGCGCTCCGGAATGCCAACCCGATATCTTCGCGGAACGATTTGAAAAGGTGCCTGCAGCCTAGGGGAAAATACACTTTCCTTATAGGCGCGCCGGAACTCGATTTCATCACGGAACCCCTCTGTTGTAAGCAACCCTACTTTGGCACCGTTATACTCCAACAAGGCATTCGTGGCGACAGTCGTTCCATGTACAACTAACGGGCTGTTGGCCAAAATTTCTTTGATGTCCCGGCCAAGCAGATCCGCAACTTTTTGAATTCCGTTCATCACACCGTCCGATTGATCCGGTGTTGACGGTGTCTTTGTTGAGGTCATCTTCCCCTCGCCATCGATAACGACTAAATCCGTAAAGGTCCCACCGACATCTATTCCAAACACCCATTGATTTTGCTCATTCACCATGAAGCTTTTTCCTCCTTTTACTCGTTAGAATCCGGATGACTCTTCCTCAACTTTTCCAAACTCATAACGCACATTCAATTTATTTAAAATAAAAGCCAACACAATATAAAGCAAGAAAGCTAGAACTGTGGCATTGATAGATCCGATGCCGAATGCCAGTTTAGATGCGGCAAAACCGCCGATGATGACAGAAACGATGGCCGCCACATTTAAACCCGAATAAGTCGCTCCTGGCCCGAAACTATACTCTTTTTTGCGGATCTTCGGTGCAACAATCCAATGATCTGCAATCATGACGCCTGCAATCGGCGGAACGTATAGCCCTAAAAATGATAAAAATGGAACAAACATATCTTGAATCCCCATCAAGGCGATGATGATCCCAATCGTCCCCATAGTCACAACTAACACTTTTTTCGGGACTTTGACAACATTCCGAAGCCCCAAGGAGCCTGTATATAGGTTGTTGTCATTTGTTGTCCATTGGGCAAAAATCAAGATCAAGAAAGCAAAGAATCCTAGTCCCAGCTTGCTCATGGCAGCAGGGATATTCGGCGTCGATCCGATATCGGGAACTTGGGCCGCGATCGCCATAGCAGCACCCGCAATAATACAAAAGACACCGCCAAAAAAGTAACCGACCGATGCGCTGACACCGCCCGACACCGCTGTTTTCGCATAGCGTGTCACGTCAGGGAAGACGACCGCGCCCAATGCAGCATTCCCTACGACAATCGTGATGCCCGCGAAAATTGTCATCGGATTTCCTGCTGGTTCGTATACCAACAGGTTTGCCCAGCTTCCAGAATAATTTACTGCACTGATAACGCCCCATATCGACAAAATGACCATTAAAGGAAGAGCAATAAAGCTAAGCGCGGCAAGTCCCCGATACCCGATAAAAGCGGTAAGCATCATTAAGATGCCTCCCCAAACAACCGCTACTTCTGGCTCGGTAAGCCAATGATTCGGGAACATTTCATTAATCGTCGTTCCGAAGAAAGCTACCTGCCAACCAAACCAGCCGATTCCCATTGTGACCGCCAATAAAATCCCAAACAAACTCGCGCCGTGTCGACCAAAAGCCTGACGCGCAAGAACAGTGGTCGAAATCCCGTATTTGGCTCCCATCGCTCCTTGGAAAAAACCATAAATGGCTAAAATCAGCATACCGAAGACCGCTGCGAACACTGCATTTTGAAAGTTTAATCCTGAAATGAGAGCCCCGCCCGTGACGATTGTTGATAAAGAAATGACCCAAGCACAGCTAGTAACCGCAATATTAATAGGCGACTTCCGATGAGCCGCCGGGACTGAAGTGATCGCAAAGTCATCAGTTTGTCCCCGGGAAATTTGATTCGTATTGTTTTCCATATTCCCATCTCCTTATTTACTGGAGTGAGTCAAATTGACTCCTCAGTGCGAATCGTAATGCCTTGTTTCAATGTATTCCCTATCGTGCATGCTCTCTCCGCCGAAACCATCAACTTCTTTTTGTACTCCGGTGTAAAATGATCCGGCAATCGAACCTTCACGACACATTGCTCGATGCGGGAAGGACCTTCGACAGCTTTCGTCGCCGAGACGGCAACCGAAAATTCATGTTCGGCCACTGCCACTCCATCCCTTTCGAACATTCTTTGCATCGTGATAGCAATACATAATCCTAAAGACGACTCCAGCAATTCAATTGGCGAAAGGCCGTTGCCATTCGCTGCTTCCATCCCTTTCACCTGCATGCCGTTGTCGTTATGAATTCCGTATTCCCCATTTATTCTTCTGATAATAGACAACTTACACCCTCCTTTGGCCGATCAGCCCGTAAAATTCAAACTGCACTAACGCATCTGTAATCTCTTCCACCGTGGATGTCGGGACATGATCCAGATCATTTTCGGGGCCAAATAGCCATCGTGATAGAGTCCCCAACACCAAACTGGTCAACATGCCTGCCCGGAGCTCAATATTCGAAGCTGACTCCAGCATGCCAAGTTCTGTCGCCCGCTGGATATTTTGTTTAAAGGCATTTTCGACTTCTGTTATCGTTTCCGTGATCGCTTCTCTTATTTCCGGATCAGCCCCGTTGCCTTTAATCAGCAAAATCGTCATAAGATTTCTATGCTCTTTTGCAAACGTAAAAATCTTTCTCATTAGGGAGATGGTAGATTCGATCATATCCTCGCTCGTTCCGTATGTTTGTCGATACCCTTGTTGAATCGCAGCGAGCAAGTTAACCTTCCCATCCTCAATAATTTCCTTCGCTATTTCTTCTTTGCTTTTGAAATGCCAATAAAAAGTTCCTTGGGCAACTCCTGCCTGCTTGACGATATCTGAAATTTTGGTTGCATGATATCCCTTCGTCGCAAAAATTTCGAGGGCAACCTGTAACAGTTCCTCTCTCCTGTCGATTTTAACCAACCGCTCTACCTCTTTCCTCACCTGATTGACAAGTCAGTCAGTTTTGTTCTTTAACTCCCTAAAACCTATATAAATGATATGAATAATATAATACGTTTCTGCTAGCTGAGTCAAGGTGAAGGGATTAAATAGAATAAAAAACTGCCTCTCCCTATCAGACAAGGGGAATGGCAGTTTTTGATTCAGAAATAGAGTGCTGTTATTCATTCAATAAGTGATGCAGTAACCGATCTTTATCATCAAAAAATTGTTTCATCATTTGATAATGACTCGTTTCTTCAAGCGACGTCTCCTTTGCCCCGCCCTCTGTAAACTCAATGATTTGGGCATTCGGATAAGCCATGATGATTGGAGAATGAGTAGCGATGATAAATTGCGACTGTTGTCCGACCAATTCATGAATTCGGGATAGCATGGACAATTGGCGCAACGGAGATAACGCAGCTTCAGGCTCATCCATAAGATAAATCCCTTTTCCTTGCAGCCGGTTCATGAAGGTGGCCCAAAACGATTCGCCATGTGACTGTTGGTGGAGGGAGACCCCTCCGTATGAATCAATAATACGGGGAGCTGCCGCAAGATCACTGTCCAATTCTTCAATATTGGAAGCCACATTGTAAAACGTTTCAGCCCGGAGAAAATACCCGTCTTTCGGTCTGTTAACGCCTTTGATTAACGTTAAATAATCATCCAAATTAGAATGCGAGTCATACGTTGAAAAATTGAAGTGAAAGGATCCCCCTTCCGGATTAAATCCAGCTGCCACCGCAATCGCCTCCAATAAGGTGGACTTCCCCATCCCGTTTTCCCCTACGAAAAACGTGACATACGGATGGAGAAAAAGCTCGTCCAACGTGGCAATGCTAGGTAACTGAAAAGGAAACGTGTGGAAAGATGGAACTCGATCACGTTGCAGTTTCACACTTCTGATATATTGGGTATTTCTTAGAAACTCCATGACTCCCCCTCCAGAATTACTGTTTTTCGGCTTGCTTTTTCACACGTTCTAAAAATTCGTTGACCACCTTATCCGTTGCAAACCATAAAAATAATTTGACAAACCACTTTAACGGGCGATTGGTTACGGTGTAGGTCAACGAAGTTTGATGGTCCTGTATTTTCACTAATTCATATTGAGCCGTAATTTCAAATAGGTGTGCAAGGGTAAAGCCGACTTTCAGCTTTTTATGAGCAGGCTCATCCACATATTCCAATGTTTCCACGTCATACTCTTCTATGCGTTTCCCTTCCTTATATTTCTGGCGATAGATGCTTCCTACCTTATTTTCCGTTAGGTGAACTAGCTTGTGTTCCACGACTTGAGGCATGATTTGTTGCATTTTATCTAACGAGCCGTCAAAAAAACTCCACACTTGTTCGATCGGTGCATGTATTTCAATATTCCTGGTCCATGCTTTCATAAAATATCCTCCCTAGTTTTTTCCCCTCTGCGTAACTTACTTCTATCATATACTAATTTTCTTTTTATCATAATTTCTTGGATGAAAAAAGGAACAGGTCTATTTTTGACCTGTTCCTCTGCATAGGAATGATTTAGTTTCGAACGAGATAATCGAATGCGCTTAGTGATGCAGTCGCTCCGGATCCCATTGAAATAATGATTTGTTTATACGCGCTATCTGAACAGTCTCCCGCTGCAAATACGCCTGGGACGTTCGTGGCGCCACGCTTATCGACAACAATTTCACCGAATTTATTGCGTTCCACTGCGTCGCCTAGCCAATCCGTGTTCGGGACTAAACCGATCTGAACGAATACACCAGCTAACTCGACATGGTGTTCGTCACCTGAATCACGATCAATATACGTAATCCCGTTTACGCTATCCGTACCGGTGATTTCCTTTGTTTGAGCGTTTTTCACGACAGTGACATTCGGCAAGCTGTACAGACGATCTTGCAAAACAGAATCGGCTTTTAGTTCAGGTGCGAATTCAAGGACGGTTACATGGTTGGTGATTCCCGCAAGGTCGATTGCCGCCTCGATACCGGAGTTTCCGCCACCGATTACCGCAACATCTTTGCCTTCAAACAATGGACCATCACAATGCGGACAGTAGGCGACCCCTTTGTTTCTGAATTCCGCCTCGCCCGGTACGCCGACATTGCGCCAGCGCGCTCCTGTTGAAAGGATGACGGATTTACTCTTCAGAACAGCACCGTTTTCCAATTCGATTTCAATGAGGTCTTTCTTCTCCAAACGTTTCGCACGTACCAAATTCATCACATCGATATTATAGTCTTTCACGTGTTCCTCAAGACTAGCCGCTAGTTTAGGACCTTCCGTGCGATTTACACTAATGAAGTTCTCAATCGCAGCCGTATCCAAAATCTGACCGCCGAAACGCTCAGCGACAATTCCAGTGCGAATCCCTTTACGAGCCGCGTAGATCGCAGCACTCGCACCAGCTGGGCCTCCGCCAACAACGAGTACGTCAAATGGATCTTTATCGGCAAACTCTGATGCGTCCGGGCCGCTTCCGAGTTCAGCCAAGATTTCTTCAATCGTCTTACGGCCGTTTGTGAACGGTTCACCATTCAAGTATACCGTTGGGACAGCAAGAATATTTTTGCTCTCCACTTCTTCTTTATACGCCGCCCCGTCAATCATCGTGTGCGTAACGTTCGGGTTCAATACGCTCATGAGGTTAAGTGCCTGTACCACTTCCGGGCAATTTTGACAGCTCAAACTAATATATGATTCAAAGTGAAGTACATCCTCGATTTTCTTCACTTGCTCAATGACTTTCTTATCCACTTTTGGCGCTCTGCCGCTCACTTGCAATAGAGCCAGGACAAGTGAAGTGAATTCGTGTCCAAGCGGAATACCGGCGAAAACAACTCCAGTATCCTCGCCGATGCGATTGACACTAAAGCTAGGAGTTCTTTCCAACTCTGCATGCTCCACTTTAATGCGTGATGACATGGTGGCTAGTTCATTCACAAGTTCCAGCATTTCACGCGAAACCTTATCATCTCCCGCGCTAACTTTAAGCAGCACATCGCCCTCCATCATTTTAAGGTATTGGGCTAATTGTGCTTTTATATCTGCATCTAGTATCATGTAATCTACTCCTTAATTTGTACTTTACTTAAACATAAGTCGGCGTGATTGCCTTAGATGTTGAATCGAGTTAGTCAATTCAACATCTAAGGCATCCACCGAACGCCTCAAAAAAAGAAGGGGGCCCCTATCCCTAAAGAAAAGGGGCCGCCCCCGTTATTCCGCTATCGCGAAATTAAATTTTACCTACTAGGTCAAGGCTCGGTTTAAGGGTTTCTTCGCCCTCTTTCCATTTCGCCGGGCAAACTTCACCTGGGTTGTTACGTACATATTGTGCTGCTTTGATTTTGTCGACTAGGATGCTTGCATCACGTCCGATTCCACCCGCATTGATTTCAAGTGCTTGTACAACGCCGTCCGGATCGATGATGAATGTACCGCGATCTGCAAGACCAGCCTCTTCGTCAAGTACATCGAAGTTGCGTGTAATTGTTTGGGAAGGGTCACCGATCATAATGTATTCAAGCTTGCTGATTGTATCAGAGTGATCGTGCCACGCTTTATGTGTAAAGTGTGTGTCCGTAGAAACGGAATAAACTTCAACGCCAAGCTCTTTTAGTGTCGCGTATTGGTCTTGAAGATCGCCAAGTTCAGTTGGGCAAACGAATGTAAAGTCTGCTGGGTAGAAGCAAACAACACTCCATTGACCTTTCATGTTGTCGTCAGTTACATCGATGAACTCACCTGTACCAGCGTTGTAAGCTGACGCTTTGAATGGTAGGATTTCTTTTCCGATTAAAGACATAAATAATTCCTCCTAATGTGTTATTTATAGTTAGTCTAGGTCATTTCGTCAAAACCTAAACCGCAGCAATCATTATGTGAGGATCACTGCTTAACTATAATAATTCTAATTACATATTAATTATTGTATAACCAGTCATTTTTGTCAACAAATACACTCATAATTGTCGTTTTTTCTATCTTTATGTATAAATAGTGACAGCAAGTATTAAGATGTCCTGTTTATTCTTGATGAATTATAAATTATATATAACTATTAATTCTCAACTATGTTACACAATTCTCGATTAAGAAATGTATATAAAGTGGTGAGATGCTTGCTTTTCATGTAATTCAGGACATTCATGAACGAGTATCTATCTTCCTTGCAAACAATGGAGAGGAGTAAAGTAGTTAGACTCCCTATTGCCAGGTCATTTTCAAATCCGCCGTAACACAGGAGTATATTTACATATGAAGGAATGTAAAAGGAGCCATCACAGAAAGTCGCTAATTACCGACTTTTTATGATGGCTCCTGAAAAATCGCTATGAAGAGCGACAAGAGATATCAAATATTCTTATTGATTCAAAAAATGCTCATTACTTGTGGCTTTCCAATTCCAACGTAACCGATCATCTTCGGTTTGCCGCTTGCACTTAAATACTTGTACGTTCGGTTACAATTCGTCCCGGGGCACCAGACCTGATAAAACCCGCATTTGCTTCGTCAGTATCAATGTGCATTTCTAGGCGATAACGATCGGACACACGAATCAATACTTTATCGATTGTCAACGGCCGTTCACCGCTAACTTCAACTGTCACAAATTCTCCATTGATCACTCCAAAGTTTTTCGCATCTCTAGGAGACATATGAATATGGGCTTGGGCAATAATCAGCCCTTCTGGGAGAGATACGCTTCCAGCGGGACCAATAAGGGTACATGACGCTGATCCTTTTATATTGCCAGATTCACGTATTGGCGGGCGAAGGCCAATTTTCATGGCATCGGTCCAGCTAATTTCAGCTTGCGTCAGCTTGCGGGCAGGACCTAGAACACGTACACGTTCCAGACTCCCATTCGGCCCCGCAATTACAACGGTATCATTTGAAGCAAACTGACCCGGTTGGGATAAATCCCTTCGTTTCGTCAGCTCATATCCCTTGCCGAATAGGGCTTCAATATGCTCAGGGGACAGGTGAACGTGTCGAGCTGAAACCACAACCGGGATCGTGCTATCTGGCGACACAGAGACAGCAGTCTTTCGAAGTTGGGCCGTCACGTCAGCGACGATTTGTTCAATCAATTGCCTGTCCATATCGTTCACGCCTTTCTAGATAAAACAGCTTAGCTTTGTCCTTTTGGCAAAATCATTTCCAGTTCATTATGCGGTCTTGGAATGACGTGCACAGAAAGCAGTTCTCCTACACGTTGGGCTGCTGCGGCTCCTGAGTCCGTTGCTGCTTTCACAGCGCCGACATCACCTCGGACAAGAACCGTTACAATCCCGCCACCTACATGTACTTTCCCAATCAGGTTAACGTTTGCCGCTTTAGCCATTGCATCCGCTGCCTCAATTGAGCCAATGAGACCTTTAGTTTCGACCATTCCTAATGCTGTACCTTCTCGATTCATCGTCGCTTCCTCCTAACAAATCATTTTGACCCATAAATAACAAGTACCGGCACTCTCACTTTCATTACAAAAGCATTTCACTATAATTTAGCGTTGCTTTTCCGGGCAAATGAAACCCCTGTAGACTTAGCCAGCAGCATTTGCTCCATCAACTCCGATATATGAGCACCGGCTTCCACCGGGGCAAGCCCGCCTTTATGAATATTGGAAATGACGGTCCGGTCGGCCTCAACCGTGTTTTCATTCGGTCGATAGATCATGTAGGCACTCAAGCTTTCATCGGTATTTAAGCCCGGCCGTTCACCTATCAACGAAATGACAAGGTTACAATCCACGATGGCTGCGACTTCGTCCTGTACCCATACACGCCCCCGCTTAATAAAAAACGGCTTGGCGACGCTAATATTTTTCAATTGCAATCCTTGCATTAAAGCAGGAAGCAGGTCCCTTATATTGGCTTCTACAGCAGAGGAGCTTAATCCATCACATACAATAATTTGGACATCTTTCCCTTTGTCGCCATTCTCCTTCAGCCATGTAACAGATTCATCCGACAACTTTCGTCCAGCATCCAAATCCATCAAGTAGGTCTTCATATCCTTAGCTTCCGTTTCCAATTTATGCAGATTCATTTCTTGAAGAAGCTCATCACTTACATCTTTTAAAACCGCATCCTGTGCAGCCGCATGGTCAATTAAAAATTGCAAATAGCTAGTCGTCTGCATCCGGGTTCCAGCCCGGCCAATTCCAATTCGGGCAGGTGAAATACTCTGGGCTCGTTTAATAGACTCCTCGTTATGCGGTGCCTCCACTCCCCGTACCCGTTCCTCTGGAAAATTGATAACCTCTTCTGTCACTAGCGCCGTGTTTTCTTTTGGAAATTCCTTGTCTTTTGACAGTTCTTCCACTACTTTTCGAACAATTTCTTGAATATCCATTGTACCCCTCCCCCCTTTAGTCGAAGATCGATAAATCTCCTGCACGTTTTGTCAGTTTTCCATTCTCCATTAAGCCCATATTTTCCATCCATTTTTCAAATTCGCGAAGCGGACGCAGCCCAAGAAGCTCACGTAAACTAGCATCGTCGTGATAGCTTGTATCTTGATAATTCAGCATGACATCATCTCCACCTGGTACACCCATGTAGAAATTTGCTCCCGCCAATGCGGTTAACATCCCGGCCACTTCTTGATCATTTTGATCGGCATCCATATGATTCGTGTAGGTTGGGGCGATGCCCATTGGCAAGCCATGCAATTTCCCCATGAATACATCTTCAAGATCCGCTCTAATTAGCTGGCGCCCGTCATAAAGTGTTTCCGGTCCAATAAATCCGGAAACGTTATTCACCATGAAAGGCTTCCAGTGACGTGCATACCCGTAGGTTCTCGCTTCCAGCGTCTGCATATCTACACCATGGGCCGCATTTAACGAGACTTCCGAGCCTTGTCCCGTTTCAAAATACATAAAGTTCGGGCCTGCTGATGTACCATAACGAGCCATCATCTCGTAGCCTTCATCAATAATTTCTTTAGAAATGCCAAATGCTTCGTTACCTTTTTGTGTACCGGCTAAACTTTGAAACATGAGCGCAATTGGGGCCCCCTGTCTTAAAGCCTCCACTTGTGTCGTAATATGGGCCAGTACACAGTTTTGCGTTGGTATCTTCCATTGCTCCATAAATTCATGCGACAAGGTCAAAAGCCTTTTAACTGACTCGACCGTATCCACATTTGGATTAATGCCGATTACCGCATCACCTGCTCCGTATGACAAACCTTCTTTCAAGGAGTACAAGATTCCCTCCGGCACGTCATTTGGATGATTTGGCTGGCAGCGGAATGCTAGGCGACCCGGCTCCCCGATGGTCGTATTGCAGTGTGCTTGATATTTCATTTTCTGCGAAGCGAGTACAAGGTCAATACTCGACATGAGCTTGGCGACAGCCGCAATCATTTCACTTGTCAATCCTCTTGAAAGTTTCAAAAGTTGATCCGTACCTGTTTCATAGGAAAGAATAGTATTTCTCAGTTCACCCACTGTCCAGCTTTGAATCTCTTTGTAAATCGTCTCACTAATATCATCGTAAATCAGACGTGTCACTTCGTCTGTTTCGTACGGAATGACCGGATTCTCATAAATATCTTTCAGCTGTATTTCGCTGAGCACTACTTTTGCTGCCATGCGCTCAAGCGATGATTCTGCCGCCACCCGCGCCATGACATCACCTGATTTCGCTTCACTTGCTTTGGCCAGTACATCTTTCACCGACGTAAACGAATAATGAGTTCCTTTTACTACACAAGACAATTTCACCGTGCAACACCCCTTTTGTTTGATAACGCTTCCAATCCATTACGCCTTGGCGTTAGTGCCACCTTCAGAGGTGGGAGTTTTCTGTTGAACGAAGATAACACGAAAAAAAGACGCTTTCACATAATCCTGAAAAAAATTCCTCAGGACGTGAAAGGCGCCTTTGCCTCATTTATCATTTTGTTAATCATCCCCATCTTACACTACTGCTATTAATTTTGTAAAGAGTGTTTTTATTTATCTAAAAACATTGTATATAAATCTAGTTATTGTGCATTTTAACACTATATACTTATCAGTCTTGACTCTCTATTATCGGAAAGGTTATAGAAACTTTTGTCCCTTTGTCGGATTGGAGGAATGAAAGTACACCTTGCAGTCTTTCTTCAACCAACATATCAACCAGCTGTAGTCCTAAAGATGATGTTTCACTAGGTAAAAACGAATCACCTATCCCACATCCATTGTCCATTACGATAATAGTAACCATCTGTTTTCGAACCGTTAAAGTGATATCAATGTTTCCCTCATCACGTAAAAGAAAAGCATGTTTTATACTATTCTGTATTAATTCATTAACAATGAGTGCTACAGCTGTTGCTTTATCCGATGGACAAAATACGGATTCCCCCTCAACAGATACCGAAATGTTTTGATCAGGAGTACTGGATGAAGTGACAAGCAAAGACGCAACTTGTTTAATTAAAGTCTTAACATTGGCCTCCCCGATTCCACTTTGCGCTAAATGATCATGAACCAAGGCCATACTGGATATACGAGATATACTGTCTTGAAACACATTGGCTACCTCTTTGGAGGAAGTACGCCTCTTTTGTAAGCGGAGTAAACTTGAAATAACTTGTAGATTATTTTTCACCCGATGATGAATTTCCTGAACGATTATGGACTTAATTACATCTTGTTTGTCATCAGCTTCAGTTGTTTTCATAAGTTTTCCGATGTTCTTTTCTTGCTGTACCTCACGTGAGATGTCTTTTTCTTTAATTAAAACCGCGATCGTCTCTCCGGCCAAGTCTTTTATCGGTACGATATCTTGCTGCATCACTCCAGATTCCTCCGTAATGCCCCTTGATCCGGAAATTGACTTTCCAGTTTTCAAACTAAATAACACACCTGGTTCCATGTCTTCCAACGCTATCTGTCCTAATAAGCTGTTTTGGTATAAAGATGGAATTGTAGCAGGTTTTGCTTCAGCTACAATTAAAGCTGCATTTTCCTCTTCCAACAGACAATCAATAAATATATCTGCTTGAGAAATGTCAGCGATTATTTGAAGGTTTTGAGCCACGCCTAAAATAATTTTACACTGTTCGTTTGATAAACCGGTTAATTGGCATAAGTCTAAAACTCCATTCATGATAAAAGTATCCTTTCTTTCTAACTTTCAGACACTATATCAAAAGTGAGTAGTATATTCAATATTGTGAAATATTTTTCCGTGACACCGCAAGCACGAAGATCCTGCCTGCCGAGAAGAGTATCAACAGAAATGAATACTTTTCTCTGGATAACCTCGAGAGGCGTTTCTTCTTTAATTTCTTCTACAATCACGCTGATCTTATCTTGCGACATATTGGATCCTCCTTTATTTCGCTTCACTTGCTTTATTACGTCTTGACATTAGTGCCACCTTCAGAGGTAAGAGTTCCTATTGAATGAAAATAACACGAAAAAAAGGCACCTTCACGTAATCCTGAAAAAAATTCCTCAGGATGTGAAAGGCGCCTTTACCTCATTTATTATTTTGTTAATCATCCTCATCTTACACTACTACTGTTAATTTCGCCGATAGTATTTTTAACTTTCTAAAAAACAAAACATAAATGGGCCTACTATTTCGGGGAGTAGTAGATAAATTATAAACGAGATTTTATTAGTAACTAGAAACGCTATCTTCTGTGCAATAAAATAGGGACACCCGTTAGTAACTTCTTATTTATTTCAGTACCAATGTTTCCCTAATCCTTTTGTTCAGAAATTTTTTGAAGTTTAACATCAATGACTGCAGAACGACCTGCTTTTACAGCTTCTACTCCTTTATTTAGAACTTCTTGAAGTTCAGATGGATCAGAAACCGTTAGGGCTAATGCGCCCCCTGCAGCTTCAGCAATTTTCGCAAGGTCTGCAGGTTGATCGAAATTAACCCAATATCTATCATCCCGATTTGCAATACCTTCTGGATAGAGTCTTAATAAATTATTTTTAGTTGCATTCCAACCTTGGTTATTGTAAATAACCGTTAAAAAAGGGGCTTTGTATCTCCTTGAAAGCCAGTGTACAGAGGATGGTAAACTAAATAGATAAGTGCCATCGCCTGTTAAAGAAACTATTGTTTTGTCGGGCTTTGCAAGTTTTGCACCCAAGGCTGCACCCCCATTCCATCCCAATGAAGATCCTCCATTACCAAATAAAGTGCCTGGCTTATTCCGTGGCAAATGATTTTGCACCGCCATCGAATTCGTAATAGTTTCATTTAAAATTATTGTTTCTTCATCAATTGCATTTCTTATGCAAGCCGTAAGCCATTCGGGAGTAATAATACCGTCGCTAGGTTCTTCCTCCGCCTTTCTCCATTCAACTCGCTGCTTTTCATGTATATTCTTTAATTTCACATATCTTTCTTTAAATTTATTTTCATCCAAATCAATACTATCAATATATTGATTTAACAGAGTCAATCCTAAATAAGAATCTACCTGATAAAAAACTTCGGATGGTATATGCCATAACGGGATATCGGATTTTATAGGGTCCGTGTCTATAAATATTACTTTACAATCCTCGTTTGGCTGATTCATAGAAGGCACCCAAGGAATATCTGAGTCTATTACTATAATCACATCCGCATCCGAAATTAATTCAGTTACATTAAATCCAAGGTGCAATGGGTGATCGCTTGGAAAGTTCAGGTAAGTAGGATTAACTTCAATTACTGGAATAGTTAAGCTTTCACAGAACTTAACAACTTGCTCCACACTTTTTTCATTTTTTCCCAAGTGAGAGGTAATTAAGACAGGATTACTAGCATTCACGACGTTTTCTACGATAAAGGAAACACTTTCCCAAGATAAAGAGTTCTTTTCAACCGGCTTCCATTTGGAAGATAAGTCTTCCGAAGAATGGACCACTTCTTCTAAAACTTCCCTAGCCCCGGTTAAGTAAACAGGTCCTTTGGGTTCACTATATGCCAGTTGAAATGCTCTATAAACGAGCTGTTTAACATTCTTCCCAGTTCTTATATCTTGTTCCCACTTCACGTAGTTTCTTAGAATCCCTCTTTGATCATAAACGTTTTGCAAGTAATTAATGTGTGAGTTTCGACTACCTGGTAATTCCCCATCCATTGTATAGGGGGTTTCCCCAGAAAAAATAAAGACGGGTATCCGTGAACGGAGTGCATTATGTAAACTACCTCCTAAGTTTTGCGTACCGACATCTGTGTGTACAAATACTCCCTGGGCCTCGCCGCTCAACAAAAAATAACCATGTGCAGCGCATAGAGCAACATATTCATGAGGACAAATAATAACCTCTGGAAGTGGTCGACCTAACGCTTTTGCCTTTGCCAGGCCTTCAATTATTGCTGGATGATCACTTCCTAGATTGCTAAACAGATAGGTTACTCCCATTTCTTGGAGCGCATCTAACATTGCATCTGCCGTATTTATTAAGTCCATTTCTAGATTCAAATATATCCTCCCCCTATGATATTGTTTTATTCTCTTTTGTGCAGATTAATTGCATGAATCTCAATATATTCATCAAAAGCCATCTTGGAATTTTCTCTACCGATACCACTTTGCTTTATTCCACCGAATGGCATATATTTATAACCTAATGAAGTTTGTCCCGCACCATTTATGAACGTCATTCCTGCTTCAATTTCCCTTGCGATCTTCAAAGCTTTTTCCTCATCGGTTGACCATATCGATGAGCCTAATCCATACTCGGTGTCATTAACCATTCTGATTACTTCTTCTTCACTTTCATAGGAGATAATCGGGATGATTGGGCCAAACTGTTCGCATCGAACAATTTCATCATCTGGTTCCGGGTTTGTCACAATAATTGGTCTTAAATAATAACCATTGTCCCAATTCTCGGGTTCAAGTTTTTTGCCTAACTCAATCATTTTTGCGTTACTACTTTTTATTCTGTTAATCAAATCTTTAATGTTTTCAAATTGCCTCTTATTATTAATCGGTCCAAAATTAGCTTCTTTATTTAATTGATGGCCAATTTTATATTCATCTGTCAGTACACACATCTTTTCGCAAAACTGCTTGTATAAATTACTTGGCACATAAATTCTTTTAATTGCATAACAATACTGCCCTGATCGTCTAAATACTGCACTTGCAATTTTTGGAACGACCTCATCTAAATCAACATCATGTAAGATGATGGCAGCGTCATTTCCTCCCAACTCAAGGTGAATACTTTTTAATGCGTCTGCGGCGGCTTTCATAACATGCTTCGCAGTTTCCCCTCCTCCTGTAAAAGATATTTTTCTAATGAGTGGATGTGTTGTTAATGCTGAACCAACATCTGCATCACCATGTACAACATTAATAACCCCAGGGGGAAATATTTCAGATATTTTCTTCAGGGCTATCGATACGCCCATTGCAGCAAATGGCGATGGCTTGAACACAATCGTATTACCTGCAATTAATACTGGTGCGAGCTTTTGCATTGTTAGAATCATAGGCGCATTCCATGGAACAATGCCCGCGATTACTCCCATTGGTCTTTTTTCTACCTGAACCCAACTCATCCCGTCTTCTATATATTCTGATTTCAATGCAGATTCTGCTAAACTTGCAACATTTCTAATTCCCGTTGCGGCAACATGAATCTCCGCTTTAGTCGTCTCCAATAGCATTCCATTTTCTTTTGAAATTATTTTTGCCAATGATGAACTTTCAGCTTCCAATCTATCTGCTGCTTTTAAACATAGTCTAATACGTTCTGTTAAAGAGACATTCCGCCATAATAAGAAAGCTTCATGTGCTGCTTTCACGGCTTGTTCAACGTGCTGCGCTTTTCCTATTGCAACGTGTCCAACCACATCAGTGAGACGCCCTGGATCATTTACTTCAGAATAGTTTTCTGTCTCGATCTCAACATTATTAATAAGTAAATTAATTTTCATAACTAGAAAAGCCACCTCTTTATCTTATTTGGCATGCAATAAAGAAAAAGCAGACTCCTTCATTTTATTTCGTATTCTCCATTCTTTTACTATGAAAATTATAGAGGAAACAAATGCAACGCTATTCAATATCCAGCTATACTCCCACACAGATATTGGGACAAATAAACAACCGGCTAATATAAAAATAATGACTCGCTTAATTGGTGTTAAAGCCTGGAACAAATAACCTTCAAATGCCATAGCCAATAAGTAACACGCAATTAATGCGGTACCAATTGTTGTGATTGTTTCCAACCAAGGCGCAGGATTGTTATAGCGAAGTAACAATTCCGGTGCATAGACAAAGAGGAAAGGGACTATATAACCAATCACACCTAACCGCATTGCTTGAAAACCAATTTTTGTTGGATCCGCTTTGGCGATTGGAGCTGCTGTAAAACAGGCCATTGCTACAGGGGGAGTGAAATTAGACAAAATTGCAAAGTAAAAAACAAACAAATGAGCAGCTAATGGATCAATTCCCAGCTCCACAAGAGTTGGTGCGACCAAAACTGCTACAAGAGCATATGCTGCAACAGAGGGCATACCCATTCCTAATATAATTGAAACTATGGCGCTAGCTACTAATAGAAAAAATAACCCGTATTCGGCAAGGCTGGTAAGTATTAATCCTAAGTTGAATCCGAGACCAGTAATCCCAGTAATTCCAACAATTAATCCAGCAGCTGAAAGGACAATTCCAATCTCTAACATAACTTTTCCGGTATCAATAAAAATAACAGGAAATAATTTAATCATTTTTTTCCTTATTTCTTTTTGAAAGGACAAGAAAACAATTCCGACCACAGAGGCATACAAACCTGAAATTTGCGGTGAATAGCCTAAGAAAAACAATAGGTAGATAAGGGAAGCAAGAGTTGGAATAACCATCCACCCTTTTTTAAGTACATTAACCATGAGGGGAATATCTTTCTTCTCCATTCTTTTGATTCCCTTTTTTCCGGCAATAAAGTCTACTTGGAAAAAGAGACAAAGATAAAAGAAGAGAGCTGGTATCAACGCTGCTAAGGCTACGTCTGCATAAGGAACTCCTAGTGTTTCAGCTATAATAAAAGCAGCAACTCCCATTACAGGCGGCATAATTTGCCCTCCTGTGGAAGCAACAGATTCTACTGCACCTGCTTCTTCCGAAGAATAGCCACTTTTTTTCATTAAGGGGATTGTCACGGAACCTGTTAAAATTACGTTTGCTACCGGACCACCCGTAATGGTACCTACCAAACTAGAACCTAATATTGAACCTTTCGCAGGGCCACCACGAAAACGACCAAATGCGGAAATAGCAAAGTTATTTAGAATATCTGCTCCACCAAAATATAATAAAATTTGCCCAAAGAATATGAAACTTAATGCGATCGTTGCAGCGATTGCTAATAAATTTAATAAACTATTTGAATCAAGATACATATAGTTAAACAACTGATCCACAGGAGTGGATGACCCTTTAAATATTCCTGGGAAATAAGGTGCAAAGTATCCGTAAAATAAAAATACAAGAACAACGATAAGTAATCCTTTACCTAGTAATCTCCTTATCGCCTCCATGATTAACAAAACAGCCATTACACTTAGAATAAAACGATTTGTCGTTACTGTACCCATTCCCATGACAATGGTTGGATAAAAAAATAATATATATAACCCTGCATTCAATCCTAATGCAGCCAAAATCCAATCATACCAAGGAATCTTTGTTTTAGAGGCCCTTTTAGTTGCGGGTACACTTAAGTAAACAGCACATAAAACTAGGCCAAGAAATATACCAATATATTGTTCGGTATAAATACTTAATCCTAGCTTTTGGTGAATTCCTAAAATGTACAAAATACCTACTATGGGTATTAAAGCCAAGTTAGTACTCAGTAAAGTCTTAAGAAATGAACCTTCGAACTTTCTGTACTTTTGAAACTCTATTTCTTCAACCTTTTCCAAATTCAAATCCTTTTTAAAATTTTCTTCCGTATTATTCATCATGATCCCTCCCCGTAACTACATTATAGGACTATGTTTTTCCACACTTATTCTGATGGGTGAACGAACAATTTAGCATTAGCGACTTATAAATAAGCTGATAATGCTAAATCTTCTGTTCACTATTATTAATTATTATGATTAGGAGGCAGCCTGTTCTAATAGTATTTCCTGATTTTTTTCCACTTCATCATTCCATATTCCTTTATCTTTAAAAAACTGGACTGCTCCAGGATGGTATGGTAAATCTGGTTCTGGATCAAACATTCCTTCGGGAGTCCATGTTGTGAACCAATCATGAATTGGATGGAGTTCTTCATAATTCATCCAAAGTGTTTCCATTATTTCATAAGCAACCTCATCTGATAAATGTGAAGAGGCTACCATCAGTGAAGGATATTCTAACCCGATCTGATCTTCGGCAATATATCCGCTTTCTTTTATAACTGCTAATCTCACGCCTGGAACGATTGCGTTGATGTTATCAATTGTTTCTTGTTCAACGCTGTCAATATCATTTACTGAAACATTATCTAGAAATGAAACTGAGCGCATACCTACAGCATTATGAACTTCCTGAGCAATGGGTGTTGTGGGTGTAAGTGCAAACGCCGCATCAACTCGGTTATCTTGAATGGCTTCGATTCCTGCAGAAGTAGTAGGTATTGGAACTTGTTGTACATCAGCCCATCCTAAACCATTAACTGTTAATGCCGCTTCTAATACCATTTTAGCAATGGCTGATCCTGGATAATCAGCAGCGACTTTCTTTCCTTTTAAATCCGCTATGCTGTGTATAGATGTGTTTTCTCGAACGGCCGCCCCCGTTACACCCAAATAGTTACCTCTCACTAACAACCGCATATTTTTAGTTGGTTCATAACCATTTTCTCCTCTGAATGCCCATACTAAGTCAGGTCCAGAAGCAACTCCTAACTCGATTTCTCCCCTATTTAATTGAGGCCCCCATGCACTAATTCCATTTGAAGGTTTTACAGACATTTTAACATCTGAATTGGTGCTAATTACTTTGGCCAAGCCTGTACCTACGGAATTGTAAGATACTCCAACCGGAGTTGTCCCAATACTAATGTTCCTATTAACCTTGGTTGTATCTTTACTAGTTTCACTAACATCTTCTGCCGACGTATTATTACCAGATTTCGGTGTAGCGTTTTCATTGCAACCCGCGACAAATATTAAAACACCTAATATTGTCAATAAGTTTACAAGTATCCTCCGTACGTTTTTTGGCCTCATAGGGTTTTTCTCCTTTTATTTATATTTTATGACCACTTACGTCTTGTCGTAATTTAAACCGACACTATACACAAAGATGATTACACCCACATTTTATTGATTTCAATCAATTACAAGTGTGTATATACGTTGGAAGCTTAACATAAATCAGCAGGGGCATTTGAGTTCTTTATGATTAGAACGCATCTAGGTATACCCTCTGGTAAGCGTTTACATTATTGTTGAATACCAAGCAATCATGACTGGAAACTCGTTTGCCTTGATGGCGGTTCTCCTATTCCTTGCTCTCTAACACTTGCAATCATTGCTGAACGTAGCATCCATTGTTTTGCACGGATAGGATCGTTTGCAAGATCAGCCATATCTTTTTGTAATTTTGCACGTTGTTCTTGATTTTCTTCTTTTAATGTAGAGGTATTTTTCTCACTAATTTCTTTTACATAGTTAATGGCTACTTTTCTACGTACCGTGCTATACATGTCCAACTCATCTTTTGCATTAGTTGTCCTTTCCCAAATTCTTATCATGCGTTTGCTAAGATCGACAGCATCATGGATTCCGCTGTTTAATCCTAAACCGCCCATTGGGCTGTTTAGATGTGCTGCATCCCCAACTAGGACAACCCGATTTTCATAAAACTTTCCTGCTACTCTTTGATGAATCTTATAAATAGTATTTTCTACAATAGGAAAGTAATCTTTTGTATTTAGCGCCTCTTGCATAGTTCGTTGAATTGTATCTTCATTTAAAGCATCTTCATCTTTTACATGAGGGGGTACCGGGAATAATATACGCCAGGCATCGGGAACTCGCAAAATAAATAAAAACTCTTTGGGGTCAGCAATGTAATTCACATAAGCGAGATCTGAAATATACTGATCAAAAGGTCTTGTTGTCCCTACAAGCATCCAGCGCTCTTCATGTGTATATCCTTCGAATGTAACCCCCAACTTCTTCCTTATCGTGCTACGACCTCCGTCTGTGCCTAACAAGTATGGCGTACGATATGTCTCTTTTCCTTTAGGCGTTTTAACAATGACCGTAACACCATTATCATCCTGTATAAAATCAACCACTTCGGACTCAAATCTAATATCAACTAAAGGTCTTTTCCGCAGTCTTTCAAATACAACCTCTACATAGGTTGCTTGGGAACATTGCAAACGATAAGGATATTTTGTTTCATCTTTCAACATAGCAAAATCAAATTCTGCGAATAGGCCATTCTTTCGGTCTCTATATTGCACTTTATCAGCCTTTAAACCCCGTTGTATGAGTTCCTCAACGAGCCCAGTTTCTTCTAACAACTCTAATGTACCGGCATGAAATGTTGAAGCTCTCCATTCTCGATTTGGTACATCATTCTTTTCAAATAGAAGGACTGGTATTCCTTTCGAACTTAAGATTTCCGCCAACGTTACTCCTACTGGCCCAGCACCAGCAATAATAATAGGATCTTTTTCCATGAAATCCACTCCTGTACCTATGTTTTTTTAGTAAATTGGTTTAAATACTTCCTTTATTTCCTGATGACCATTATTAAGTTCATACTCTTCTACTCTTTCAAAATCAAATGCTTCCATTATCGGCAAATCATTTGTAGAAAATAGGAGCACTTCTTCCGAATCAGAAGTATTAACGTGTTCATGCCAAATCCAGGAAGGGATGACGAAAAAATCTCCTTCGGACCAGTCAAACCGAACGCCATTCATAACCGTGTAACCGGTTCCTTTGAAAACATGATAAACATTGCTATGAACATGACGATGAGCCTTTCCTTGAAAACCAGGACTCAGCTTTTGCATTCTTGAGCCAATACGGTTATTTGCATCTTTACCAGTCGAAGGATTTATATACTCCACTGCAAATCCATCAAATAAGTCTGGATTAAGCTTACTTAATCCATCTAGGCCACTTTTCGTCTGATTCCATTTGTAGCGACCCAAGGGGGCAAGGCTTGGCTGACGATCCGATATCGGGCGGACCATTCCACCTTGGTAGCGCGTTGAACTATAATCATCCGGAACTAAAAGCTTTTGTTGTTTTTCAGGATAAAACTCTGTAAAGCTTACATTCATATATTTTGTAAACGGTGAATCCAAACAATCCATCCAATACACAGTTTCATTTCCTTCATTCGCATGATCATGCCATACCCAACTAGGGGTAATTAAGAAATCCCCTGGTTCAAACGTGATTTTCTCACCATTTACCCGACCTTTAGCTCCTTCTCCCTTCATAATAAAACGTAACGCCGTTGTTG
Source organism: Sporosarcina sp. FSL W7-1349 (assembly GCF_038003045.1). Classification (NCBI taxonomy): domain Bacteria; kingdom Bacillati; phylum Bacillota; class Bacilli; order Caryophanales; family Caryophanaceae; genus Sporosarcina; species Sporosarcina sp. FSL W7-1349. The sequence continues at coordinate 242,376 of NZ_JBBOOK010000002.1, forward strand.
TATGCCGATGTGAAGGTGCGATTTCACCTGGTTTCACCGCTTGAACCGCCGCATAAAGTGTTTGTGTTGCTCCTCCCCATCCAACTGGTTTCAAGTCTTTCATCCCAGGATTTATTAGGAAGACAGCACGTCGGTCAGCTCCGGCACCCACTTCAAGAAGCTCTTCTGCTTCTTCTAAGTTTCGCTCAATCAATTCTTTTTTCCACAAATATGGAATTGGCTTTGCCTCGGGCTCAATGGTATTTAATTGATGAATAGAAGACCATAATGGTCCAAGGTTCTCTCCTTCTAGCTTTTTATTAAATGAAAGAATTTCTTTCGAAGCATTCATAACGATTTACCCCTTTCCTTATTTATAGTCAACTGAAACAGAAAATTCCCCTATTCGATCTATCTGAATTCGGACTATATCTCCCTTTGTGATTGGCCCAACTCCCTCAGGCGTTCCCGTAGTAAGAATGTCTCCCGGTTCCAGTGTCATGACTGCGGACGCCGCTTCTAAAAATTGATAGCAATTATAAATCAAATCCCTTGTATTCGCTGAATGACGTTCTTCCTCATTTACCCAAAGCTTAAAACCGAGCTCATTTGGATTTTCTATTTCATCAGCTGTTACAATCCAAGGGCCAATAGGCGTAAATGTATCAAATGATTTTCTCCAAGGTCGATCTTCTTTTCCTCTTACAGTAATATCCATTAAAGCAAAGTAACCAAAAATATACTTCCATGCTTCTGAAGCAGGAACGTCTTTAGCCTTTCTGCCAATCACAAAAGCTAACTCAGCCTCATGGTCCGTCCTTCTATCTTTATAGGGAAGTTTAACAGTTTCATTAGGTCCGATAATAGAGGACGGAGCTTTTAAGAAGAAGCCAAGTTTTTCTATCGTATATTCAGCATTGTCAAATTGTTCATTCATTTCGTCTTGATGTAAGTAATAATTAACTGGAGCTGCAATAATTTTTCCCGGTTTTGGAACTGGAGGCCTTAAAACGACATCTTCTAATGGATAAGAGTTTGCTTTCAAAATATAATCATCAACTTCAAGTTTTAAGTCTTCATAGTTTTCCATCAGTTTAACTAAAGAAATTTGCGGTTCTTTTGAATTCCAAGGTATAAGGTTACTAATATCAAAAATTCTATCCTCCTTAATAATTCCAGGAATTGATTCGTTAAATATTGCAATTTTCAATTTAGACACATCCTCTTCTCGCGTAGTGAGTTGTTAAACTCGTTTTTGTTAAATAAAATATATCACAATGAGATTTTGAGGTCAAGAATATTTTGAATATTTTAGTAACAGTTGTAATTAACTCGAATTATTATCTAAGCACTGCAAAGTTTATAAACAATTAAATAGCTTTTGTACTGATGGACAGGTCTCAAAAATAAAGCAGAGGGAGAAAGATGTTTCTTTCTCCCTCTGCTTTATTTTTCTAACGTATTAAAGAGAATTATATTCTACCAACCCGATTTTCACATTTTCTTTGAAGGGACTTCGTTGTAAAATCTGTACAAACCAGACAATCTCCTTCTTTGATCTTAATGAGTAAATTTGCACAAAGACATATAAATCATGGATACAATATAGCGTTTCAATTTTTCTATTTTTCAGCGGAAATTGAGTACTAGGACGAGCTCTTCAAGATTACTTTTTGCCTTTGAAATTTTCATTTAACAAGAGATACTCAGTTTATCTAAAGAAGGCTTAGTAGATATCTAACCCTGCAAAAAACCGAAAACTATGATATAAATAGATTTATGACAGAACTTTACAATGGCGTAAAGTGATGGAGAAAAAAGGGGTAGAATTGGCCAATTTATCCACCTGGAGTCCCAGCAATTTATTAGTAAAGGAGATTAATATAAGGTAAACCGTTCATTACTAAATTACATATTTCTTCCTTTCCGGATTAAGTTTTTATCCGCCTAACTTTACGCGCTCACTTATTTCTCGTATAGTAATCCATAAATCCTTCTCTTGGCATTTCAGATTTTGAAAATAAGAACTTGTTTAGAATGCCTCGAAATTAGCAACGAATGGGATTGGAGTTGAATGAAAGATGAAACACTATTAGCCTTATTAATAAAAACATTTTATTTTTTAGCGTGAATATCATCCATATATAAATTTAGGAGGATAAATAATGCGGGAAGTCAATCTTATGCCTATTCGGTCAATTGATCGAGCAATCGATATTTTACAAGCTTTTTCTATAGAGCACACTTCATTAACAACGAAAGAAATTTCAGAATTGACGAAAATTCCAGCCTCCACTGTTTATAGAATTTTATGCACTCTAGAAAATCGAGGGTTTGTACAATTTATTGAAGAAAAGTCTGCTTATCAACTTGGACTTAGACTAATGGAATTTAGTTATCTTCTTTCTTCAACACTTGATTTGGGAAAAGAAGCTGAGGAACTATTAAATGAATTGCATCATAAAACTAAGCAGACTGTTGTAATGGCTGTAAAAGATGGTGATGAAATACTTTATGTTTATAAAAAAGAAAATCATGAAGGCTTAAAATTTTCCTCTCATGTTGGACAGAGAAGGCCATTTTTATATGGAATTTTGGGCCCCATGATATTAGCTTACCTTCCCCAAAGTTATATTGACAGGATAATTGAAACTTCTAATATCCAACATACCCCTTACTCCATTATGGATAAAGAAGCTTGGCGGACTCGCCTCCACGAAATTAAAAAAAGGAAAATTTATGTCGAATCAAATGAAACTAATATAGGTGTAACTGGTGTAGGAGCGCCTATTTTTGATGTAAGCAATGAAGTTATCGCAGCAATTGGAGTATTAGGACCCGCAATTCAAATCGATAATAAACTCAATGAAATAATGGAAATTACTTTGGAAACATCTAAGAAAATCTCTCAAAGAATGGGGCATAACCAAGTAACATAAACTACTTATAGCACTCCTAGAACTTGGCAATAGGAATGGGTTCATGAAGAGTAATTGGGGGTAAATGACGCTTACGCTTGTATATCGAAAGTGGGCCTGAATAAGGCTGAGCCTTTACTTGCGTTTGTAATCACCAAATTTCCCCTCAATTGCGTTACGTTCAGTATTATTCTTTTGTCCGCTCTGCTTCTGTGCTGCTTTTGCCTGCCGGTATTTTGAATGGTTTACCAGTATTTGGGCCACTCATACCTGATTCTCTGATGCCCGAAGAGCTAACGGTTCTCAGAGGTCCGGTAGATCGCATCGGACGGGATTGCTTCCGGATAATAGCTAATCTTCCTTTGCAAGAGCAAGGTGCACTGTCTTGAACACATCTTTTGAGAAAGAACACCGCTTTTATAAACTGATAAAAAACCGCAATCGTTTCTCCAGCCAAGTCTTTTCTAGAAATAATATCTTGCTGCACAATCCCGCATTTCCCACATCTCTCTTAATTTAAAAATTGGCGTACGGGCTTTCAAACCTGATTTTCAGCAAGCGCAAAGATCCTGCCCACTGAGATGCCTATCAATAGAAATGAATACTTTTCTCTGGATAACCTAATGCTGTGGCAGTTTTGGAAAATTCATTGATCATTTCCTCTGTTCCGCAGAAATACACATGTGAGCCGATTGGTTGGTTTTCCAGCAGGTCCTTGCTCATTTTATTGCCGTCTTCTGAAAAATAGAAGTTCACCTGATCTGGATAATTTGTTTTGAGGAAATGATAAAAGGCACACTTATTTTTAGATTTGGCGGCATAGTGCAGCTCAAATGTTTCACTGGTGTGTTCGATGTCTTCTATCATGGATAAAAAAGGGGTAATCCCAATACCCGTCGCAAAAAACACATGATGCTTCGCTTGAAAACTAAGGAGAAAATAATTACTCGGATAACTAATTTCTAAACGATCGCCCCGCTTCACGTGATGATGCCAATAAAAAGCCCCGCCCTGGGATTTGTCATTTAACTGAATAGCAATTTGATAGTATCTTGTTTTCTTGGAATTGTTGATCAATGAATAGGTGCGTACGAGTGTTTCTTGATTCGGAGGATCAATATAGGTAGTAATGTGTGAACCTCCACTAAACATAGGTAACTCATAGCCATCTGCAGAGGTTAGCTTAAAAGACTTCACGAGAGGCGTTTCTTCTTTAATTTCTTCTACAATCACGCTGATCTTGTCTTGTGCCATATTGGATCCTCCTTTATTCCGCTTTACTTCAGTCCACTAATGGTCCCATCCATAGACATCTGTGCATCCATCTCGACAAAGAATAATACAATCGTCGCGTCTTCATTTGCAGATAAATCTGGTAGTGGGTTAACTAAATCCGTTACCGCTTCTTGTGTCCCAATGACGAGGTTTTGGACCGTAATTTCTCCATCCATCACGTATAAAAATGGCGTAAGTCCAGCATAGGCTGGAATCTTCAGCTCCTCGCCGGCTTTAGGATGCGCATCTAATATATAGACGTTTTGTCTAACATAAAGGGGAGCGTTACTTCCTTCAGGTCCTACCATGACATACCAATCGGGATTGTCTGCCGGCTTGTTGTGGAATTGAATGCTCGGTAAAAGATCTGTTTCCTTCGGTCGAATAAAGATTTGGAGCATCTCGACCTCGTCTTCTTTCACTTTTTCCTCATGCCAAAAGCCCGCCCCTGCATTCATCATCATGAGTTTCCCGGATGCGATCGGCGCTTCAAACCCGGCAGAATCTTTATGGTGCATAACACCTGTCCTTACGTAACTTAGTATTTCATCATTGATATGTTCGTGCATTTTAATGGTTAACCCTTTTTTCATGACCGCATGATCGATGATCGCCAATGGGCCGAATGCGGTATCTGTGTTATCTCCCAAAATTCTACCTGGTTGAACACGTGTAATGGTGAATGGTCCCCGGAACGGTTGCTGATGGTTTCCGGCCGATAGTTTTTGTAACAACTAAAAACCCCATTTCTAACTAAGTTTCTCACTCACCCTTTGAAAATCACTACCTGTTGGATTTTGGAACACACGGAGTCCAAATTCATGTGCAATCGCAAATAAATGATCAAAAATATCAGCTTGCACCGTTTCATATACGGCCCATGCCGTATCATTCGTAAAGGCGTAAATTTCGATCGGCAGCCCATTCTCCCCGGGTGCCAATTGCCGAACCATTAACGTCATATCCTGATGAATGCCTGAATGGTGTTGCAAATATTGCGTAATATAGGCTCGGAAAACACCGATATTCGTTAGCGCCCGCCCATTGACAATATTATTGCGGTCGATCTGATTTGTTTCATTGTACGCTACGATTTCACGTTCCCGCTCCGTAATATAATCCGAAAGGTAGTGGATATTTTTATAGTTCTCAATCATTTCCGGCGTGCAAAATGCAATACTTGTTGTATCAATATACAGCGCACGCTTGATACGCCTGCCGCCGGATGCTTGCATCCCTCGCCAGTTTTTGAATGAATCCGAAATAAGTGCATAACTCGGAAGCATCGTCACCGTCTTATCAAAATTCCGTACCATCACTGTGTTCAAGGAAATATCGATGACATCCCCATCTGCGCCATACTTTGGCACTTCAATCCAATCGCCCACGCGCACCATATCATTGGCAGATAGCTGAACACCTGCCACCAGCCCTAATAAGGAATCTTTGAAAACGAGCATCAGCACTGCGGAAAGGGCCCCAATCCCACTGAGCAGCATAAGTGGACTCTCGCCAACCAGATTCGCAATGACTAAAATAATGCCCAAAATGAAGACAATTATTTTGATCACTTGGATATATCCTTTGATTGGCTTCACTTTCGACACTTCATACGTTTGGTACACATCATTCACAGCACTTAATAAACTATTAATCACAATTAACGCTACGATAATGATATAAGCCAATGCTGCCTTTTCAATGACATATTGGTAAGCGGAAAAGGTTACTGCGGAAGTATAAATGATGATAGCCGGTACAATATGAGACAACTTATGGAACACTTTTCGTTCTAGCAAAATAGAATCCCATTTGAATTTATTCTTGTTCACGATATGAGTGATGAATCGGATGACCACTTTTTTCGTAATAAAATTCGCGAGGATACAAAGTAACGCGATAAAAACAATCATAATGGCAATTGAAAGATAGCCAACCCACGCCTCATCCACTCCGTAACCCAAGAGCCGGTTACGAATAAAGTTCATTTGTTTCCCTCCATCACATATAGCTTGCTTTCTATTATAACAGAATCAAGAGGTCTTCTCCTTTTCAGCATATTGTTGGTTAATATAATGACAGGCAACCATGAAATTCGGCATGCCTCTCAACCATTTTCTAAATAAAAAAAGGAGGAAAAGGGCAAATCCTCTTCTCCTCCTAAAAAACTTTCTTTGGATCATTAATTTTGAATCGTTTCGATATAATAGGAATCCTATTCCCTAGAGAAAACCAGGATACGTGATTAATTAGAAAACCTTCCGGTGCATTAAAGAAATAAAAACAAACACCGTCTATTAATGGGAGTGCCAGGTTCCCGCTGGATTTCAAATTTTTGTTCACATCAATATTAGAATCTTGCACAGATACCCTAAAGCCAGACTTACTTCGAAACAATTTGCTTAAGCATCTCTTTATTTTTCTCTTTGAACATTTCGTTATGAGTAGAAACGACCCCACGAGAACTGGCATCAGGCATTACAAATTGTTTTGCTCGATTTACCGCATTCGCCGCATCTTGGAATGCACCTGCAATCAGCCGGAGTTTCCCCTCGTGTTCCAGAATATCTCCAGCAGCAAACAAACCTTCTACGGATGTTCCTCCCATCGAATTGCCGGCTACCCAAATGTCGGTGGCCATCTCAATATCAACCGTACTGTTGTCAATTAACTCCCGTTCTCTTTCAAAGCCATGGTTGATAATGACTTCATCTACTTCCACGTAAATACTTTCACCAGTCTCCTCGTCTCGTAAGACCACTTGCTCAATTGTTTCATGACTGTCGGATGCTATAAGTTTTTCAATCGTTGTATTCAAAAAGCATTGGACTGTGCTATTCAGCAACCTCGATACTTCGGCTTCATGACCTTTCAATGTATTTTTTCGATACGTTATATACACTTGCTCCGCAATCGACTCCAATTCGTTTGCCCAATCAATTGCAGAATTCCCACCACCCGAAATAAGCACTTTTCTTCCTTTAAATTGAGCAAGGGATTTGACCGTATAATGGAGATTCGTAACTTCAAATCGCTCAGCCCCATCAATCTCGAGCTTCGTCGGTTTTAAGATTCCCCCGCCGATCGCTAAAATGACTGTCCTCGAATAATGCTCTTCCCCTGTTGCAGTATGTACTATGAAGATACCATTTTCATTTTTTGAAATGGACGTCACTTTTGTATTGAGCAATATTTCAGGTTGAAATGTGTTTGCTTGCCCCACCATCTGTTCAATTAATTGATGAGCTGGAGTAGGGACAATCCCACCCACATCCCAGATCATTTTCTCGGGATAAACATTCAATTTACCGCCAAGATACGGATGATACTCAATTAGTTTAGTCTTCAGCTCCCGACAGCCGCTATAAAACGCAGAAAACAATCCTGCAGGACCACCTCCGATAATCGTCACATCCAGAATTTCTTTAGACTTCATCTGGAAAACACCTCATCATTCTATCTTCCTACCTTTTCCATACGGTATACATAATGGTGTGCCAAAAATCGGATCTTTTCCAATATCGCAGCTCATGCAAAAGACATCCTTCACCATTTGTGGAGTAATGACGTCTTCTGGCTTCCCTTGTGCGTAGATGTTTTTATCACAAATAGCTACAATATGATGAGCGTACCGACATGCCAAATTCAAATCGTGCAGCACCATGACAATCGTTCTGTTTTCAATCTCATTCAGATCAAATAGGAGGTCCAAAATCTCAATCTGGTGAGCCAAATCCAAGTAGGTTGTCGGCTCATCCAGTAAAATAATTTCCGTTTTTTGAGCTAACGTCATCGCAATCCACGCCCGTTGCCTCTGCCCGCCAGACAAGGAGTCTACAGGCCTTTCCGCAAATTCTTTCATGTTCGTTAGTTCGAGAACACGATTCACAACAACCTCGTCTTCTTTCGACCACTGCTTCAACCAGCTTTGATGGGGGTATCTCCCCTGCTTCACTAGCTGCAGAACAGTCAGCCCTTCTGGGGCAAGCGGCGTTTGCGGGAGAATAGCAAGCCTCTTGGCCACCTCTTTGGTGGACAAACTCCGTAATTCCTCTCCATCTAAAATTATCCCACCCGATTGCGGTTTCAGGAGGCGAGCCAACGATCGCAATAATGTCGATTTCCCGCAGCCGTTCGCCCCGACAAAGACGGTTATTTTCCCTTTAGGTATCGTCAAATGTAGATCCTCGATAATTTTCATTTCACTATATCCCAAAGTCAGGGAACTTGCTTCCAACGTACTCACTCTCACCACTCCTTTCTAACCGATTACATACTTCGATTGCGGAACAACAAATAAATAAAAAACGGTGCTCCTATACATGCTGTAAATACGCCCGCTGGGATATCCAGCGGTAAAAAAGCAGTTCTGGCTACAAGATCCGCCAGCACGACAATCATTCCGCCAAGCAACGCCGACACGGGTATTAACGCTGCAAACGATCGCCCAATCAGCATCCGCCCGATATGCGGTGCTATTAATCCGACAAACTCGATGCCCCCGGCAAATGCAGCAGCGGAGCCAGCTAGAGCCACACTTACGAACAAGAGTGTAAAACGTCTCGATTGAACCTTCACCCCAAGCCCGACTGCAACATCATCCCCTAATTCCTTAGCATTAACGGACCGAGCAAGAATCCCTGTCAGGGGAATGAATACTATTATCCATGGAAGCATGGCATACACATGACTCCAGTTAGATCCATACAAACTTCCGGTCAGCCAAAGATACGCTTTCGTCGTTACTGCGGTATCGCTTAAAACAAGCATCATCATGACAACTGCTTTCATCGCAGCCGCCACACCAATTCCTATCAAGACTAGCCGAATCGGGGTGACTCCATTATTCCAAGCGAGCAAATAGATAACACCCGCAACGATGGCGGCTCCTATAATAGCTGCAAATGGAAGCAAGCCGGCACTGACGCTCCCCATTAAAAAAACAAAAAAGAGGATAGCACCCGCGGAGGCTCCTGCCGTTATCCCAATGATGTCCGGAGAAGCGAGCGGGTTTCGAACAACCGCTTGCAAAATAGCACCTGCAACACCGAGTGCTGCACCTACCATGAATGCCAGCAACACTCTCGGGAGCCTTAATTGATGAAGGATGAAATCTTGTTCTCCTGTGCCGGTTAGCGCCTTGAGCACTGCCCATGGGCTTATAGAGCTACTCCCCATAGAAAGGCTGAATACGAAAAGGATGATGGATAAACAGCTGAGAATCAGCAAAACCGCCATCGTTTTCGTTTGAATTTGAAAGGAAACGGATTCCGATTTATTTTTCAACGAAATGTATTTACCCACTTTTCACCAACCCTCTCCGGGCAATGTAGATAAAAAATGGCGTCCCGATAAATGCAGTCATGACACCAATGGGCATTTCCTGTGGTTCGATGACAAACCGAGCAGCCACATCGGCTAACAGAAGCAAGCTGGCACCTAATAGTGCACTCAAAGGAATCACCCATCGATAATCGGGGCCGACAAGCCCCTTTACCACATGAGGAACGATTAGTCCGATAAAACCGATAGAGCCAGCCACGGCAACAGAGCTTCCCGCTAAAATAATAACAATCACTCCGATCGTTACTTTGAGAAGCACCGTACGCTGGCCTAAGCTTTTGGCAATATCCTCTCCAGACATCAGAATGGTAACAGGTTTTCCTAAAAAAAGTGCAAACACTAATGCACCAAGCATATAAGGCAACACAGGCAATAACATATCCATACTTCTGCCGGCAACTGAACCAGCCAGCCAAAACAATACACTTTGAATTTTTTGCTCATCAATGACGAGCAACCCTTGTGTAAAAGAGATGAAAAGTGCGGAAATAGCCGCTCCTGCTAAAACAATTTTAATGGGAGACAGCCCGTCATTCCCCAATGATCCTAGGAAATACACGCAAATGCCGGCAAAGGCAGCCCCTAAAAAGGCAACCCACATATACGTCTGTAAGGAATCGACTGAAAAGAAAGTGGCTGACAGCACAATAAAGAATAACGCCCCCGCATTGACGCCGAGTATATCGGGTGCAGCTAATGGATTTCTTGTCATTGCCTGCATGAGTGCCCCCCCGACTGCAAGATTGGCACCTATCAAGGCGGCAACGACAGCCCTTGTCAATCTGGATGTCATTACGATTATATGCTCCGTATTCGTTTCATCGAATCTCAATAACGCTTCCACGGTTGTCTGTATGGAGATGGAAGTTTGTCCGAGAGCGATACTTAAAAAAAACGAAAGACAGACAACGACAAAACTTAGAGCTAAAACGGAAATTTTAAAAGGCGTACGAGAATGGAAACTCCTCATAAGACACCTGCTTTCTCTGCAATAAATGAAAAACGAAAGAGGAGGGCGAGCCCCCTCCCCCTTTCTTATTTTTCTAAACCAAAACGATTATAAATATCGTCCAGCATTAAGTTGGCCGCGAGGATGCCGCCGCCAAGATTCCAAACAATTTCATCAACCTCATAAACCCGATTCGCCTTTACAGCATCGAGGTTTTTCCATAACGGGTGGTTGGTCCACTCTTCATAATTCTTCACAACAGCCGGATCGCTCGAATCCATAAAGATATAAAACGTATCTGCGTTCATTTCAGCAATGCTTTCTTTGTCCGTCAGCTTCAGAATATCTTGACTCTTATCTTGCAAGTTTTTTGGACCTTCAAATCCAAGTTCCGATAAAATAGACCCTGCAAATCCAGTCACATAAATCCGGGCATGGTCTGCTCTGAAATTCAAAACAGAAACATGTTGCGGCCACTGATCACCCATTTCCTCCTTAATCTTCACTTGGAAATCCGCTACCCGCTCGTTCCAGCTATCCATAATTTCATTCGCTTTTTCTTCTTGGCCTAACGCTTGCCCCATCAGTTCAACAGTTTCATCAAAGGCAAATACCGTTTCATGTGCTACAGTAGGCGCAATTGCCGATAATTGCTCATATACTTCCTCATGGCGAATCTTGGAGGCGATGATCAAATCCGGTTTCAATTTCGCGATTTCCTCTAAATTAGGCTGAGTTTCCTGCCCGACAATTTGAACCCCATCCAAATCCTCTTTCAAATAGTTGTAGACCGGCTGTTCTGCCCATGACTCTACAATTCCGACCGGTTTGACACCAAGCGCCACAGCCGCGTCATTTGCCCCTTGATACAAAGTCACTATCCGTTTAGGAGTCCCTTTTATCTCCGTCGTTCCCAAAGCATGCGTGATGGTACGGCTTTCTTCACCTGCTGAATCGGATGTATCCTTATTCTGCTCAGCAGATCCTTGTTCTGCTTCTGAACTTCCACAGCCTGCTGCTAATACAGCAATTGCTATTAATAATACAAATAAAGAAATTACGTTCTTGCGAAATATACCTGTAACAACACTCATTCTCTTCTCTCCTCAACTTTATTAAACCTCTAAACGAAAATGAAAATCATTATCAATTATAGGTCCATACTTTGAATTATAACCACATCTTTTGTGAAATTCTAGTGTTTTTTATATTTTTGCAGGAGAGATTTTTCCACGTTTACAGGAAAAAAGTTGCTACTGAGGAAATACATCAATTGGTTGGTAACCAACAAACAGGATTTGTCATCATCACAAATGATATAGTTACGTCATTTCTAGATGAAGAATTACTGCTCTTATATTCAGTTGGGAGTATGAAGAAGAATTGGAAAGAAGGAGCCACCAGAGGAATTTATCAAATCTGCAATCCCTAATATAATGTCCGAGATTGTTGTTGAATCCTATTAATTAAAAATCTTATTGGTCCGACATACTTTATAGAGTGTCACAAAAAATCCCCTCTTGCGCTAAAAGACACAAGAGGGGATTTAGGTTATTTCGTCTGCTGCACAATCTGAATCAGGTTGCCGCATGTATCGTCGAAGACCGCTAGTGTGACTTCGCCCATTTGCGTCGGTTCCATAGTGAACTGCACGCCGCATTCCAATAATCGCTTGTACTCTTTGTGAATATCTGGAACGCTAAACATGGTTGCTGGAATACCATCGGCAAATATTTTCTGTTGATACTCCTTTGCGGCAGGATGGTTATTCGGTTCGAGTAAAAGCTCGGTCCCATCTGCATCGTCGGGGGAAACAAGGGTAATCCATCGGAATTCACCGGCGGGAACGTCATGCTTTTTTACAAACCCCAACTTTTCTGTATAAAACTCCAATGCCTTTCCTTGATCTTGTACAAATATACTCGTAACAATGATTTTCATACTGTGTTTGTCTCCTTTGCGATTTGGACGCATGGTACTCTGCTAACAATCTGGCCCTCAGCAGTAAGCCCCATACACTTGTCAGAAGTTTTTTTGATACGATTATTCTTTCCTTCTCGGTGGGATATTTTCCTTTTTCTTTATAAGGAACTCCCTAAAATTTTGCACATGCAATAAAAAAGATATATATACTTATAAATGTAGAACATTCATTATCGATTGTCTAAAATTAATTCCAAAAAGGACTGAAGAATGATGCAATCAAAAGTAATTACAACTGAAGAGAATTTACAAAAAGCCTTTGCGATCAGGAAAGAAGTATTTGTTCACGAACAGGGCGTTCCGCTAGAAGAGGAATTTGACAGTTTTGATACATTGAATGGACCATGTGAACACATATTAGTCTATTACGATGGAAAACCTGTTGGAACGGGAAGATTACGAGTGATGGATGGCTATGGAAAACTAGAAAGGATTTGCATTTTAGAGCATTATCGTAAATTCGGGATTGGAAAAGGAATTATCGAAGCGTTGGAAAAAATCGCAGCACAAAAGGGATTGGCCCGCGTTAAATTACATGGGCAGACGCAGGCCGAGGGCTTTTATCATAAACTGGGCTATCTTACTTCATCTACTGTATTTATGGAAGCCGGAATCCCGCATGTTTTAATGCTGAAGGAATTAATTACAAAGTTTGAAGAGGTTGAGTAAAGTGGACCCCTTTATCAGGAGGACCCGGTTATGGAGCTGGTGTTTTTACAATGGAAGGCATGACCAGCAAACGTGTCATGCTTTTCTCGCAATGATTGTCCAATACTCGACGTCGCCCGCATGCCGTTCTTGCATGACTCCTCCCAATGGATACCCTCCATTCTGCCAAACGTTTTCTTGAAACGGTTGGAGTCCATCCTGGATGGTTTCCTGTAAACTTTCCTCTTTCGTTAAGGAAGGAGTAACAACGCAATACTCTAAATAAGACGATGCCCAGCCCTGCAGCTTATGCGATTGATAGTTGTTCACCATCTCCACCACGGTAAAGCCTTGACTCTCCAACAAAAGCCCTGCTTCTTTCGGAAGCATGAGACTCAACTCGCGATCCACGCGATACCTGCCCTCGCTGTTCCGGTTGACGAATTTTTCAAATGTCGCTTCATAGTAGTAAACTTGCCGGGTCAAAGAAGTCCCTCTCCGGATATCCAAAGAGATTTCTTGGCGATTCATCAATTTCTTCCGATGGCTGAAAGTCCACTCCCGGCCCACTGGCGGTAAGATGATGTCAACCGCCAAAATACCATCTTTTTTCAAATGGCTATGTACTTTCTGAAGCAGTGTCACCTGTTCGCTTATTGCTGTAAAATGCTGGAGGAATCCGTCAGGCAAGAGAATATGTGAAAAGGTTTTGGGGAGATCCAGCTGCAAAGCATCCATTTCAACGACATCAAGTAAAGAAGGGCGATTTCTAAATAAAGCCTTCGCTTTTTTCTTCGCGAACTTTAACATGTCCCCGCTATTATCAATACCTGTCACCGGTATGCCCTTTCGGCTGATCTCAATTGCGATGCGTCCTGTGCCCACCCCAACCTCCAGCACATGTTGAGCCAATTCATCACGCTCTAGTAAATCTGTATAAAAAGAAATCCCCGACTTCCCTGCAAATTGATCATAATAATCCGCTTCCATGCTTTCATAGATGGCGCTCAACTCTTTCACATGCCTCTCCCCCTGCATCCCGCAGCGGTTGCACAAGCTGCCAGCCAGTTCGTGTAAGGATGTCCCTTTAGGCACTCCATTTCTCGTATCCCCAAACCATTCACTGTAGATAAACCCACACACTTGGCAATTGGTTACCGACATTCAAAGTCCTCCTTTTGACTGATTTCATATTTTCTAATATAAAAAAGCACGCACACCTATTGAGGGGTACATGCTTATCAGAAAAAAGTATATGTCTTTATAAAAATATGACCATTCTTTCCGTAAACACTTTCCTATCTCCCGTAGGTTCATCTGTGTCCGTAAATAGGCAGGTCTCCTGACTTATCTTCTACACAACTTGCGCCTTCCCGCTTTCATACAGCAGTGGCGTTATGCAAATTGCTCGGAATTTACAGTGGCGGGAACCGTGTTGGAATTTCACCAAACTTCCCTTTTAAGCCGTCCTTCCAATCTACAAGGACGGCACCTATTTAAGAAATATTCACTTTTCCCTCATCATCGTACCATATTCTGAATGCGGTGACAGTCACTAAGACAATTTAACAGCGATTCCTCGCGACGATAGCCACCTATCTTCTACTAGGTGCTAGCTTTTATTCTGCAAACCATTTTAGTTTCGGTCCGCACTTGTCGTAACATTCTTCTCGCTTTGACTCTGGGACAAACTAGGTGAAATGCCTTAAAAAATTCTAATACGTATCATCGATAATTCATGACTTCTTTATTTTCGTAGAAATTCTCCATCTTCATTTTAAGGACATGCACCTCTTTTAATTCTTTGGTGTACTGTAAAAACAGTTCTTTGTCTCTAATTTCCAACGACTTGTCTATTTGAAATTCCAAAAAGTTTATCTTCAAATCCAAGTCATAATCTGGTACTAGCTTTCCTTGCTTAGAGTATTGTTCCAAATCTGCAAGAGCGATATATAAACGCCCTCGATTATAAATCGTAGCTAGAACATACCACTTATTTTCATAGGTAAAACCTTAAATGCTTCGATGATATCCCATTTATGAATTGTTACCATAGTTACATGTCTTTTGTCTGGACAAAAACAGTCCATATGATGAGTAAATGTTTCGTTAGCAATGAAATACTGAATCACAGGCATTCCCTCCTATTCATAAGCATCGAGCTCTGTTTTTGAAATTCTGCTCATACCTTTTGATGGCACATTGATTTTGCATTTAATAATTAAACGCTTTTAATTCCAGTAAAAGTTATACATATCCAAAATAAATTAATGATAATGAGAATCATTTTCAATTATGTTTAGTTTAAATGAAATAAACTATTAGAGTCAAGTGAATTGGCGTTGAATGATAGGTTGATAAGAATTATTACGGGTTAACATATTTGCGGAGAGTACATGAAATAAAGGTATCAGCTGGTTCCTTTATTTCATGTACTAATGGAATGAATGTTCGAATTGGGAAAGAGGAAATAGTACTGCCCTGTTGGTTAAGAGGGATTGGGCAACTCAAGTATTTTTCCGACTACTTAGAGCGGTCACGACCAAGGGGGACAATTAGCGGCGTATCGGTTATCGGATCTTGAATGACTTTGCATTTCAGTCCGAACACTTCCTCGACAAGTTCTTCCGTAACAATGTCGGATGGGTTGCCTTGAGCAATCACCTTGCCCGCTTTCATAGCAATCAGATGAGTGGCATAGCGTGCAGCATGATTTAAATCATGAAGCACAGCTACTAACGTATTTCCCTGTTCGTTGAGATCTGTAAATAATTCGAGCAGTTCAATTTGGTGGGAGATATCCAAGTAAGTGGTCGGCTCGTCCAGCAAAAGCAATGGCGTTTGCTGGGCAAGCACCATCGCCACCCAGACTCGCTGTCGCTGCCCTCCGGAAAGCTCATCGACATAGCGATTGGCAATATCTAATGTATTGGTCAGCTCCATCGCTGTTAATACGGCGTGTTCATCTGCCTCCGTCCATTGCTGAATAAGATTTTGATAGGGATAACGTCCATGTGCCACTAAATTCGCAACAGTGATTCCATCAGGAGCAATAGATGATTGTGGCAACAGCCCAAGCTTTTTTGCTACCTCTTTTGATTTATATGAACTTATCTCTTTACCATCCAAAAGTACATGACCAGCTGAAGGTTTGATCAGATTGGAAAGGGTACGTAACAGGGTGGATTTTCCACACGCATTCGGTCCGATAATGACTGTAAAGGATTTGTCCGGTATTTCAATTGAGAGTTTTTCGAAGATCACTCTTTGATCGTATTGAGCGGTGATATTTTCAACTCCGAGACGCGAATGCACATGTAAAGTCGTCTGTCCTTGTCTATCTGTTTTTGGTCTACCCATAAGCAATTACAACCTCTTTCAAGAATATAAGATCAATTCACACGATGGAACGTGCTTGACGGAACAATAACCACACTAAGTACATACCACCCAACGATAAAGTCAGCACGCCTACAGGCAAAATCATTCCGGGAATCATCCGCTGTGCCAGAATATCAGCGCTTAATAATACAAATGCACCGACAGCGGCCGTTGGAGCTAAGCTTTCAGCCGTATTTGCAAGACGCAGTGCAATTTGTGGAGCAACTAATGCAACAAACGTCACCGGTCCCATGATGGCTGTCGCAGTTGCTGTTAAAGCTACCGCGATCAAAATCACTGCCAATTGGGTCCGTTCAAAATGGACACCGTGGGACTTGGCTGCATCCCGGCCCAATTCCATTTCACGGAGAGGCCGATTCATGATCGCTGCTAAGATAATCAAAACGGCTATAAATAAGACTGCTGGAATCACATGTGCCCAATCGATCCCATTCAAAGACCCTACTCCCCAAGCACCTGCTGTCAATGCGACTTCAGCTTGACTTTGCAGCAGCAACATAGAATTGACGCTGCCTAATAAAGTCGAAATGGCGATACCGACAATAATTATTCGAAAGCCCTGCGTCCCTTTGCGAAATGCAAATAGATAAATGACGAAAGCTGTTACAAACCCTCCAATCAGTGCCCCGGTTGCGATATTGACAAAGGACATCGACTTAAATACGAGCATTACGACCAAAGCTCCTGTATAGGAACCGGAAGTAAAACCAAGAATGTCAGGTGAGCCTAAAGGGTTCCGGGTGATCGATTGGAAAATAGAACCGCTTATTGCCAGGCCAGCGCCAAAAACAATAGCAGCTACGATCCGGGGTAACCGCCAATTGATAACAACAGTCCGTTTAAATCCCGTCAAGTCTCCAAATAGCGCGGAAAACACCTCTGACACGCTTAATGTAATAGTTCCAACCATAAGAGAAAAAATAGAAAGTCCAATAATAGCCGTAAGGAAAACTGCAGTAATGGCCATACTTCTGACATCTACGCGCAACTTCATCGGGCCTTTGACCAGCCAATATTTCCTTCCAAAATCAATACGCCCCATAAAAGTCACTCCTTCTATCGACAGCCCTTATTATCACCGCCCTGCCCCCTTCTCATAAACTGCTCACTTTTCTTCTCCTTACCAAGATAAGCAAAACCGGGGCACCGACGAATCCTGTGATAATACCGACGGGAACCTCTCCTGAAGACAAGACAATCCTTCCAATAATATCAGATAGAAGTAAAATCAACGGCGCAACGATCAAGGAATAGATAAAAATCCATGGTTGGTCAGGACCAATAAACCAGCGCACCGCATGGGGAACCATTAAACCGATAAAAATGATAGGACCCGCGATTGCCGTTGCCCCACCTGCTAATAAAGTAATGGAAACAAGACCGAAGATTCGAATCATCTTCACATTCACCCCGAGTGACGCGGCTCGATCATCGCCGTAGGCCATCGCATTTAAAGCTGGAGCAATCGCTAAAGCTATTAAAATACCTACTGCAAGAAAGGGCATGATCGGCCAAAGATCCTCCAGACTTTTTCTTGCTAACGAACCAACTCTCCAGTTCAGCATCCCCGCAAACGCCCGGCTATTCGTCAAAGATAACGCAGTAGTAATTCCGTCCAATGCCGCAGCCATCGCTACGCCGGCCAGGGTAATTTGTGCCGGAGTAGGCGACTTCCTGCCTGCGCCGCCGCTGATGAAATAGATGGCAACGGTTGCAATGAAAGCCCCAACGAGTGCAAACCAAATATAACTAGATATGGAGGTGATCGAAAAAACGCCTACTGCCAATGCAACAGCAAAGGCTGCCCCAGCATTCACACCGAGAATGCCTGGGTCAGCCAATGGATTGCGTGTTAAAGCCTGGATTACCGCCCCAGCCAGGCCAAAAGCTGGTCCAGCTGCAAGGGCAATGATAGTCCGTGGTATCCGGGACTCATGAATGATCGTATAGTCGTAACTATTGGTGGAGGAGAACAGAGCGTTCCAAACAACTTCAAAAGGAAGTGGCTTTGCTCCAATCATGAGGCTTAGAAAGACAACGACTGCTAAAAGGAGCAGAGCGAAGACCAATCCGATAATCCGTCGCAACCGTAAAGCAGCAACTGGCTTCCCCTTCTTTTCAACTGCATTTTTCGGTCCGCCACTTGGCTGCGTGCTCGCTTTCACCGCTTTCACTCCCCGCCTTTTAAAGCCTTATCAAGCATAGTTGGCAATTGTTCAATTGCCCATAATAAAGATGGTGCTGTACCTGACGAAAAGGCATTTGCATAATCGCCTTCAATGATGAGAGATCTCCCATCTGCAACGGAAGGAATTTTTTGATAAAGCACATTCCCTGTCACTTCTTTTGTCTCTACCCAAATCGGTAAAACAACTGTCAAATCAGCATCTAGAAGTTCCAATTGCTCGTCTGCCACTTTAATATAGAAAGCACCGTTTGCTTGTTTTTCAATTTCCTCTTTATTTGTAAATCCAAGTTCAGTCATAAAGTCAACACGTGCATCACCATTCACATATGCTCCCCAACCTTCAGATGTGTATGCACCTACTGCT
This sequence comes from Sporosarcina sp. FSL W7-1349, assembly GCF_038003045.1. Lineage (NCBI taxonomy): Bacteria > Bacillati > Bacillota > Bacilli > Caryophanales > Caryophanaceae > Sporosarcina > Sporosarcina sp. FSL W7-1349. The sequence continues at coordinate 261,425 of NZ_JBBOOK010000002.1, forward strand.
ACCGTTTTGCCGGCAAACTGCGGATAATCCGTTCTCGCTTTTTCAAAAGCGGCGTCAATATCCTGCAATAGCTGCTCTCCCTCGGCTTCCTTGCCTATAGCTTTTGCGATCATTTGAACCTGTTGTTGATAAGAGGTCAAATAGCTGTCTCCCCCTTCAGGAACACCGATGGTTGGAGCAATTTCTGCAAGGCGATTATACCGTTCTTGATCTCCGGAAGATCTAACATCGAGGATCAGGTCTGGCTCAAGTGCCGCAATCTGCTCATAATCGAGCTCCATCGTTCCAAGAATGGTGGGAGCAGTCTGATATGCTCCTTCTAACCAAGGGCCGACACCTTCGCCGCCGTAAGCAAGCCAGTCACTGGCGCCAACAGGTTCTACTCCAAGAGCTAAAGCGGTTTCTGCATCCCCCCAGCCAAGAGCGACAATACGTTTAGGCTTGTCTGTAATCTCTATATTGCCGAATTTCGTTTCTACTGCCGCACTCGCAGCGGTATCTGCAGTATTATCTGATTTATTCTCAGGTTCTTCTTTTGTTTTAGAACCACATCCAACTAATCCAATTGCCGCAATAATAACCATTAGAAAGCATAATAGCCTAGGTAGGTTTGACCTTTTCTTCATTGTTGAAATCTCCTCTCAATGCCTCTCACAAAGCACTTTCATAGATAATGATAATCATTATCATACTTTATTATTAGGAATTACATTCACTTTGTCAACTACTCACAGAACTTTAAATTGTGGAAATCAAAAAGTGACGGGATAAGCTAATTAGACAATAACCCCGGTGTCACGTCCCCTTCGATTCACTGCTTCTTAGAGAGCACAATGTTCAGAATACCTTTTCTCTATTCTTGAACCAGGTCCCCAAGCCCATAGTTCTTTAATGAAAGTAAAACAGCCCACATACACTATGATAGGTTTCATTTCTAGTGGAAGGGGCTCTGTGATTGATTGAGAAATCTCTGCTTATGATTATCTTATTACGGATATTTTCGGGAAGTGTGGATATTACAGCTGCCATGTTGATGTACAAGTTCAATGACTTAGAAAAAGCTTTTTACATCAATACGTTATTGGCACTAGTGGGCCCTTGTGTGTTAATCATTACAACGGGAATCGCATTATTCGGCCTAGCTGAAAAGATTTCATTAACCCGGATGATTTGTTTATTTGCCGGAATTACCCTTATTCTTATCAGTTTGAAATCTGAATGAGGATGAGTATCCAAGAGAAGACAGAAATCCATGGCAGGCCTCTGTCTTTTCAAGTCAAATGACATTCATTCAAAAGAAAAAACGGGAGAACATGCTTAATAAAAAGAATGGCAGCAGACCTCTGATCAAAAATTGTAAAATAAGCGGCTTTTGTTCTTCATTCATCTGGACACGCACCATCCCCGCCCCTCTCGTCACATTCGTGTCATAAAGCACGGTTTGCGACGCACGTTTGTGGCAATGCGGGCATTGGAAAACAATCGCCGTACTTTGACTGCGGAATGTCCTTTTTTGAATCCGTGGCGCCCAGCGAAGTTTCTTTAATTCTGGGCCTGTCAATGAATGACTTTCATCGCACTTGCTGCATTGAAACCGCTGAACTGTGTCTTTATCATACATTTGATGACTCAAACCTCTGAACAACCGGATGGTTTGATAAACAAAATTTAGAAAAACAATAAGAGCGAGCGTAAGGCCGATTAGCATCCTGATTTCCATTTCCCCGTTCACCTCCCATTGAATAACGATGGTAAGCAGGCGCCATCAATTGTTATGTATTTAATATCCTATTCTTAATGAAATCCATTCTGTCTGCAACAAATGAAATTTGCGGCTATGCCTTTGTCTTGCACAGATACTTTGCGTTTTGGAAAAACCGAGTGAATATCTTTAGCTTTTCCGGGCACTATAAGGTCATTATCATTTCATTCCGAAATAGCTCAGTGGTAGAGCAATCGGCTGTTAACCGATCGGTCGTAGGTTCGAGTCCTACTTTCGGAGTCTAAAGGCCTCTTCTTTGAAGGGGTTTTTTTCTGCAATGGAAGAATGGGAGGGCTTTACGTTGAATTCAGCTAAAACATTATCTATTTTCGCTTTGGGCGGCATTAATGAGATTGGAAAGAATATGTATGTGCTCGAGTATGGAGACGATCTTTTGATCATCGACTGTGGTTCCAAATTTCCGGACGAAAGCCTATTAGGTGTGGATTTGATCATCCAAGATATTTCCTATTTGCAGCAACATAAAGAGAAGATTCGGGGGTTGCTCGTCACACATGGCCATGAAGATCACATCGGCGGGATTCCGTATTTATTGAAACAATTGAACATGCCTGTCTATGCGACGAGGTTGACGCTCGGTTTGATTGAACTGAGGTTAAGGGAGCATGGATTGCTGAGGGAGACGGAACGCGTATTAGTCGACAATGATTCCACCTTCGAATTTGGTGACATCAGCGTCTCTTTCTTCAAAACAAGTCATAGCATCCCCGATTGCTTAGGGATTGTCTTCCAAACTCCCCAAGGGACTGTCGTTACAAAGTTTTTTGATTATTTAATCTCTTTTACATTTTTAATTGTGTGAGTGACTGGCACTCGACGACAAGATACTCGCTACAAAAAAAGTGGTTGGTTTAAATAACCCCTAATTGGATGGTCCTCGAACATGCTTTATATTATAGAATTATAACATATAGAACGAAGAAATTTATTTCTAAAAAGGAGGAAGGCATGAAGGTTGCCCTTATCGTATCAACGGTTCTCGTGGTCATTGTTTTAGCTATCGGACTTATTTTGACCATATCCGTTGCTAATTCTATGGATAATAAATACAGTAGTGGAAAAAGTTTTTCCAAGTTGCTGTGGATCTATGCTTTATCAATCCCAATCATGGTTATATTGATTCTTATAGCTATATTTATATTTATTTAACAACGGAGGACGGTTCGGGACCAGTGAAGAAGCACATGTTTTTTCGAGTCACAGGAACCGTCTAAACCCACTGAAAAAGTTCGTATTTCAATGATACATTCATTAGATTCACCCTATAGACTCTTTGACCGAGGGGTGGATTATTCATAATCGTCCCTTATATTACGTTGTTGATGTAACAATACAACAACGACACAATTCTTAGGAATAAATGAGGTAACCGAAAAATCATTGGCAGTCTTTAAAATGTAAACATTTTTTCAAACACCACCCGAGAATAAAATACCTTCATATCTCAGAACTTCTCAGCGCGTAGACAAACCTTGAAATGCCTTCTTGTATTGAGGCTCCGTTACCTTTTCCATAAGTAAATCGAACGTATCCATTTGTTGAACCCATTATTCTTCCAGGTACAAATGAAACGCCTTTTTTCATAGATTCTTCAAGTAACTTATATTCATCAATTTCGTGATTTATTTTACACCATAAATGAATTCCGCCTTGTGGCACTAAATATGTAACCTCATTTTTAGTTAAACTGTCCAATGCTAAAATTAACGCATTTCTACGCTCCCTCAGTTGAATTCTTAAAGTTGAAACATGTTTGTCAAATTGAGGGGAATCTAGAAATTGATTCGCTATCCATTGAGGAAAAATACTATGACCAAAGTCAATTTGCTGTTTGCCATCGGATAAACGCTGAATCACTTTTTCTGGTCCAATAATCCAACCAATGCGTAATCCTGATGCAACAACTTTTGATAACGAACTAATGTATACAACATTTTCATTATCGTCCATTGACTTTAACGTGGGTCCAATGCACCCATCGAATGACGTCAAATTATAAGGATCATCCTCTATTATGGGAATACCGTACTTTGATGATATTTCCAATATTCTCTTTCGACGTTCCAGAGACATTTTTGTGCCAGTAGGATTTTGATAATCAGGATTTAAAAAAAGCATACGAATTCGATGTTTTCTTTGTAAAGCTACAATATCATCAGGATTTAAGCCATATTGATCAACTGGGAGTAATAGCGTTCTAATACCAAACGATTGAAAGATCGGTAAAGAGAATGCGTAGGATGGATCTTCAATAGCTACTGTATCACCTGGCTTTAACAGGCATTGAACGATTAGGTGGATTGCTTGCTGAGCACCCGATGTAATCAGTATGGAGTTTGGCTCAACAACCATATTTTTATAAGTTTTTACATGTTTACAAATTGTCTCCCGTAATCCCGCATCGCCTAAAGGATGATCGTAACCTAAATGCTCATCAAACGCATGATCCTTAAGAATCCTAGCGAATTGGACGTTCGGTAGTAAATCTGCTGCAAGTTCCCCGCTTGATAGGTTAATCATTCCTTCTTGCTCAGTTTCATTACGAAGTTTCTGCACCAACGGAAGATTCGGAAGAAATGAGCCATCCTCTACATATCTCCCCCAATTGGGAACTCTTTTATGAGTTAATCCCCATATATCCGTATTTATATAAGTGCCGCTTCCTTTTTTTCTGACAATTAATCCACTCGCTTCTAACTCATCATAAGCAGTCACAACTGTACTCCGATTTATCTGTAACTTTTTTGCTAACTCACGTTCAGATGGCAATGGCCGGTCATGAGATAAATCTCCCGATATAATCCTATTCTCTATTTGTTCTGCAAGTTGCCTATACATAGGTTTTTTTATTGAACGGTCTAGCATAAATTGCATTAAACTCCACCCTTTATTTATAATTTTTCAATATAACAAATTTCGTATTATGCTCATAGCGAAATATTAAATGTTATTATCTCATCTCTTGACATCAGTATCACTATAGAAGTGTTAAAGATGACCTCGGCCATTACGTTAACGAAGTCATTTTTTGTTTCAATTATATCATTTTACTTTTACAGCTTTTCGCGCTCAAAATTTAAGCGATCGTACCAAGTATAGACATAATTATTGAAGAAATGATCTCAAGCATTCTATCCGGAAATCCCTCGAAAAACTGTTATTCGCACGAACCAAAAAAAGGCCGATGATTGTGCCGTTTATTATTGAGATTTGAAAGAAAGGGCTGTCCAGAAAGTCAGTGAAAACTGAGCTTCTGTGACTGCCCTTTTCAATTATTTTCAATAATTATCGCCGGAAACCCTTTCATGCGATATAGTTAGCCTCACCGAAAACTCAACGCAGATTCCTTGCTCTCTTTTTCGCTTTATTAGCTTCGTGTGTCATTGCTTTTGCCCGATTGACCCGATAATTATAATGATAAGTATCCTTATTGTATCGGCGCTGATCATTTGCATGTTTCCAAGCATATCTGGCTTCATTTTCCTTTTGTCTTGCTTCCCAATCTGCTTCCTTTTTCAACGTCTCCCTATCATATGAACTATTTGAATTGTGCCTGACAGAATGACCGCTGAACGAAGATCCGCCTTTTCCGATCTCGAACTTGCCCGTAATCGCATGAATAATCCAGAAAAAACCAAGTACTAAAACCCCTCCAATTTTAATCAACATTTTTCCTATTTTAAGTAAAATTTTAAAACACCAAATCCCAAAAGCATTAAACCTACTGAGAATTGGTGAAGGCAAATACCTTTCTTCCAGTTTAAGTGCCCCTTTTACGAGAAATATGCTGACAATCGCAGAAGGAATTGCAAGTATAAGTCCATTGATGCCAAGTGTATAGTGATAAGTATAAAATGTTTGGTTGTTGGCATTCGCTATATGGCTAAGCCAATTGTCTACCCCTTTGTTTGAGATTTTAGTTAAAATGACAGTCAATAGTGCAATAAGCAATAGATTCTCTTTTATAAATCCACTCCACAAACGATATTTAAAAACCATACAATTTGAAAGTGATTTCCACAGACTCTGCATTCATCAGTAGCTCGACGGACGTAATATACAGACGCCTGACAAGAGAATTAGAAAAAGAGGCCTCTCAAAAATTCAGTGAATTAATGAGAGACCTCTTTATTTGGAGTTATTTTATTGGCGCTTATGACCAATAAAGTAACCACGGTTTAATGAAAATTGCTCTAACCCTTGGTATATCGGGGATTTAGAGTTTTCCTTACATCATTCCACCCATGCCACCCATATCCGGCATCATAGGCGCTGCGTTTTTCTCAGGCAGGTCTGCGACGACTGCTTCCGTTGTGAGAAGCATTGCTGCGACGGACGCTGCGTTTTGAAGTGCGGAACGCGTTACTTTTGTTGGGTCCACGATACCTGCTTGCATCATATTAACCCATTGTCCGTCTGCTGCGTTGAAGCCGATGCCGACTTCTTCGCGTTTGAGGCGATCCACAACGATGGAACCTTCGAGGCCTGCGTTGTTGGCAATTTGACGAACTGGCTCTTCAAGAGCACGTAGGACGATGCGTACGCCTGTTGCTACGTCGCCTTCAGTGGACTCTAGCAATGTTTCCACTTTGCTGTAAACGTTGACGAGTGCTGTTCCTCCACCGGAGACGATTCCTTCTTCCACTGCTGCCCGTGTGGAGTTCAATGCGTCTTCGATGCGAAGTTTGCGCTCTTTCAATTCAGTTTCCGTAGCTGCTCCAACTTTGATGACTGCTACGCCGCCTGCCAATTTCGCTAGGCGCTCTTGAAGTTTTTCTTTATCGAATTCGGAAGTAGTTTCTTCCAATTGTGTGCGGATTTGATTCACACGGCCTGCGATTTGGTCAGAATCTCCGCTGCCTTCGACGATCGTTGTGTTGTCTTTTGTGACAACAACTTTCGCTGCATGACCAAGCTGTGAAATATCAGTAGATTTCAAGTCAAGGCCAAGATCTTCTGTAATAACTTGTCCGCCTGTCAATACAGCAATGTCTTCTAGCATCGCTTTACGGCGATCTCCGAAGCCTGGTGCTTTGACAGCAACTGCGTTGAATGTTCCGCGAAGTTTGTTCACAACTAGTGTTGCAAGTGCTTCCCCTTCAACATCTTCCGCAATCATCAACAATGGTTTACCTTGTTGTACGACTTGCTCTAGAACCGGAAGGATTTCTTGGATGTTCGTAATCTTCTTGTCAGTGATCAAGATATACGGATTGTCCAATACCGCTTCCATTTTATCTGTATCCGTTGCCATGTATGCCGAAGCATACCCACGGTCGAACTGCATTCCTTCTACTACGTCCAGTTCAGTCGTGAACCCTTTGGATTCTTCAATTGTGATGACGCCGTCGTTGCCTACGCGCTCCATCGCTTCAGCGATCAATTCGCCGACTTCTTCGTCGCCGGAGGAGATCGCTGCAACTTGTGCGATTTCTTGTTTGCTTTCGATTTCATCGGAGATGCCTTTTAGTTCTTCGACTGCTTTTAGAACTGCTTGCTCAATCCCTTTGCGGATGCCAACTGGGTTTGCGCCAGCTGTTACGTTTTTCAACCCTTCGCGGATCATCGCTTGTGCAAGAACTGTCGCAGTTGTCGTTCCATCCCCTGCGATTTCGTTTGTTTTAGAAGCGACTTCTGCAACGAGTTTCGCTCCCATGTTTTCAAACGCGTCTTCTAGCTCGATTTCTTTCGCGATCGTTACACCATCATTAGTAATAAGTGGAGAACCGAATTTTTTCTCTAGAACGACGTTGCGCCCTTTTGGTCCAAGCGTTACTTTGACAGCGTCCGCTAATGTATCTACACCACGTAGCATTGCGCTGCGTGCGTCTTCATTAAACTTGATTTCTTTCGCCATTTTGTAAGTCCCTCCTGAATTTTCATCTATTCATTTGATAGGTCATACATTTTTCATTTTCAATTATCCGATAATTGCAAGGATATCGCTTTCACGCAGGATGAGGTAGTCGTTGCCTTCGTACTTCACTTCTGTTCCTGCATATTTGGAAAAGAGGATCTGGTCGCCTTCTTTCACTTCCAGCTCAACACGTTGGCCGTTCTCCAGCACACGACCGGTGCCTGTCGCAATGACTTTCCCCTCTTGCGGTTTTTCTTTTGCGGAATCCGGAAGTACGATACCGCTTGACGTTTTTTCTTCTGCTTCGATCAGTTCGATTACGATACGGTCACCTAATGGTTTCAACAAGTGAAACAACCTCCTCAAATATTTTCCTTTTTAGCACTCATCACAATGGAGTGCTAACACAATTATTATCATAATGAAGTTCAAAATAAAATGCAAGCGAAAACATTTCCTCTTTGCTTATCTCTCGGGAAACCGATAAAATTGACGACAGCGGAAAAAAGTGCGCTTGTATGCACCAAGGAAAGGGTGGATGGATTGAAAAACTGGAAAGTCTCGATTTACTTAGTATTGACTTATATAGCCATGCAAATTGGCAGTATCTACTTAGGAAAATTATTAATTGGCTATTTTCAAAGCCGCCCCGGCATGTCCGAGCAGGAAGCAGTCTTTAACGGGGTCGCCTGGTCTCTGTTTACCGTCAATTTAATAGCCTCGGCTCTTTTCCTTTTATTCATCATGCCGAATAAGAAGTATCTTAAAATCTTCACTGGCAAAAAAGCCTCGATTGGAAACACAATTCTATGGGGATTTCTAGGCTTTTTCCTCGCTATGGGCGGGCAAATGCTTGCCGCAACGATTGAAACAGCCATGGGGGTGGAAGTGGGATCTGAAAACACCGCTGTTCTTTCGGAGATTGCACGACTCTCTCCCATCATGCTCATCCCAATGGTGTTATTTGCGCCGTTTTTAGAAGAAATTGTCTTCCGGCGTGTCATCTTCGGAGGCATCTTCCAAAAAACGAATTTCTGGATTGCCGCCATCGTGAGCGGCTTGATCTTCGCTGTGGTCCATAATGAGTTGGAACACTTGCTTATGTATCTTATGCCTGGGCTTGTCTTTTCCTATCTGTACTACCGGACCAAACGACTGCTGGCTCCGATGATCGCCCATTTCCTCATGAACGGCTTCGTCGCGGTTGTCCAGCTGAACATCGACAAGATTCAACAATTACAAGATATGAAACAAGCCATCATCCTATTCGGGCTACATTAAAAACTGCCGCAGAATGACCGGTCTATCCGGCCATCTGCGGCAGTTTTCTTTTTGAAATCAGTGAAATTAATTCAAATCAACCCAAACAGCTTTTACTTGTGTGTATAAATCAAGCGCTTCAGATCCCATTTCACGGCCGTAGCCTGACTGCTTGTATCCGCCGAACGGAATGGACGCATCCAACACGTTGTAGCAATTCACCCAAACAGTTCCCGCTTCTAGTTCGTGCGCAACCCGGTGTGCTTTTCGGACATCTGTTGTCCAAACTCCGGCTGCTAGTCCATATTCCGTATCATTCGCCCGGCGAATGACATCGGCAACCTGCTCCTCATCATCAAACGGCATAGCTGCGATGACAGGACCGAATATTTCTTCCCGAGCAATCGTCATATTATCATCCACTCCCGAGAAAACTGTCGGCGGAATGAAAAAACCAGATCGATCGAGCGGCTGACCTCCCGTCAGTGATTTCGCTCCCTCTTCATGGCCCTTCTGTAAGTAGCTCTTGACTCGTTCAAACTGCTGGCTAGAGACAAGCGGGCCAATTTCACTCGTTTCATCCATACCCGGTCCCTGTTTCATGTTGGATGCGTAGCTAGTTAAGTCCGCCATTACATTGTCATACACTTTTTTATGCACAAAAAGACGGGAACCCGCAGTACACACTTGACCCTGATTGAAGAAAATTCCCATTAATGCGCCGGGAATTGCTTTTGAAAAATCAGCATCCGGGAAAATAATGTTCGGGGATTTACCACCTAATTCAAGCGATACACGTTTCAAGTTGCCGGATGCTTGCTGCATGATGCGCTTTCCGACTGCTGTTGATCCGGTAAATGCGACTTTTCGGATGCGCGGGTTCTGGACAATCGCTTCCCCCGCTGTTTTCCCATACCCCGTTATCAAGTTCACAACGCCCGGAGGAAAACCGGCTTCCTGCACTAACTGTCCGAGATAAAGAGCCGATAATGGTGTTTGTTCCGCACTCTTTAAAATCACAACATTTCCAGTTGCTAACGCGGCACCAAGTTTCCAGGCAGCCATCAGGAGCGGAAAGTTCCAAGGGATGATTTGTCCGACCACCCCGATTGGCTCTCTCCTTGTGTATGTCAACATATTTTGACCGGTAGAACTTTGAATTGTCTGGCCCATTACTTTTGTCGCCCAGCCTGCATAGTAGCGGAAATGGTCAATCGCCAACGGAACATCGACGGCTCTCGCATGGCTGATCAGCTTGCCGCCGTCCAGAGATTCCAATTGTGCCAGTTCTTCTAAATTCTCTTCCATCAAGTCAGCCAGTTTCCAAATTAAACGTCCCCGCTCACTTGGGGTGATTTTTTTCCAGTCTCCTAGAAATGCCTTTTCCGCCGCTTCCACAGCCCGATCCACGTCTTCTTTATCTGCCGCGTAAACAGAAACGAGTACTTCTCCGGTGGAAGGATTCACTGAATCCAAAGTTTCTCCCGATGCTGATTCAATAAACTCGCCGCCAATAAACAGCTTTTTAGGTCCTTCACTCAAAAACTTAGCTACTTTTGGGCTCACGTCTACTGTTTGAACACTGGACATATTTTTCCTCCTCCATTTTTCACAAAATAGTTACGGCTCAATGAAAAAAGTAAAAAGATCTCAAATCACCAGCTTTTCTTTCAGTAAGGTTTCTAAGTTCTCACCCACCCTGAATTATTTTAAAGTTTCTGTCGATATTTCATTTGCAAGTTTCATGCCAATTGAAATTGCCCATTTAACACACTTTTGTCTTCGGATGATGTTCCATAGCGGAACAGTTTGTACGCTAAAATGAAACGTTTGAATTCTTATTAATTATTTGATAGAGTTTTTTGTATATTCAATATTAATAGATTTATAGTGGATTGGAGAGATAAGGTATGAACTGTTCATCTGCTGACGCAATAAAGAAGTCTCAGGAGCGAAGCAAAAAGTACGGTGTAGATTTTGCAAATGCAAAGAACGCAATCCTTCCAGAATATGAATTGAGACAACATAGACAGAGAAAGGAATATTTTCTTCAGGATATTTATCCAACTCTTGAACATTTAGCACACTTCCTGAAACCGTCACATGCCATTGTCTCCGTCTCAGATCCATCGGGCATTATTATTGAAAGTATTGGAGATCCAAAGTTCCTGAAAGATGCTGAAAAAATACATGTGCAAAATGGAGCTTGCTGGTCAGAAGAAATACGCGGCACAAATTCTGCAGGAACAGTCAGCATCGAAAGAAAAACACTTGCAGTTGTAGGCAAAGACCATTATTTAGAACCCCACCATATGCTTTACTGCATTGGCTCTCCTATTTTTGATCCAAGCGGTAATCTACTTGCAGTGTTAAATGTAAGCGGTTATTCAGATCTATATCAGCCGTCATTACTTCAATTCACAGACGCGATTGCAAGAAAAATTGAAAACCGCATGCTCCTTTGCCAGGCGGATCCGCAAATTGTTATTTCACTGCTTCCTAAAGAAAATGCGGACAAGCAGGCATTGCTTTCTTTGAACCAACACGGTCATCTAATCGGAGCAAACCGTGAGGCCCTTCATCTCTTAAATCTCAAGAAACTTTCCCCTCAAGAGATGCACATCAGTGAACTGTTAATGAATTCAGAGCAACTGTTACAAGGAACAGTAAATGAGTCAGTAGTTCATCTTCATAAACCAAGCCAAGAAGACAGTCGTTTCCTTGCTTCCACTTTAATCGATACACGTCCAAGGTCTACTTCATTTTCGAAGATTGAAAAAAAGCCAATTAGAAAAACCAAAATATCCCGCTATTCTTTCCAGGATCTTTATGGAAAAGACAAAGCATTCCAATCCGCACTACAAATTGCTAAAAGAGCAGCCGCCACCGATTATACGATTATGATTACAGGCGAGAGCGGTACAGGGAAAGAAATGGTCAGCCAGGCGGTCCATAATGCAAGCCCAAGAGCAGAGCAGCCATTTGTCGCATTGAACTGCGGAGGGATTACAAAAAGTTTAATGGAAAGTGAATTGTTTGGATATGAACCGGGCGCTTTCACAGGAGCAAAGCAATCCGGTCATGCGGGAGTCTTTGAGCGAGCCAATGGCGGCACTTTATTACTGGACGAAATCGCCGAGCTGCCAATGGAAATACAAATTGCACTATTGCGGGTACTGCAAGACTTTCAAGTAACACGAGTCGGCGGCACAAAACCGAAAGAAATAGATGTCCGGATCATTACCGCAACTCACACCGAACTATGGAAAAAGGTTCAAGATGGCAGCTTCCGTGAAGATTTGTTTTACCGCTTGCAAGGAATCCATGTCGAACTGCCGCCGTTGCGGGAACGTACCGACCGTTTGCAATATGCTTTTCGTTTATTGAAAGACATTCAATCAGAGCTGAACGTGAGCACGCTCATACTCTCAAACTGCGCTCAGCAATTAATTGAAAACTACACATGGCCCGGAAATGTTCGCCAGCTCGTCAGTGCTTTAAGAGAGGCGGCCTTTTTATCGCAAAATAGCATTATTAACTTTCATTGTTTCCCAACGTACATCCGCACCCATTTTACACAAATGGATCAATCTGCAGAATCCGCTTTAGAAGAACTGGAAAACGAAGCCATCTTAAAAGCAATGCAAAAAACGGACGGTAATATTTCTCAATCAGCACGTCTTCTCGGAATAGGACGAACCACCCTCTATCGAAAGCTGAAAAAACTTAAATACCCGATTTAAAGGTGAGATTCACAATTATATCAAACAAGAATCCTCACTCTTATGTTCCGTTATTGTCCATTCCCATTCCATAATGAAACAACTTCAATATAAGAAAAACACGATTTGCAAGCGTTTTCGTGTTGGCATAAATCTTGCAGTATAAAATAGTGAATCAATGGATTTAAAATTAAAGGAGGTTTTACAATGAGAGCGGCACAAATGGTAGAACAAACGAAACCACTTGGAGCCGGAAATGTACGTGATCCGACTCTAGGTCCCAAAGACGTAACTCTCACCATACACAAAAAATAGTACGTGAAAACCAAGCGCAAGCTGATTCTGACATGTACACAAAAAATTGAAATATGGAGGACTTTATTATGCAAACTAATACAGCAGCAGTTAAAGATGCTAAGGTGAAAAATAGTATGAAAGTTAAAGCAGCTGTAGTTAATGGAGTTAATGAGAAATATGAAATGGAGGAGTTAACACTAAGTGAACTCCGTGCTGATGAAGTGCTTGTAAAAGTGGTTGCAACTGGTATATGTCACTCAGATGAAGCATTGCGTATTGGAGATGCTGAATATCCGATGCCTGCCGTTTTTGGACATGAAGGGGCAGGCATTATTGAAAAGGTTGGGAGTGCAGTTAAAGATCTCGCCGTGGGGGATCAAGTCGTAATGGCTTATGACTATTGCGGCACATGTCCTAGTTGCCGTACGGGACATCCTTCATCTTGTAAGGATTGGACACCCATAAATTTTGGCAGCCCGCGTTCAGATGGCACTTATATATTTACTAAGGCAGATGGCACACCAGTATCCAACTTTTTTAATCAAAGTTCTTTTTCAACGTATACCATTACTTATGCAAATAATTTGATTAAAGTTGATTCGGAAACTGATTTGCGATTAGTGGGACCGTTAGGGTGCGGCTTATTAACTGGATTTGGCACAATCGTTAATGGCTTGAAACCAGAAACCAATTCCTCGATTGCGATATTTGGCACAGGAGCTGTAGGCCTTGGTGCACTTATGACAGCAAAAATCGAAGGATGTTCACCAATTATTGCTATTGATATTCATGATTCACGTCTGGAAAGGGCCAAGGAACTTGGAGCAACCCATACGATAAATAGCAGAGTCGAGAATCTTGAAGAAAGAATAGCTGAAATTACTGGCGGCATAGGGGTCAATTACTCAATCGATACAACGGGTATATCGTCCGTCATGAAATCATCTCTTGATATTCTCACGATTGGCGGAAGTACAGTTCCTTTAGCCGTTACGCCTAATTCACTTGAATTCAATCCATTTACAGAATTAACACTGAACAATCGTAAAGTAGTAGGTGTTTTAATGGGCGATGCTGTTCCACAGCTCGCGATTCCAAAACTTATTCAATACCACAAAGAAGGTAAATTCCCGTTTGATAAGTTAGTGAAATTTTATAAGTTCGACGAGATTAATGAGGCAAGCGAAGACTCCAATAGTGGAAAAACGATTAAACCGATTCTAATTATCGATGAGGATTATCGTAAAGATGAACCAGTAATGGAAAGTTAATCAACAAATAAAGAGATAAATTAATACCCCCTGATACAATTATCAGGGGGTAACTTTATTTATGTACAAGCTGCCGTTTTTCTGTATGGCAATGTGCCTAAACACGGAACAGCTTTTTTATTAATCATTTTGCATTGAATTCCTCAATCTGCCGCTGCTGTTCTGCTTTCGCCTCAGCAAATAACCGCTGCCGCTCCGCCTCTTCCTCTTCTTGTTGCCTTTCTTCTTCCGCTTTCAAATATTTTCGGTACCCGAATCGGGAAATGAAAATACTGATTTCATATAGAATGAACAACGGTACTGTGACGAATAAATGGGATAACAGGTCAGGCGGCGTAATAAATGCCGCAATGACGAACAACGTGAAGTAGGCGTACTTCCGGATTTTCACAAGCAATTGCGGGTTCAGGATGCCGAGCCTTGTCAGAAACAGCAGTGCGACCGGCAATTGGAAGATCAATCCGAATGGGAGGACCAATTGGAACAGGAACGAGAAATATTCATTGATCCCTATCGTTTGCACGATATCGAGCTCATTCGATATATTCATCGTAAATTTCAACACATATGGAAGTAATATCAAATATGAAAAGGCAACCCCGCCTAAGAAAAGAAGGAATGAATACGGGATATAACTTAGTGTCGCCCGCCTTTCCTTTTCATGCAAACCTGGAGAGACAAAGGCCCATAGCTGATACATGACAACCGGTGAAATGAGAACAAATGCGATAATCACGACCACTTTCACGTAGATCATAAGAGGGTCTAACACTTTAAACGCGTTGAGTGTTATATTTTCGGCCGCGCCATCATATTGCAAAAAGTGGATGAGGGGTTTGGCGATGAAAAAACTGCCCGCCACCGCAATAAGAAAGAAAACGACGATTACCATCAGCCGTTTTCTAATTTCATCTATATGTTCAATGATCGTTAAGTTTTTTTCTTTCATCGGACAAACATCCTAACTTACTTAACTTCTTTCTTGTCTTCGACTTTTTTTACTTCATCATCTTCAACGAGGCCTTTTGTCGCGTTTTTGAACTCCCGCAACGAAGAACCGAACGCCTTTCCGATTTCAGGCAACTTCTTCGGACCGAATACGAGTAATGCAATGATAGCAATGATGATTAAACTCATTGGACCTGGCATTCCGGGCACCTCCTTCATAATACATCCATTCTACACGAAACATGTCGAAATTTCTATTGGCGGCCGTTCATATTTGTGAATCTTTTACGTCATTTTTTATGAAATAAATAAGCGTTTGCAATTCCACCGACAAATCGATTGTCAGGACACGAATCCCTTCAGGCACAGCCAGTCGCACCGGGGTGAAATTCAGGATTCCTTTCAAGCCGATTGCCACAAGCCGGTCTGTGATTTCCTGGGCGGCCCGGGAAGGCACGGTCAAAATGACGACCTCGACTCCGAGTTCTAAAATCTTCTCTTCTATTTTATCCGGATGATAAACGGGAATCCCGCTGCTCAATTTCCCTTCCAACGGAGCTTTTGGGTCAAATGCGATGACAATCCGAGTATTATGGTTCTTTTGGAAATTATATTTTAAAAAAGCGCTTCCCAGACTTCCGACACCGATTAAAGCGACGTCCGTCTCTTCATCCTGATCCAACGTCTGGCGAAAAAAATCGACTAAGTATTGAACATCATACCCATATCCTTTTCGGCCCAACGCCCCGAAATGAGAAAAATCTCTTCGGATCGTGGCGGCGTCGATTTTCATTGCTTCGCTTAATTCGCTGGATGAAACTCGTTTCTTTCCTGCGTTTGCAAAGTTTTGCAAAAATCTATAATAGAGGGGCAATCGTTTGGACGTTGCCTGTGGAATTTTTGGCGTTTCCTCCGACATAGTAAACCTCCTGCAAGTTCTATGAGCCTATTCTATCGTACAGTAGATACGGAATGATGTAAAGCCGACCATTGCACGGTTTGCGCCATTCCATTAAACTGAAGAGGAATCGAGGTGCGAATTATGATTGTGTTACAAGTAAACGGATTATCAAAATCGTTCTCCGGAACTGATATATTGCAAAATGTAAAACTGGAAGTGCAACATCGTGATCGGGTTGCGTTGGTCGGACGGAATGGCGCAGGTAAGTCCACCCTTCTAAAATTGATTGCAGGGGAAATGACTCCGGATTCGGGTGACTTGATCATCCCAAAAGATGTCCAAATCGGGTATTTGGAGCAGCATAGCGGCTTGGACTCCCCGTTGACTGTGTGGGAAGAGATGATGACCGTCTTCCAATCCCTCCAAGTGATGGAACAACGGCTCCGTTCGCTTGAGGTGCAGATGGCCCATCCAGACATTTATGAAAAGCCGGCCGAATATGAGCGGGTTATGAAAGAATATGATGCCCTGCAAATCGAGTTCAAGGATTCCGGGGGCTATCAGTTTGAGTCGGATATCCGTTCCGTCTTGCATGGCATGCGCTTCTTTCCGGATGATTTCGACAAACAGGTGAACTTATTGTCCGGAGGCCAAAAAACCCGGCTGGCGCTCGCGAAAATGCTATTGAGCAAACCCGATTTGCTCATTCTGGATGAGCCGACGAACCATTTGGACATTGAAACGCTCGCCTGGCTGGAAAAATACCTCGTCTCCTATGAAGGTGCTATCCTCATCGTTTCGCATGACCGATATTTCCTTGACCAAATCGTCACCATTGTCTATGAAGTATCGAGGAAGAAAGTGACGAAGTACACGGGCAATTACAGTGCTTATATTGATGAAAAAGCGAAAAACTTTGAGCGCGACCAGAAGCTCTATGAGAAAGAGATGAGCGAAAGAGCAAAGTTGGAGGACTTCATTCAACGGAATATCGCGCGGGCTTCGACCTCCAAGATGGCGAAAAGCCGGCGGAAGCAATTGGAGCGCACGGAATGGATGGATTCCCCGGAAGGCGATGAAAAGTCGGCGAGCTTCACATTCTCCATCGACCGCCCGAGCGGCAATGACGTGTTGGGCCTTGAGAAAGTGGCCATCGGGTATGATCATGTCCCTGTCTCTACAGGAATCGACATGCGTGTATATAAACAAGATCGGATTGCGATCATCGGTCCGAATGGCGTTGGTAAATCGACATTGTTGAAAACAATCGTTAAAAAGCAGGATCCGCTTTCCGGAGAAATCCGTTATGGCACGAATGTGCAGTTCGGGTACTACGATCAGGAACAGGCGACTTTGGTCGGCTCGGGCACCGTCCTGCAGGAATTATGGGATGAATGGCCAATGATGAATGAAAAAGACGTGCGCAGCGTGTTAGGGCGTTTTTTATTCTCCGGGGAAGATGTGGAAAAGTCGGTCACTACGTTATCAGGTGGGGAAAAAGCCCGATTATCGCTTGCAAAACTGATGCTGTTGCGCTCCAATACGCTCGTGCTGGATGAGCCGACGAACCATTTGGATCTCGATAGCAAGGAAATATTGGAGAATGCACTGGACGATTTCCCAGGAACCATTATTTTCGTTTCACATGACCGGTATTTCATTAACCGCATTGCCACGAAAGTGATGGAAATCAGTGATTCAGGCTCCATAGAATACCTTGGCGACTATGATTATTATTTAGAGAAAAAGACGGAGCAGGAAGAGTTACAAGCTGAATTGCAGCCTTTACCAAAACGTTCCGACTTGCCACCTGAAGCGGAAAGAGCCGATCAAAAAGAGTGGAAACGACATGCGAGAAGATTGACGAGACGCATTGATGAGCTGGAGACTTCCCTCGCTGCGCTAGATCTGCAAATCGCCGGGTTGCAAGAAGAACTGTCCACACCCGATTATGCAAATGACCATGTCAAATTGATGGACCTGCAAGCCCAAATCGACGGGCTGCAAGCGGACCATGACGAGAAATCGGAGGAGTGGCTCCTTGCGCAGGAAGAATTGGAAACCTATATGAAGTGATCGGAGCTCCCATGTACGGGAGCTTTTTTGTAGAGTCTTGTCGAAACACGTCGTTCTTTCTCCACAAATTTGTCCACAATAGAAAATTGATGAATTCAGCAATCGAGCATAGTTTTCCACATTACCCACAAAAACTTCTTAAGTTATTCACAAAGTTATCCTTTTATCAACTTGATTAAATTCAGTATGATTAATGTTATGCACAAGTTATCAACAAATTGTGCATAAGTGCACACGTTCTCTATTGACAAATGAAAATCAGTTGTTCAAAAAAACACGGAATTTGACTAGGTTTGTCAAATTCCGTGTTTTCGATTATTTCCAGGAGACAAGCGGCATACCAGGTCTTCCATTCATCGCGAGATTTCCTCGAATTCCATCCACGAACATGGCAGATCCCGCGGCGGCAATCATCGCAGCATTATCGGTGCACAGCGCAATGGGCGGCACGTAAAAAGGAATGCCCTCTTCTTGGAAGACTCTCTCCAAGGACATGCGCAAGCCATTATTGGCTGCAACCCCACCGGCGGCAATCACTTGTTTGACGCCGAATTCTTTAGCCGCCTTCCGTGTTTTTGTCATAAGTACGTCGATGATGCTCGCTTGGAAGCCGGCCGCCACTTGCGCAGGATCCACCGACTCCCCCTTCTGTTCGTGATTATGTTTGTAATTAATCACCGCTGACTTTAACCCGCTGAAACTGAAGTCATATGAGTCTGGCTCCAGCCAGGCCCTTGGAAACTCAATAGGCGTCTCACTCTCCGCTGCGAGTTTATCAATATGAGGACCTCCAGGATAAGGGAGGCCGAGCACACGGGCCACTTTGTCATACGCTTCTCCTGCCGCGTCATCCCGTGTTTCTCCAATCAATCGGAATGAACCGTGGCTCTCCATCAATACTAGTTCAGTATGGCCTCCCGAGACAATCAGGGCCAACAAAGGAAACTCCATTGGTTGGATAAGTTGATTGGCGTAAATATGGCCGGCAATATGATGGACACCGACCAAAGGCAGTTGATGAGCAAAAGCGAATGCCTTCGCTGCATGGATGCCGATCAGCAAAGCTCCGACAAGACCAGGCCCTTCCGTGACGGCCACCGCATCCAAATCCTTTGGCTGAAGTTCCGCTACCTTCAAAGCTTCTTCGATGACCAGTGTAATCTGCTCCACATGATGGCGTGACGCAATTTCAGGCACGACACCGCCAAAGCGTTTTTGGCTCTGAATTTGAGAAGCGACAATATTGGAGACGATTACTGAACCGTTTTTCACAACAGAAGCCGCAGTCTCATCACAGCTCGTTTCTATTCCTAATACATACATGTCTTTCATTCAAATTCCACCCACATGACGAGCGCATCTTCATGGTCGTCCGTATAATAGTTTTTTCGTATGCCGCCTTCTTGGAAACCAAGCTTTCTATAAAGATTTTGGGCTGTATGATTCGACACCCGCACTTCCAATGTCATCAATCGAACAGCCTTCTCCTTGCAATAGGCGATGGCTTGTCTCATCAGCCCTTCCCCGATATGGTTGCCTCTCATATGCACGCGGACCGCCACATTGGTAATATGGCATTCATCCAGCACGATCCACATTCCACAATGCCCGATTACGTCCTCTTCATGGACGGCGACAATATAGTGGGCGTATTGATTGCCCGTCATCTCATGCTCAAACACTTCCGGGGACCAAGGAGTGGCAAATGCTTCTTCCTCAATGGCCACGACAGCAGGAATATCCTCCCGTGTCATTTTCCGATATTCAATATGTTGAAGGTTACTTGTTTCCATGTTGCTGCTCCTTCAGCCAATTCACTTCTGCCTCGGCAAGACGGCGGTACTCAGGAACAAACGTATGCACTTCCTCCGATTGTTCTTCTCGCATTGCCAGATCAATGAGGGCAGAAGCCCGAGGAATATTCAAGGACAGAGGAGCAAATGAAGCGAGCTCGCCTAAACGTTCCTCAATCATCGCTCGATGCAGAATGGTATCCTTTCCGATAAATAGGACAGGAACCGATTGCTCCTTCAAAAAGGACAGCAGTTCCTCCAATGGATAGTGGCCATCATCCATGAGGGCAGTCAGCTTACCTTGCTCAAACTGGAATACACCTGAATAGACATTGTTCCTACGCGCATCCACCATCGGACAAATCAAGTTAGGGAACAGCTGCCCATTAGCCGCGAGCGTTTTCAAACTGGATACTCCGACAAGTGGTTTGTCCAATGTCCATGCAAGGGTCTTCGCAATCGTGACACCGATCCGGACACCCGTATAAGAGCCAGGGCCTTCAGAAACCGCTATGCGATCAATCGCATCCGGGGCCAACCCGGATTTCCCCAACAACTCCTCAATGACCGGCATCGCCCGCAAGGAATGCGTCACAGGCAGCGTGGCACTTTCTTCAATAAGCACTTCCCCGTCTTTCACAAGTGCAATGGATAAGGGAGTATTCGAGGTATCGATACCTAGCCAGATCATAATGCCAACTCCTCACAAATCTTTTCATATCGGGCCCCTGTAGGCTTTAAGGTAATGGTACGGAAATCTTCCCCTTTATGGGCAATCCGGATTTCCAGTCGTTCAGATGGCAGATCGTCTTCAATGAGATGCGCCCATTCTACAACCGAAATGGCGTCGCCGTAAAATAATTCTACCCAACCGAGATCCTCTTCGCTATCCGCTAACCGATACACATCCAGATGATTGAGCGGATGCCGCCCTTCATACTGTTTCAGTATCGTGAAAGTCGGACTATTGACCGTTCGGGTGACGCCAAGCGCCTTGGCCAAAGCTTTCGTAAACGTAGTCTTCCCGGCGCCCAAATCACCTTCTAATAAAATGACATCCGGAGGGGCAAGAAAAGAGGCCAACCGATCGGCAAGCGCTTCCGTCTCCTGAACAGAGTGTACTTCAATTTCCTTTATCATGTCATAATTCCTTTCACATGCTTTGTTCTAGTGTACCTAATAACAATCCGGTCGGAAAGCAAACCGGTTTTAGTTCGGAAACAATTCCATTTCTCCGATAGGAAGCCTTCTATAAAAAAGTATACAAAAAACCGATTCCGGAAAGAATCCGCGGAATCGGTTATAGATGACAAAATAAATGGCGGTCCCGACCGGGATCGAACCGGCGATCTCCTGCGTGACAGGCAGGCATGTTAACCGCTACACCACGGGACCTTAAACTATGTATAACATTTCGACAAGGTGAGGCTTCTTAACTGCAGATTTATAATTGATCAGTTCTAACCATGTCACAAAATATGTCGAAATGTATGGGCAAGTCCGGCGACGTCCTACTCTCACAGGGGGAAACCCCCGACTACCATCGGCGCTGAAGAGCTTAACTTCCGTGTTCGGTATGGGAACGGGTGTGACCTCTTCGCCATCGTCACCAGACTTGATTGAGCTTGTTCGCTCAAAACCGGATAAAACCAACATTGTCTGCCACAAGCCATGCAACCTTTGTATTGAGGTCAAGTCCTCGATCGATTAGTATCCGTCAGCTCCATGCGTCGCCGCACTTCCACCCCGGACCTATCCACCTCATCTTCTTTGAGGGATCTTACTTACGAATGTAAAGGGAAATCTCATCTCGAGGGGGGCTTCATGCTTAGATGCTTTCAGCATTTATCCCGTCCACACATAGCTACCCAGCGATGCCTTTGGCAAGACAACTGGTACACCAGCGGTGTGTCCATCCCGGTCCTCTCGTACTAAGGACAGCTCCTCTCAAATTTCCTGCGCCCGCGACGGATAGGGACCGAACTGTCTCACGACGTTCTGAACCCAGCTCGCGTACCGCTTTAATGGGCGAACAGCCCAACCCTTGGGACCGACTACAGCCCCAGGATGCGATGAGCCGACATCGAGGTGCCAAACCTCCCCGTCGATGTGGACTCTTGGGGGAGATAAGCCTGTTATCCCCGGGGTAGCTTTTATCCGTTGAGCGATGGCCCTTCCATGCGGAACCACCGGATCACTAAGCCCGTCTTTCGACCCTGCTCGACTTGTAGGTCTCGCAGTCAAGCTCCCTTATGCCTTTGCACTCTGCGAATGATGTCCAACCATTCTGAGGGAACCTTTGGGCGCCTCCGTTACACTTTAGGAGGCGACCGCCCCAGTCAAACTGCCCGCCTGACACTGTCTCCTGCCCGGATCACGGGCATGGGTTAGAAGTCCAATACAGCCAGGGTAGTATCCCACCAATGCCTCCACCGAAGCTGGCGCTCCGGCTTCCAAGGCTCCTACCTATCCTGTACAGGCTGCACCGGAATTCAATATCAGGTTACAGTAAAGCTCCACGGGGTCTTTCCGTCCTGTCGCGGGTAATGCGCATCTTCACGCATATTATAATTTCACCGAGTCTCTCGTTGAGACAGTGCCCAGATCGTTACGCCTTTCGTGCGGGTCGGAACTTACCCGACAAGGAATTTCGCTACCTTAGGACCGTTATAGTTACGGCCGCCGTTTACTGGGGCTTCAATTCGAAGCTTCGCTTGCGCTGACCTCTCCTCTTAACCTTCCAGCACCGGGCAGGCGTCAGCCCCTATACGTCACCTTACGGTTTTGCAGAGACCTGTGTTTTTGCTAAACAGTCGCCTGGGCCTATTCACTGCGGCTCTCTCGGGCTATTCACCCTACCAGAGCACCCCTTCTCCCGAAGTTACGGGGTCATTTTGCCGAGTTCCTTAACGAGAGTTCTCTCGATCACCTTAGGATTCTCTCCTCGCCTACCTGTGTCGGTTTGCGGTACGGGCACCTCCCGCCTCGCTAGAGGCTTTTCTTGGCAGTGTGAAATCAGGGACTCCGGGGAATAATTCCCCTCGCGGTCACAGCTCAATGTTACAGGAACGGGATTTGCCTCGTTCCACACCTCACTGCTTCGACGCGCATGACCAACAGCGCGCTCACCCTATCCTACTGCGTCCCCCCATTGCTGATAGCGGCGGGGAGGTGGTACAGGAATATCAACCTGTTGTCCATCGTCTACGCCTTTCGGCCTCGACTTAGGTCCCGACTGACCCTGAGCGGACGAGCCTTCCTCAGGAAACCTTAGGCATTCGGTGGAAGGGATTCTCACCCTTCTTTCGCTACTCATACCGGCATTCTCACTTCCAAGCGCTCCACCAGTCCTTCCGGTCTGGCTTCGACGCCCTTGGAACGCTCTCCTACCACTGACACCAATGGTGTCAATCCACAGTTTCGGTGATCCGTTTAGCCCCGGTACATTTTCGGCGCAGCGCCACTCGACCAGTGAGCTATTACGCACTCTTTAAATGGTGGCTGCTTCTAAGCCAACATCCTGGTTGTCTGGGCAACGCCACATCCTTTTCCACTTAACGGATACTTGGGGACCTTAACTGGTGGTCTGGGCTGTTTCCCTCTCGACTACGGATCTTATCACCCGCAGTCTGACTCCCAAACCTAAATCATCGGCATTCGGAGTTTGTCTGAATTCGGTAACCCGGGATGGGCCCCTAGTCCAAACAGTGCTCTACCTCCGAGATTCGTTGTTTGAGGCTAGCCCTAAAGCTATTTCGGAGAGAACCAGCTATCTCCAGGTTCGATTGGAATTTCACCGCTACCCACACCTCATCCCCGCACTTTTCAACGTACGTGGGTTCGGGCCTCCAGTAAGTGTTACCTTACCTTCACCCTGGACATGGGTAGATCACCTGGTTTCGGGTCTACGACCCCATACTCATTCGCCCTGTTCAGACTCGCTTTCGCTGCGGCTCCGCCTTCTCGGCTTAACCTTGCATGGAATCGTAACTCGCCGGTTCATTCTACAAAAGGCACGCCATCACCCCTTAACGGGCTCTGACAACTTGTAGGCACACGGTTTCAGGTTCTCTTTCACTCCCCTTCCGGGGTGCTTTTCACCTTTCCCTCACGGTACTGGTTCACTATCGGTCACTAGGGAGTATTTAGCCTTGGGAGATGGTCCTCCCGGATTCCGACGGAATTTCACGTGTTCCGCCGTACTCAGGATCCACTCTGGAGGGGATGGACTTTCGGCTACGGGGCTATTACCCGCTGCGGCGGACCTTTCCAGGTCGCTTCGCCTAACCCATCCCTTTGTAACTCCGTATAGAGTGTCCTACAACCCCAGGAAGCAAGCTTCCTGGTTTGGGCTCTTCCCGTTTCGCTCGCCGCTACTCAGGGAATCGAATTTTCTTTCTCTTCCTCCGGATACTTAGATGTTTCAGTTCTCCGGGTCTGCCTCATGTACGCTATGTATTCACGTACATGTACTGCCCCATTACGGGCAGTGGGTTTCCCCATTCGGAAATCTCCGGATCAATGCTTACTTACAGCTCCCCGGAGCATATCGGTGTTAGTGCCGTCCTTCATAGGCTCCTAGTGCCAAGGCATCCGCCGTGCGCCCTTTCTAACTTGACCATAATGGTCGATCGTTCGGCCATAGCGATATGGCGTCCGGATCGTTACAAAGAATTGCATGTTCAATCACAAAAAGTGATCGACTCGGTTGATTACTTGTGTTTGTTGCTTTCAATGTTGTTTTATCCAGTTTTCAAAGAACAAGTCGGCTTCCGATAAGCGGCGCATTACGTTGTCAGCTTCACTCGTTCACATCCTCACGTGCCTAAGCACGCTCCGGTGTTCACTCGTTCGCTTCCTAGTACTGCTTGCTTCTCGAAACCCTTCGATTTGAAAATCCATCTCAAAGATGAACCTTCAAAACTGAACGCAAAACGTCAACGTATGAACCCAAGGTTCATATTCCGTAAATATCCTTAGAAAGGAGGTGATCCAGCCGCACCTTCCGATACGGCTACCTTGTTACGACTTCACCCCAATCATCTGTCCCACCTTCGGCGGCTGGCTCCCGTAAGGGTTACCCCACCGACTTCGGGTGTTACAAACTCTCGTGGTGTGACGGGCGGTGTGTACAAGACCCGGGAACGTATTCACCGTGGCATGCTGATCCACGATTACTAGCGATTCCGGCTTCATGCAGGCGAGTTGCAGCCTGCAATCCGAACTGGGAACGGTTTTATGGGATTGGCTCCCCCTCGCGGGTTCGCAGCCCTCTGTACCGTCCATTGTAGCACGTGTGTAGCCCAGGTCATAAGGGGCATGATGATTTGACGTCATCCCCACCTTCCTCCGGTTTGTCACCGGCAGTCACCTTAGAGTGCCCAACTGAATGCTGGCAACTAAGATCAAGGGTTGCGCTCGTTGCGGGACTTAACCCAACATCTCACGACACGAGCTGACGACAACCATGCACCACCTGTCACCGCTGTCCCCGAAGGGAAAGGCATGTCTCCATGCCGGGCAGCGGGATGTCAAGACCTGGTAAGGTTCTTCGCGTTGCTTCGAATTAAACCACATGCTCCACCGCTTGTGCGGGTCCCCGTCAATTCCTTTGAGTTTCAGTCTTGCGACCGTACTCCCCAGGCGGAGTGCTTAATGCGTTAGCTGCAGCACTAAGGGGCGGAAACCCCCTAACACTTAGCACTCATCGTTTACGGCGTGGACTACCAGGGTATCTAATCCTGTTTGCTCCCCACGCTTTCGCGCCTCAGCGTCAGTTACAGACCAGAAAGCCGCCTTCGCCACTGGTGTTCCTCCACATCTCTACGCATTTCACCGCTACACGTGGAATTCCGCTTTCCTCTTCTGTACTCAAGTCCTCCAGTTTCCAATGACCCTCCACGGTTGAGCCGTGGGCTTTCACATCAGACTTAAAGGACCGCCTGCGCGCGCTTTACGCCCAATAATTCCGGACAACGCTTGCCACCTACGTATTACCGCGGCTGCTGGCACGTAGTTAGCCGTGGCTTTCTGATAAGGTACCGTCAAGGTACGGGCAGTGACTCCCGTACGTGTTCTTCCCTTACAACAGAGCTTTACGATCCGAAAACCTTCTTCGCTCACGCGGCGTTGCTCCATCAGACTTCCGTCCATTGTGGAAGATTCCCTACTGCTGCCTCCCGTAGGAGTCTGGGCCGTGTCTCAGTCCCAGTGTGGCCGATCACCCTCTCAGGTCGGCTACGCATCGTCGCCTTGGTAGGCCGTTACCCCACCAACTAGCTAATGCGCCGCGGGCCCATCCTGCAGTGACAGCCGAAACCGTCTTTCAGAGTTCCTCCATGCGGAGGAACTGATTATTCGGTATTAGCCCCGGTTTCCCGGAGTTATCCCCATCTGCAGGGCAGGTTGCCCACGTGTTACTCACCCGTCCGCCGCTAACTTCAGGGAGCAAGCTCCCATCCGTCCGCTCGACTTGCATGTATTAGGCACGCCGCCAGCGTTCGTCCTGAGCCAGGATCAAACTCTCCATAATAGAAGAAAATGAATAGCTCATTTCTTGCTGGCATCATTTAAGATGTCAATTTCGAATCCGAAGATTCGTTTTGTTCGTTTCACCGACGGGGTCGGCTTCCGAACTTTATTTGTTGACGTTTTGCTGTTCAGTTTTCAAGGTTCATGTATCCGTTGCTCGTTAGCAACTTTTCTAGTATAACATCTCAACATTTTATAGTCAAGTGTTTTTTATGGAGCGGGTGAAGGGAATCGAACCCTCATCATCAGCTTGGAAGGCTGAGGTTTTACCACTAAACTACACCCGCGTTTTTATATTATATATTTGGCGCGCCCGACAGGAGTCGAACCCATAACCTTCTGATCCGTAGTCAGACGCTCTATCCAATTGAGCTACGGGCGCTCCTAGATTGAAAAGGTATTTGGTGCGGTAAAGAGGACTTGAACCTCCACGGGGTTAACCCCCACTAGGCCCTCAACCTAGCGCGTCTGCCATTCCGCCACTACCGCGTCTTATTTTAGCGACTACTCTAGTATACAGCTTTCACTGAGAATGTCAACTACTTTTTTTAGAAAGTGGTGAGCCATGCAGGATTCGAACCTGCGACCCTCTGATTAAAAGTCAGATGCTCTACCAACTGAGCTAATGGCTCGTGCTTGTGATATTAAAACTTAACTACTGATGATTCATGTTTATCCAATTTCTTCAGCCTAGCTTGAGCTTTGCTCCAAACCCTTCGGGTCTATCGCAAAAGCGGCTGTGCCGTTTTGCTCTGAACGCTCCGCGTCCTTCGCAAAGTTTTTTATCCGCGAAGCGGCTAAAAAACTTGGCTGGGGTAGCTGGATTCGAACCAACGAATGACGGAGTCAAAGTCCGTTGCCTTACCGCTTGGCTATACCCCAATAAGTTTGCATCGGACAGAAACCTCTGTCCTTATACTCTTTTTTTATAAGAGATGACCCCTACGGGATTCGAACCCGTGTTACCGCCGTGAAAGGGCGGTGTCTTAACCGCTTGACCAAGGGGCCATATAAGTTGTTGTGTCGGGGAAGCAATGCGTTGTTCCTTATCGACTTTTTCTATTATAGACAGTGTTGTCCTATTCGTCAACTGTTTTTATAAACTTTTTAATTTACATGCAAGAATGCCGTCAGGCCGCTATCTCCCAGCACCGACGGCATTGCTTATGTGATTTATAAAACAGCGCATCGATTGCGCTCAACGATCTGACTCATCCTATGGAGGGTACTTCGACGATGGCTCCTGCGCATTTGCCACAGCGATACTTTTTCGGATCCATTCTCCGTTTCCTTCTATAAGACAAATGACATTTGGTGCATTTGTAGAAGTGCAGTGTTGTCCGTCGCCTACTTGGCTCTGCTAGTGTTTTACAATAACGTGGCGAATCCGTCTTCTTCATCAATTCCCGAAAATCTTGATCGCCGTGTCGATAGCCTCTTCCTTCTATATGAAGGTGATAGTGGCAAAGCTCGTGTTTGATGACGCCGATCAACTCGCCCTCCCCGTGCATTTCCCAAACGAGCGGATTGATTTCGATGGAATGATCGGATAGTTTATACCGTCCTCCTGTCGTTCGTAATCGACTATTGATTCGGGCTGCGTGGCGAAATGGTTTGCCGAATACCTCCATGGATATGGTTTCAATCAATGTTTGCAGTTTTTCTTCTGTCATTTGCATGATTATCCCTCTTTGGATCCGGGAGGCAGCATGGTCAATGAAATACGGCCCTTCTCCTTGTCTACCCCATCGACCCACACCGTAACTATATCGCCGGATGATACGACGTCTAGCGGGTGTTTGACATATCCTTTTTTCATTTTGGATATATGAACCAATCCGTCTTCCTTTACGCCGATATCGACGAAAGCGCCGAAATCGACTACATTCCGGACGGTTCCCTGCATCTCCATCCCTTTCACCAAATCATCCAAATCCAGTACATTCGCTTTTAATAACGGTTGTGGATAATCCTCCCGCGGATCCCGGTTCGGCCGCTGCAATATTTCAATAATATCCTTTAATGTCACTTCACCCACTCCGAGTTTGGCGGCCAATGCTTTGCTGTCGATTGTAGCGATCGATTCAGCTGCTTCTTTTTTGCCGATCGATTTTTTATCGACGCCTGCTTCTTGCAGCACTTGCTCAGCCAACGGATAGCTTTCGGGGTGAATGCCTGTTGAATCAAACGGATCGGCCGCTTCTGGCACTCTTAGGAATCCGATTGCTTGTTCATATGTTTTTGCCCCTAAGCGCGGTACTTTCTTCAATTGTCCTCGTTTCATAAATAGGCCATTTTCCTCGCGAGCTTTCACTATGTTTTCCGCAACCGTCTTCGATAGACCGGCCACATATTGTAATAAGGAAGAAGATGCCGTATTTACGTTGACTCCCACTCGGTTGACCGCTGTTTCCACGACGAATGACAGAGATTCTGCCAAACGCTTTTTGGAGACATCATGCTGGTACTGTCCAACCCCGACCGAAGCCGGATCAATTTTCACAAGTTCCGATAATGGATCTTGCAGCCGGCGCGCAATGGAAACCGCGCTTCGCTGCTCGACCTGAAGATCCGGAAATTCTTCCCGCGCCTGGGATGAAGCCGAATACACACTGGCCCCTGCTTCATTCACAATGACATAGGATACCGGGGAGGAGGCTTCCTGGATGCAGTCCGCTATGAACAATTCCGTCTCCCGCGAGGCTGTCCCGTTTCCGATGGCGATCAACGTAATCGGATATTTCTCTAACAACGCCAAGATGGCCCGCTTTGATTTTTCCTTGTCGGGTTTCGGTGGATGCGGATAGATGACGCCGATTTCGAGCAGCTTCCCTGTTTCATCGACAACAGCCAGTTTACAGCCGGTTCGGAAAGCTGGATCCACTCCAAGCACCACCCTCCCTTTTAACGGAGGTTGCAAGAGCAGGCTTTTCAAGTTTTCCGAGAATACATGAATGGCTTGTTCTTCGGCCTTTTCGGTCAAAGCTGCCCGGATTTCCCGTTCCACCGACGGGGCAATCAATCGTTTGAAGGCATCGCCGACCGCCTCTTTCACTTGATCAGCAGTCGGGGAACCGAGCTTGCGGATCACTTGACGTTCGAGATCTACAAGAATTTGCTCGGCGGGAAAAGAAATTGCGACTCGAAGCACTTCTTCTTTCTCTCCCCGGTTCAAAGCGAGAACTCGATGGGGTACGATCTTTTTCAACGGTTCTTCATATTCATAATAATTTTCGTAGACATTCCGTTCATCGACCGCCTCTTTGCGCACTGCCGATACAATTGTTCCACCGGCCCACGCCCGGTTACGGACCTTCTCCCGAATAGCTGCGTCATCCGCCACCCGCTCTGCGATGATGTCCCGTGCTCCCGCCAATGCTTCTTCCACAGTCGGTATTTCCTTCTCTTCATCTACAAAAGGCTCTGCCAACTTTTCTGGGGTTTCTGCGGAAAATGACAGTAAGGCATCCGCGAGCGGTTCCAACCCTTTTTCAATCGCGGCCATAGCCCGGGTTCGTCTTTTTTGTTTGAACGGCCGATACAGATCTTCCACCCGTTGAAGGACGGTCGCTTCTTCGATTGATTTCTTCAGTTCATCGTCCAACTTGCCCTGCTCCTCGATCAAGCGGATGACCTCTTCCTTCCGCTGCTCCAGTGCCCTTACGTAATGGTATGAATCTTCGACCTCTTTGATCTGCACTTCATCTAATGAACCCGTTTCCTCTTTCCGGTATCGGGCAATGAAAGGGACGGTATTCCCTTCCTCCAATAACGCGATCACTTTTTCCACTTGTCCCAGGCGGATGCCTGCCCTTTCGGCCGTTGCCTTGGCTATCTGCTTTGTCAATCCCATCACCCTTCCTTCACATGCCTCAATTTTAACATGGTTATAAGAATTAGACGCAAAAAAACCTGCTTCCCATTCTAAAGAAGCAGGCGCCCCGCTATAAAGGTGGCATCGTCATTATGATTGATAGTCGGCAAAACATTTTGATACAACCGATACGGTTCTTTGCTATTTCTCAAGCAGGATTTCGGACTCTTTAAGTCGACTCCGTCGGAATGAAGAATAAACAAATCGCCATTCCGATACTCGCATTGGTGCATCTTCAAATTTTGCGGTTTTCCGGAAAGATACCCCATGACCGGCAGCGGGTAGATCATATTCACTTGGTCCTGCAACACATAGAAACGGACATTTCCGACGCAACTATAATGGATCGTCTTTGTCGTGTAATCCACTTTCACAATCGCAACAGCCGCCCCGCGTTTGTGCATCATTTTCATGTTGCAACGCATTAATAACTCATCGACTGTCTCATGATGAAACTCTTTTAAAATGTCAGGGATGACTTGGGCCGATTGGTGGGCAATCGGCCCGTTCCCCAGTCCATCGGCAATCGCGCAAATGAAATAGTCATTTTCCGAGTGGACGAAATACGCATCTCCCGAGATATGATTCCCATTTTTCGCTTGCTGATAGATGTAGGCCTCAACATGGTCATTGACAAAGGTTTCCACTATGATGCACCACCAATTGACAATATGGCTTCTTGTAATTTCTTAATCGCTTTTCGCTGAAGTCTGGAAACGTGCATCTGTGAAATGCCGAGGCGTTCTCCCGCCTCTTTCTGGCTTAACTGTTCAATATATGTATATTGAATAATTTGCCTTTCCCTTTCTGTCAAGACATTAAGCGCGTTGGCGACGATCATGCGCTGATCCGTTTTTTCATACCCGCCATCGGTCGACCCGATAATATCGAATAGGGTGACCGTCCCACCTTCGGAATCGGCTTCCAATGTATGATCCATGGACAGGGCTTGATAACTTCTGCCCATCTCCATCGCTTCCAGCACAGACTCTTCATCGACCTCCAAATATTCGGCAATCTCGCTCACCAAAGGAGATCGTTGCAGTTCGGTCGTCAACGTTTCGACTGTTGCTTTGATGCGAGGCCCTAACTCCTTAATACGCCGCGGCACATGGACAGCCCATGTCTTATCCCGCAGGAAACGCTTAATCTCCCCGATAATCGTCGGTACGGCAAACGCTTCAAAACTTTTTCCGAACTCAGAATCGTACCGGCGGATCGCCCCTAATAATCCAAGCATGCCGACTTGGACGATATCTTCATAATAAGGTTTGCCGCTCGAATACTTCCGCGCAATGGAATGCACCAAGCGTTCATAATGAAGGACAAGATTCGTCTGGGCTTCTTCATCGTTGTTTTCCTGGAATTCTTTGATCCACTGGAGCACTTGTTCTTTCGTTCCCGTGTTACGAGGAGATTGTTCTTTCGACATCCTCTTCCCCTCGCTCTCTACCGAGATATTTGGTCATGAAGACCGTGACACCTTCTTTCTGATGGATTTGTACGCTATCCATTAGCGTCTCCATCAAATACAGGCCTAATCCACCTTCTCGGAGAAATTGCACCTCTTCCTGCTCGCCATAAGGTCCTATATGTTTTTTCATTTCATCAAAATCAAAGCTTTTACCGTGGTCCGCCACCATAATTTCCATCCGGTCTTCGAATAACGCACAGCCGACGATTACTTCGCCTTCTTCACCTTCTTCGTATGCATGCTGGACTGCATTGGTGATTGCTTCACTCGAGGCGATTTTCAAATCCTCTATTTCGTCATATGTAAAGCCAAGGCGGCTGGCAAGACCGGATATCGTCAAACGGGCGACACCCACGTATTGCGCTTTCGCCGGCACACGGATTTCGATATAATCATACGGTTGCATCTCGGTCCCCACTTTCTTCTACGATGTCCATCACTTCCACCAACCCAGTTATATCGAAAAGCCTTTTCAAACGGGCATTGACACCTGTAATTTTCATATGGCCTCCATTCGATTTGACGGTCTTATAGAAGCCGACAAACACTCCGAGACCTGTGCTGTCCATATAATCCACTTCAGCTAAATCCAATTCTGTCTGCATTCCTTCAGCTATATCAATAGATGCAAGACGCTCCCTTAACACAGGCGCCGTAAATGCATCAATCTCTCCTACAATCTTAAAGCAATGAACACTATCATTTTCCAGCAACTCAACTTGTAAAGTCATGTCCACACCCCATACTCTCTATATTGATTTGCACGCAAAGATGCGCTAGTGAGTTATTTACCCTGGTCGTCATCATTTAAAACGTCATTTATCTTTTTAATTATGACAATCGTAAAATCATCATGGAGAATAAAGTTTTGAAGACTAACAAGCTTGTCATAAACGGTGGTTGCGATCTCCTGCGCAGACGCTTCGCTCATTTCCCCGATCATCGCTTGGATTTCCGTTTGATCGATGAACCCATCTTCCGTCCGTGCTTCGGTCACACCATCCGTCATGATAACTATAAAATCGCCGGTCTCCAGCTCAACGGAATGCTCCTCGTAAACGACATTCGGTTGGACCCCTAGCAGAAGCCCTTTCGCGTCAAGCTCCGTAAATGAGCGGTCCGCCGCCTTGAAAAGCAGAGCCGGTTCATGCCCCGCCGAAGCATATGAAAAAACCGAGCGGTCGGCATCGTATTTTCCGTAGAACATCGAGATGAACATTGAATCATCCACGCTCTTCTCAACAATCCGGTTGACAATATCCAACACATGGTGCGGATTGGTGTTCTCTTTACGCAAACTGTCCATGCCGAATTTGACCATCGACATGCACAGCGCGGCAGGAATCCCTTTCCCGATGACATCAGCAACAGCCACACAAGCTTCGTTGCTCGCCTCATTCAGGAAATAGATATAATCCCCGCTCATCTGTTTGGCCGGCATGGTCAGATAACCGATGTCCAACCCTTTCACATCCGGTAGTTTCGTTTTCAATAAAGTGTCCTGGACTTTGGTGGCCAGATTCATCTCCACCCGGATTTCTTCCTGTTTCCGTACAAGGCTTTGATGTTCCTGCAAGGCAAGTCCATAATGGATCATCATCTCAATGAGGAAATCATATGTCAGCATCAACTCGTCAGGAAGGTCCGGGAATAATTCCGCTACCCCTATCTTATGCATGCTGATGACTTCTTCGGGAGCAATGTTCTTCTCGATAAACTGCCTGCTAAACTGTTGTCCAAAGTACAGGCCCTCTTCGCTCTGATTATTTATATATTGCTTCAAAAGGGCCCTATATTGTTTCCCTACCTCTTTGGGCATCCATGTTCATCTCCTTACCGGAGCCATTTGGTTGCAGTAATCACTGTACCCACACCAGGTTCCGTTTCCACTTTGAATTCATCCATCAATCTCTTGACACCCGGCATGCCGGCTCCAAGACCTCCGGAAGTGGAGAACCCATCTTCCATCACTTTGCGGACATCTGGAATTCCCGGTCCTTCATCAGACGCGATAATGAGCATCCCCATGGAACCTCCAGCAGCTAATCTCTCTATTTCAATTCTGCCTTTGCCCGCATATAAATAGATATTTCTTGCCAATTCACTTATCGCTGTTGTAATGCGCGCCTGATCGACTGTCCCGAAACCAATTTGCTTCGCCTCTTTCCGGCCTAACTGTCGCGCAGCAACAATATCCCATTCCGTGTAAATATCCACAGAAGACCGGTGATTCATGCTCAGGCCTCCAGTTCTTTTTGAAGTTTTTTCAATCCGTTTTCGAGATCAAGTGCTGTCATAACGTCCTCTAAACGGATGCCGAGCTCAATTAGCGTAATGGCAACGGCGGGTTGTATACCCGTAATGACAACTTTAGCTCCCATTAAGCCGGACATGCTGATGACATCCCCCAACACTTTTGCGATGAATGAATCGATAAAGTCAATCGGAGTCAAGTCAATAACTACTCCCCTCGCGGAAGTCTCATATAGTTTGACCAACAGATCCTCTTGAAATTGCAGTGCCTTCTGATCGTCCAGTTCCCATTGGATGGACACGATGAGTGTATCATCCAGTTTTAAAATCGGTATGCGCATATTCATCATTCTTCAACCTCCACTATGCTTCGGTTTGTCAGTGCCAGTGCCTCCTGCATCCCACGCTGTAGCGTGCTGGTTGTTGTAAATTCATTAAGATTAATACCAAGGGTCACAATCGTTTGGGCGATTTCCGGTCTAATTCCGACTAACATGCATTTTGCCCCGACAAGCCGGACCGCGTCCGCCGCTTGGATAATATGATGCGCAACCATAGTATCTACGACGGGAACGCCCGTAATATCCAGCAGGACCACTTCCGCCCGCTGTTTCACAACACCGTCCAGCAAGTTCTCCATAATCAGCTTGGCCCGTTCCGTATCGATCGTACCGACGAGCGGCATGACCGATATCTTTTCAAATACGGGAATGAGAGAAGCGGACAGCTCCTGCAATGCAATCCTCTGTAAACTGACTGTCCGTTCCCATTCCGTGGAATAGGCTTCGATCATGCTTTCTCGAAGCGGATTGATCCAATTCAGGAATAGCCGGATATGATCCCGCATATTGTCATTCCCGATAACTCCATGCTCCTCTAGAATTTTGAAGGTCGTTGTCATGAAATTGTCGATCGCTTTATTGACAAACTTGATGGACCATCCGAAACGGACCACTTTTTCTGTGAAATTCGCCAATTTCTCAGGATTGACCGAGTCCTCTTCCGCAATATTCGACGTCATCAATTCAGCAAACTCTTTGCTTGTCTTATTTATCAGATCTGTCGGCATGAAGTGAAAAAAACGCTCGCCCTTTTCATCTTTCATCTCTTCCTGCCATCGTTCAATTATCTCATCCATGTTCTCCCGGATTGCCACTATCATCTTCTTATTCATACCGTAACGGATTTCCTCCTTCAACTGACAAGGTAGTTGTACTTTCAATTGTATCTAAAAATGGATAGGAAAACACGTTTTTTCATTTTTAGATACAAAAAACGCGATGAAGTCATGCTCCATCGCGTTTTTTTATATGTATGCTCAAAATTTGACGAGGCCAAAGCTTATCTCCAACGCTTCATCGACCTTTTCCATCAAATGATCATCTAGCTGCGTAATTTTATCAGTCAGCCTCGACTTGTCAATCGTGCGGACCTGTTCGAGCAGAATAACCGAATCCCGCTCGAAACCATAACGCGCCGCATCGATTTCAACATGTGTAGGCAATTTCGCTTTTTGGATTTGCGCAGTAATTGCTGCAATGATCACTGTCGGACTGAACCGGTTTCCTATGTCATTTTGAATGACTAGGACCGGTCTCGTCCCTCCCTGTTCAGAACCGACGACAGGCGACAGATCTGCAAAAAAGACGTCTCCACGTTTAATTGCCAACTTTTCATCCTCCGCTTACGAGACGTTCCACCGTATGCTGGGCTTCAAACTCAACATGCAAGCATTCCGCGGCAATTTTCAGATTGATTTGCGACATTTCGACATAGCCCTTCATCATTTCTTCTCGGATCGTATCCGCTTCGTAGTCAGACACATATCGCCTTGTCGAAATATAAACGAAATCACCACGTTCCGGCTCCTGATGGACGACCGTATGTTCATTTTCATTCAGCATCCGTTTCGGAATCTTAACAATGACTTCCTTCATGTTTTTATTAGCTCGCAACGTCAGCACCTCCGACAAACCCGTTCCCTCATTTCTATACAAGTACATCTTACCATTGAACATCGACAATGAGAAGACATAGAAAGAATATTACTGACAGGTTTCTGCAAATTAACTGGAGGTTTTGTCGAATATGCAAGTATTATACATGTTGTCCATTTGTCGTTGCGTATATTCGGGGTATCCTTCCTCTCAAGGACACCGTAATTTCGTACGGAATTGTATCGAGTCGTTGTGCCCACTCTTCCATTGTGATTTCTTCATTCCCCTGTTTTCCGATTAGCACAACCGGTTCGCCGATCGGAAATTCATGGGGAAGTCTTACCATACATTGATCCATACATATGGTTCCTACGATCGGTACCCGCTGCCCGCCGACTAGGACGGCCTGCCCCCGCAAACCGCGTCGCAGTCCGTCCGCATAGCCGATCGGCAACGTTCCGATCCATTCATCCTCTGTCGTTTCATAGGTCCCGCCATAACTGATCGGACTTCCCTTTTCCAGCAGTTTCACATGCGACAGCTCGGTCGTGAGCTGGACTGCTTTCTCTAATGGGAAAGGAAGCATTCGAGCCACGTAAGCGGATGGTGCAAAGCCATACATGCTTACGCCGAACCGAATCGCGTCCAGCGCATATTCTGGGTGAAGCAATGCCGCCGCACTATTGGCTGCGTGTATCAATCGGGGCTTTTCGGGAAGTCGGTTAACTTGGGCCATGAACCTGTTGAATTGCTTTTCCGTGTGATACGGATCCTCCTCATCCGCCCGGGCAAAATGCGTAAAAACTCCGTCCAGTTCAACGTCATCCGACTTGCCGATCATCTCGATCAATGTTGCCAAGTCGTCCGCTTCCCGTATTCCGATTCTACCCATTCCTGAATCGATTTTCACATGGATCTTCAATCTTTTTTGGAATGAACCGGGGGCATACGAACCTAGCACCGCCTGGAGCCATTCCGAAGCTGCCACAGTTAAGATGATTCCCAACTCGGCAGCCCGCTTGGCAAACTCGTACGGAGATGGCCCGAGGACGAGGATATCGCCCGTTATGCCCGCTTTCCGAAGTTGGACCGCCTCATCCGGCGTAGCCACCGCAAGCAGCAGCGCACCGGCTTCAAGAGCAGCCCGAGCCACTTGTACGGCACCATGGCCATAGCCATTCGCTTTCACTACAGCAATGATCCCCACACCCGGACCTACGTGCATTTGCATATTTTTAATATTACGTTGAATCGCTGTCAAATCGACAATCGCCTTGGTTGGGCGGTAATGAATAGGGTTTTCCACGAACATCCCTCGTTTTTTATCAATTACGCCTCGTCGTAATTGCGAATCGAACAGCGAAGGGTTCGATTTGCCGTATTTCTGCGGTTTTTGCAGAAATTAAGGCATCGCAATTGAAACAGCAATGAGCTCGATTTGCCGTATTTCTGCGGTCTTTGCAGAAATTAAGGCATCACGATTCCCAAAATCTGTGACATCCGCTGAAGGCTTTATCTGAATTCAACGGACAATAGCCGTTGAACATTCTGCCGCTTGGCAAGAAACAGGAGTGCTCCGCCGAGTTCAGATAATAGCCCTATTATTATTCCCCCAACCAGCTCGCGTCAATCCATTTTATTTTGTTTGTTCCGGCTGCATGGAAGCCGCGACTTCAATCAATTCATCCTGCGTCAACATATCGGATGCGATGAAAAACGAAACGCCGTCACTTTCCCAGCTAATCGACTTTTCCGTCAAAGCGGCTACTGTAAATCCGAGGTCGACTGGATCTCCCTCAACGGAAACTGCCATTTTGCTTTCTGGTTTTGAAGCCGGCTCCTGGACGATGATGAATTCTTTCGTGCCTCCATACGTCATGAATGACCGGATGCCGTTATCGGTTTGCACCATCTCTTCGTCCACTAGCGAAACGCCATCCCATTCGATGGATGGGAGATATAAGGAAAGTGCCATGCTTTCTTTTTCAGTCGGCGGCGTTTCCGTGCCTGTGTTTTCCACTTCCACATCATAATCGGTCGATTTCCGTTCCATGCCTAAAGTAATTTTCTTAAACGTAATCCGGATTTTCTCTTCTTTATTTTCATCCAAAATCGATACGTATTTCGGAAGTAATGTCTTTTTATCGATATGGATTTGTTGAGTTGGCAACACTTTCTTGTGGTTGTTCCGGGTCGCAGTTTCGAAAATATACGTCTTGTCTTTTTCAGTCATGGTCGAATTTTTGTCCGCCTTAATATCGTCGGACAATGTGCCGATCAAATACGCTTGGCTATTTTGAGCCGGCCAATCGCTTTGGAATTTATAGGTTTTGCCAAGCGAAGGCGTGACAACAAAGACCCCTTCCTCATTGCGCACGATCATTTGGGAATCCTCGCTTCCCTCTTGCGTCACATTAACCCGATAAAAATCAGGTTTCGTATGCCATACATTGACATCGTAGACACGCGGTTCTGCCCCGGTTTTGATTTCCATTGTCGCTTGCAGATCGTATCCTTTCGTATCACTCCACTTCCCACTCAGTTTCTTCATGACATCCTCTTTTGATGGAGATCCACATGCCGCAAGGAGTACCATGATAACGACTAACAAAAAAGCAACTAATCGGCTACGCATTTCAGTTCATCCTTTCTCATTTCAATCGGGTAGGTCATCTTATGAGAATGGATGAGCATTTATGCGAGATGATTTTATCTTTGCTCGGCAAAGTTGCTTGTACCAAATACGCAGCGACAGTCTTAGAAGACCCCCACCTCTGAAGGATGAAAGGAATGTTATAGCGGTTGCCAAACGCCTCCCTGTGTACCAAATATGAAACGTCAGGTACAGGCCTCAAGTTCAAAAATCCAGACTCAATTACACCGAGACGTGTTTGATGGGAGTTCCAATAAAACCACTTGGGCTGCCGCTACTGTTTGGGTATGAGTGATGGAGACGAGGCCGTTTGCCGGTTCTCCTTTGAAATAGAGCACCGGCTTCCCTTTCGAGTCAGGCAAAATGGCGATGTCTTCGAACCGGCAGTCCGCACCGATTCCGGTACCCATCGCTTTGGCGAAGGCTTCTTTCGCCGCGAACCGACCGGCTAGAAATTCAATCCGCCTGTGGGATGCGAGAGATTCATAGGATGCCAATTCATCGGCAACCAGAATGCGCAAGCGGAGTTTATCCGACCGGGCGTCCATTTTGGCGATTCTATTTAATTCCACGATATCGAGCCCGATTCCTGCAATCATTTTAAGAGTTACCTCCTTTCCTTCCTGCATAGAATATCTGTATAATGGGAGACAGATTGAGGTGAAGATATGTTTATCCGTACAGAGAGCTTTTCACAATACATCCGGCTCTATCCGGTTGTCACTGCTTTATTGATTATCAACATCGTCATCCATATCGTAACCATGCTGCCATTCATCGGGAAGCCCCTTCTGTACAGTGGGGCCGGCGCCAACTACTTGATCGCAGAAGGCGAATGGTGGCGGTTGATCACTCCGATGTTCCTTCATTGGGGACTGATGCATCTGCTCTTCAATATGTTTTCTCTTTTCATTTTCGGTCCCGAACTGGAGAAACTCGCGGGAAAACTCCGGTTTCTCAACATCTATGTACTGGCCGGGCTATTCGGCAATATTGCCACGTTTTTCCTGAAAGACCCGATGACAATCAGCGTCGGGGCGAGCGGCGCTATTTTCGGCATCTTCGGCGCATTCGGAGCGCTTGTCTATTATACGAAAAATGCCTTTCCACAACTTAGGCAAGTCATGCTGCCGATTATCATCATCAGTTTAATTATGACCTTCTTGCAGCCGAATATTAATATTGTCGCCCATATTACAGGCTTCATCGTCGGCTTTTTGATCGGGCTCAGCTATTTTCATCCGAAGCGCATCGTCAGTTGGAGGAAAAAGAAAATCCAGCGGGTCAAATGAATCCCCCGCCTGCACATGGGGAAACAAAGAGGCTGTCCGGTCGGACAGCCTCTTTGTCATGATTCCGGCGGATTCTTTTTTTCATACCAGGAGAGGATTCGTTCGGCCTCCGCCTGTTCCATGTGATGGACATGGATCTTATGGGTGCTGATGCCGGATTTGGCGGTCGCCACAATGGTCGCCACCTGCTTGCGTTTATGGAAATAGCTCTGCCTCATGTCCATGGATTGGATCCGTTTCCGCATGACGAACGCGGTTTGCAAACTGATTCCCCTGAAACGCATCGTCAATTGATTGCCGTACAGGCTATAGGCGGCAGAACGATGCTGCCAGATACCGAGAGCGATGATAATCGGTATAATAGCCAGCGAAATAAGACCGTACGGGAAGAAATAATACGTGATTGCCCCGATAGCCGGCAGCATCCATAGGAAATCGATCCGATAATAGAACGACCTTCCCCGCAACGGCAATTGATGTGTCGGTTCGCGGATATCCAACTCCGGGAAGATGTCGTGCAGCGGCTCCCAGATCGCCTTTTTCTTAATTAATGGGAATAGGGTGATTTTGGATCCTTCCGCCGCCCCTCCTGCACTATGGATGGCGACCGTTGCATAGCCAAAAGCTTGCCGGAGCGGGTTCTCGATGACACTGACGCTTTGAACTCGCTTGAGCGGCACGGTAATCCGTTTCTTTTCCAACAACCCCCGCGTGATGACCAAGTCCTCCCCTTCCAGTGCCACAGTGAACCCGTAGTGGGACAATAACGTCACGAACACGGACAACACCCAGACGAGCAAGAAACCGAGGAAGAGCGTAACGGCGACAATCAGGTATCCGAATTTGATAAATGCGGATACTTCCTCAAACATCCATTCAAAGGGGATCAAGTCAGAGAATTGTGATAGGAAGATGGCAACCCCCGATAAAATGACCCCAATCCCTCCGGAAGTGGTCGCCAATAGCAAGAGCTCGTCGGTAGTCATCGCGTACACTTTCCTGGATACAGGTGCTTCGACAATCGGTTCTTCCAGCGTATTCTCCATTTCCACGGAGGCATCTTCCGCCTGGACAACCGGAACTCGCCTTTTCTGTTTCGCTTGCGCTATTTCCTGTTCAATCCGATTGGCGGCCTCCTTCGTAATAGCCGTCAATTCCGCTTCGGCCTTCGTCAGCGAAGAACTGCCCGCCGTTTCTACTTTCACCTTAACGAGTTGAAATGGACGGTGGAAAATACCTTCCGTATAATCCAGGCTTTGTATCCGGTCAAAGGGGATGTACCGCTTCTTCTTGACGAATAAGCCCGACTCGATCCGCAATTCACTCTCCTCGAACCAGTAGACAAACCGCTTCCATTTGATAATTCCGCTGATCAAGAGGAGCAGGACAATGATACCGAAGAGAATGAAAGACCAATACTCATACCACTTCCCTCCAGCCGGCACTCTCCAGCCATTGGCCACGATGAGGAAGAGGAATGGGAAAATCATTTCTTTCATCATTTTCAACGCCTCGATGACCGCCGCAACCCAATGCAATTTATACCGGTTCTCAGACATCATCTTCTGCCACCCTTGCCAACACGGAAATCCGGCTCCGCAGTTCATCCGCCTCTTCCATTAATAGCGCGGGAATGGAATGATTGGTCGCGGCAGTCGAAATGGTGATGACCGACAGACCATACTTGCGCAAGATCGGACCTTGTGAGGTATCGACATGTTGAACGCGCACCATCGGAATCAGCGTACGTGTGACGATGAAAATCCCATGCTGCAGCTCGATCTCCGACTCCCGCACCTCATATCGCCATCGCATCCATCGCACTTTCGGGAACAGAAAAATGACAAGATAAGCAAAGACGAGAACGACCACCCCCGCCACCACATACACCCATGTGGGCCAATCAAATATGTAAGCCAATGTACCGGCTCCAGCTGCAACTACTAGAATGAGCACGGTCTGAATTAACCCGTACACCCGCCAAACGGCCAGCCCTTTCTTCGATATCCGATTCACCGGTTGCGCCCGCATAAAAACCCACCTCTTCCTCTATTCTTCCTTTTATACGTTTGGGATGCGGAAATGTTTCATTATCTCTAATAGATGATTCGACCATGCGGCGGTAAGCGAGGCTCAGCGACTGGCACACCCATGGCGGGGACTTGTATACTCTCTTGTCACACTCCAGCGAAACTCGCACACCCTCGGGACGAACTGGCATACCTTGAACAGAAAGTCGTATACCCTCAAAGACAACAACTGTCGCACCTTCGTACACTCCTTGGACAAACCAATACAACCTGAACGAGAACCCACACACCCGGCGAAAATCCAACGTGGATAATTAAAAAATCCAGAACGCGCTGAAGAGCACGCCTGGATTTTGTAATTACCGATCGTATTTGTTGGAGCGTGAGCGATTTCCGTCTCTCCGTGAACCGTCTCGGCCACCGCTGCGACGTGATCCGCCGCTACGGCTTCCACCAAAGGAACGGCCGCCTCCACTGCGATTGCCTTTATAGCCCCCGCGATTTTGTGAGGAACCACGGCGCATCGGCAACGGACGCTCTTCCGTAATGGATACTGGCGTTCCATCCGGTTCTTTCGTCAATGATTTAATAGCTGCTGCTACCAAGTCATTGGCATCGAATTTTTCAAGTAGTTCAGCTGCCAACTGTGAGTAATCGCTCAATTCGTTCTTCTCGATGACCTCCGTCAACTGCTCCACAGCTACTCGTTGCTGCCCGACCAAAGCCTCATCCGAGGATGGTGGACGAAGTGGTGTCATGCGTTTTTTCGTCGTTTCCTCGACGATTCGCAAGTACCCCATTTCACGTGGCGTCACGAATGTGATAGCCATTCCGCTTTTACCTGCGCGGCCTGTCCGACCAATCCGGTGCACATAGCTTTCCGGGTCTTGCGGGATATCGAAGTTGTATACGTGAGTAACACCTGAAATATCGAGTCCACGTGCCGCCACGTCTGTCGCGACAAGAACATCGATTTTATTCTCCTTGAACTGGCGAAGAACTGACATCCGTTTGGCTTGTGTTAAATCGCCATGGATTCCTTCTGCCAAGTACCCGCGAATGCTCAACGCGTGTGACAACTCGTCAACACGGCGCTTCGTCCGTCCGAAAACGATCGCCAACTCCGGTTGGTGGACATTCAATAAACGGGATAGGATTTCGAATTTTTCGCTTTCATGCGCTTTGACGAAATATTGGTCGATGTTTTCGACTGTCATTTCTTTTGATTTGATTTTGACGACTTCTGGGTTCTTCATGAACGTTTCCGCGATTTTGCGGATTGGTCCAGGCATCGTTGCCGAGAATAGCAACGTTTGGCGCTCTTCCGGCACACTTGCCAAGATTGTGTTGATGTCTTCGATGAATCCCATGTTCAACATTTCATCTGCTTCGTCCAATACAAGCGTTTGAACGCCAGACAGCTTTAATGTTTTACGATTGATGTGGTCCAAGATACGACCTGGCGTCCCTACGACGATTTGCGGATTATTCCGCAACGCACGAATTTGACGTCCGATTTCCTGACCGCCATAAACGGAAAGGATGCGGGCCCGTTTGCCGTAACCGATTTTATAGATTTCCTCGGAAACCTGGATAGCCAATTCACGAGTCGGGGCAATGACAAGCGCTTGTACAGCCGGATTGCTCGTGTCAATTTTTTCAATAATCGGAATTCCAAAAGCGGCTGTTTTTCCCGTACCTGTCTGGGCTTGACCAATGATGTCCCGGCCTTCCATCCCGAATGTAATGGTGCCTTCCTGGATTGGGGTAGCTTCTTCAAAACCCATTCGTTTCAGTGAATTCTGTGTCGATTCACTGATATTTAACTCTGAAAAATTTGTCAAACTTC
Source organism: Sporosarcina sp. FSL W7-1349 (assembly GCF_038003045.1). Lineage (NCBI taxonomy): Bacteria > Bacillati > Bacillota > Bacilli > Caryophanales > Caryophanaceae > Sporosarcina > Sporosarcina sp. FSL W7-1349. The sequence continues at coordinate 305,226 of NZ_JBBOOK010000002.1, forward strand.
TCAATCTCCTTTTATTTTTCATTTGACAATTGGTTACATTTTCAAATGAAAGCGCGGCAAATTAGAGCCTGGAAAAGAACGTTTCCGATATTTTGTCATCTCTAGGGAAGCGTTCTTCCAAAGAGGGTATCGTTGAAAAGGAAAGCCCGGTCTTTTGCCGAGCGGTTCGGTCAACCACAGTCGCTAAATAGGACCATTATCTGTCGATCAAACCTTTTATTCAAAAAAAAGTACTCTTCAGCGGTTGAAGAGTCACGTGTAAATGTATCCAATGCTCACTACAGTGTATCATGCCCAAACCCGCCATGCAATCAATCCGCTTTATTAGTAATAATCAGTTTATTGCTTTTTATTCTTAGTTGCGAAAAAGATTGAGTAACGGAATAACAAAGTGGGAATGAAGGCCTAAGTTCTTCCCAGATTCCGGCGGAAATTCAGGCATATGAATAGATGATTCCTTCATTTCCCCAAAAACGCAAGGACGTCCTTGAACCATGTGTGGCAATCGTCACTGTAGCAAATATGATGTTTGCCTGTATCGGATTGGAGGAGGACCTTTTCGTCGGAGCCGAGGGATTTGTATAAATGTTCCGCCGATGCGAACGGGACAATGCCGTCTTTTTTACCTTGAACGATACACACCGGTGTTTGAATGAGGTCGTAATACGGCTCCACCATTTTGACAACCCGTAAAAATTCGATGGTCGCCTGAAGCGGCGTGTGGGTCAACTTGTAATTGTACAGGTGGTAAAACGTGTTCGGCGAGTGCTTTTTCGTGATGGATTCCGCCAGCATGATCCGGATATCTTCGAGCAAGATGCGCGGGCTGATGTATTTAGCCGCCGCACTGAGCAGGACAAGTTTGTCGACATGATATCGAAGGGAGAGGTACAAGGCGATCAACCCGCCCATCGAAAATCCGACGACGATGACGCGGTCGACCTCCTTCTGCAATTTGCGGAACGCGGTCTCCGCCTCCATCAGCCAAGACGCAGCTGACGCTTTCCCCAGTTCCAGTTTTACGCCATGCCCCGGAAGCGTCGGCACGGCCATCTTCCAATTCGTCTTTTCTTGCAAAAATTTCACGAACGGGCGGACTTCATACGGACCGCCCGTAAAACCGTGAATGAGCAAAACACCGGTCTTCATTGTCCCTTGCTCCAGCCTTCCAATATATTCTCGAGCGCCATCCCTCTCGATCCTTTCAGCAAGATGATGGAATGTTCTCCAGTGCCCTCCGCCAATTCGGCAATTAACGGTTCATACGACTGTTCCGACCAATGAAGCTTTCTTGAAAAGCCACGGCGTTGCAGTTCGTCGTGCAGCCACTTCATCCGAGGACCGTATAACAGCACTCCGTTCAACTCCAACGATTCGATATCATCCGCGAGTTCCTCGTGGTATTGCTGCTCTTCCGTCCCCAGTTCGAGCATATCGCCGAGCACGAGCCACTTTTCCTCCCGCAAATCGGTTTCATCCATAAACCGCAACGCTGCCCGCATCGATGTCGGCGCCGCATTGTACGCATCGTTGATAATGAGAGCGCCATTGCCGACAACGATCGGCTGCATGCGCATGGCGGTAAGTTCACTGTCTTGCAAGGACGCCTGTATCCCTTCTTGCGAAAGCCCTAATTCCTTCGCAATCAAGATCGCAGCCAGCGCATTTTTCACTTGGTGCGCGCCATAGACCGGGATGGTGAACTCACCTTCCACTGCGCCAGTCACCGTGAAACGGCTGCCTCCGTCCGTTGATTCAATCGCTTTAGCAGTCAAAGCAGCTTCCGGAGAGAAGCCGAACGACACGGCGTCCAACTCACTATGCTGCGCAATCAGTTCTTGCAATAAAGGCTCGTCGCCATCGTAAAAAAGTTTGCCGCCCGCTTGCAGTCCATCGATAATTTCGAACTTCGCCTTTGCAATTCCGGCACGGGAACCGAGGTCCTGCATATGCGCTTCTCCGATATTCGTAATGACGGTGTAATGAGGCTTGGCAAGTTCGGATAAAAATGAAATTTCCCCGAAGCCGCTCATTCCCATTTCCAAGACAGCCACTTTCGTTTCTTGTTCCAATGAAAGGATGGTCAACGGCAAGCCCAGCTCATTATTGAAATTGCCTTCCGTCTTTCGCACATTGAAATAAGGGGAGAGGACGCTGGCGACCAAATCCTTCGTCGACGTTTTCCCGTTTGATCCAGTGATTCCGATCACAACACAGTCCAGTTCTTCCCGGTATTTTCGGGCAAGCTGCTGAAGGGCCTGCTCCGCATCCTCGACGAAGAGCAGCGGCACATCAGTTGGAGGATTCGGCTCATCCCGTAACCAAAGCGAGGCGGCCGCCCCTTGTTCCATCGCTTTCTGCACGTACTGATGCCCGTTGACCCGTTCGCCCCGAAACGGGATGAACAGATCCCCTTCCGCCACAGTCCGTGAATCGATGCAAACTCCGGTTACTAGGACACTTTCAATATGTTGCCCATCCGCGCCCAGCCAAGCGGCCAGTTCGTTCAATTGTCGTTTCATTTCCTACCACGCTCAATCCATTGTATATTGTAATGTCTGTTTTTCCGTATGCCGCTCCCATGCCAATTCAATCAGTTTATCGATCAATTCGGGATAGGAGACACCTGTTTTTTGCCAAAGCAATGGAAACATGCTCGTCGGCGTGAAACCGGGCATCGTGTTCACTTCATTGATGAGGACTTCATTTGCAGCTGTCACGAAGAAGTCAGCTCGCACGAGTCCCGCACAATCCAATACTTTGTATGCACGGAGCGCCATGTCTTCCATCTTGGCAGCCACTTCATCCGGGATGTCGGCAGGAATGACCAGTTCCGTGCTATCGTCTTGGTATTTCGCTTCGTAATCGTAAAAAGCGGCGATCGGTTTGATTTCTCCTGTAACGGAGCAGGCGGGTTCGTCATTGCCGAGAACGCCCATTTCGATTTCACGCGCAGTGACCCCTTGTTCCACAATGATCTTCCGGTCAAATTTCAGAGCCAGTTCAACCGCATCACTCAACTCTTGGCGGTCCGCCGCTTTACTGATGCCGACACTGGACCCGAGATTCGCAGGCTTGACGAACATCGGCCAGCTCAGCTCCTGTTCCATCCGGTCCAACCACTGCTCCTTCCCTTTCTTCCAATCGCTTCGGATAAAATGGACATAGGGCACTTGCTCCAAGCCGACTTGCGCGAACAATTGCTTCATGACGACTTTGTCCATGCCGGCCGACGAAGCGAGTACCCCGTTCCCGACATACGGCAAGTTCATCACTTCGAATAGCCCTTGGACCGTTCCATCCTCGCCATTCGTTCCGTGCAACAGAGGAAAAACGATATCAGGGAGCCCTTCCCCGTTCAAAAAGCTCTGTATTGTGTCCGGCTTACTGGCCCCTTCCCCTTCGAGCCGCAGCTCCTCAATCGTTTGGGCAGGTTGTGCAAGCGGCTTGCCTTTACGCCATTCGCCCTCATACGTTATATAAATCGGAATCACTTCATATTTTCCGAAATCGATTGCATTCGTCACAGCCCGTGCTGTCGATAATGAAACCTCATGCTCCGCCGACTTGCCTCCGTAGACCAATCCTAACTTCTTTTTCATATCGGTTCCCCTCGCTGTCCGTTAGTTTTCATTCCTTTACTTTACCATGAAGTCGACCCACTCATGAATAAAATATGTTTGTGCCTGTCATGAAGTTTCCTAAGGTAGTCCGGACGGACAGGAAACTTCATCCTGTTCCATTCGTCCAATAGGTACATATGCATCCAGGACTTCAATGAGTTATACTAAAATAGGTGGATATTACGATACTGACAGGTGAATGATATGAAACTTGCAACCAGGCCGGCGGACCACTTCGATTGGACGCTCGCCTTTATTTTATTATTGTTTTCGATCGTCAGTTTTTTTGCGATCGGATCGGCGCAGACATCTGGCCAATACGGCATCAATTACGTAGCATTGCAAATCCGTTGGTATCTTCTCAGCATTTTCATCATTGCCATGACGATGTTTTTGGAGCCCGAGCAATATCAGAAGATTTCCTGGTGGCTCTACGGCCTTGGCGTCTTCCTGTTATTATTCCTCATGCTTGCCCCAGGTGGAGAAGGACAGATTGCAGAAGTCAAAAACGGGGCGAAGCGTTGGTTGAAATTGCCGGTTATCGGTAACATCCAGCCATCGGAATTCATTAAAACCTTTTTCATCCTCGGGATGGCCAATATGGTTGCCAAGCATCAGGAACGGTATATGGAGCAAAAAAAGACAATATCGCAAGATTTCCTGTTGCTCGGCAAAATCCTGCTTATTTTAATCGTTCCGCTTATATTCATCATGAGGCAGCCCGATCTCGGGACGGCTCTCGTCTTCATCGCCATCACAGCGGCCATCATTATTGTTGCCGGGATTTCTTGGAAGATCCTGTTACCTCTTTTCCTGACGGCAGCTGCCGGAGGGGCAAGCCTGATGTGGATGGCGTTGTACGCTCAAGACTTCATGAGAAAGCTCGGTTTTTATCCGCATCATTTTGAACGAATCTATTCCTGGCTTGATCCCCATTCCTATCCAACCGATGAAGGGTACAACCTCATCCGCACCATGCAGGCGATCGGTTCCGGCGAATTGACGGGAAAAGGGTTTCAGGGGCGGGAAGTGTATATCCCTGAAAACCATACTGATTTCATCTTCAGTGTAATCGGTGAAGAATATGGGTTTATCGGCTCCAGCATCGTCATTACCCTCTTTTTCATCCTGATTTACCATATGACGAAAGTGGCATTGGAATTGAGAGGGAACTCATTTAGCGTGTATGTTTGTACGGGAATCATTGCGATGCTGTCGTTCCACGTCATTGAAAATATAGGAATGAACATCCAACTGTTGCCGATTACCGGAATCCCCTTGCCTTTCATTAGTTATGGCGGGAGCTCGTTGTTCAGTAATATGCTGGCAATCGGGCTAGTCTTCAGCATGAAATTCCATCATCGGACGTATATGTTCAGTACGGATGAAGATGAGTGAATTCGCTTTAAAAACATTTGTAACAATTGACACTTGCGCGGCACTGTAACGACTCCGGTATAATAGAGTCTGCACTATCTTACAGTAAGGATAAAGGTGACACCTATGAAAACAGATCAAAAGCCGATGGAGCGTTTCGACTGGACGCTTGCTTTCATCCTGCTGCTATTCGGGATTGTCAGTCTGATCGCCATCGCCTCCGCGCAGACAACCGGGCAGTATAACCGGAACTTCATCCCGTCTCAGATTCAATGGTATTTCGTCGGGGCCGTCATTATCGCAATCGCGATGTACTTGGACCCCGAACAATATAAAAAAGCCGCCTGGGCGATTTATGGCGGCGGTGTGTTACTGTTGGCCCTTCTCTTCATATTGCCTGAAAGCATGGAACTCGTTGCCAGACGGAATAGCGCGAAGAGCTGGTTCCATTTGCCCGGCATCGGAAGCATCCAGCCTGCCGAGTTCATGAAGACGTTTTTCATCATCGGCATGGCGAGGATGATCACGCAGCACCATGAAAAGTTTGTCGAAAAGACGATCAAATCCGATTTTTATTTACTCGGGAAGATCGGACTCGTGCTCATTATCCCGCTGACATTCATTCTACTACAGCCGGACCTTGGGACCGCCCTCGTCTTTTTGGCGATCACTGTCGCCATGGTCATCGTCGGTGGAATTACGTGGCGCATATTGTTGCCGTTGTTTTCAGGAGCGGTCGGTCTAGGCGGCCTCCTCCTCTGGATGGCGATGTATGCGCAAGACTTCCTCGTCCAACTCGGTTTTAAACCATACCAGTTTCAGCGGATCTATTCCTGGCTCGATCCCTATTCATATTCGTCAAATGAAGGCCGCCACCTCATCACCTCCTTAAATGCCATCGGATCCGGAGAAATTTTCGGAAAAGGGTTCCAAGGACGCGAAGTGTATGTAGCGGAAAGCCATACCGACTTCATCTTCACGACAATCGGAGAAGATTGGGGTTTCGTCGGCGCCAGCATCGTCATTTGCATGTATTTCTTTCTCATTTACCATTTGACGAAAATTACGCTGGAATTAAAAGACCCGTTCAGTACGTATATTTGTGCAGGAATCATCGCCATGATTACCTTCCACGTCATTGAAAACATCGGCATGACGATTCAATTGCTGCCGATTACCGGGATTCCCCTTCCGTTCATCAGCTACGGCGGAAGTTCGCTCATGGGGAATATGCTAGCGATCGGACTTGTTTTCAGCATGAAGTTCCATCATCGCACCTATATGTTCAGTTCGGATGAGGATGACTAAAAAGGACTGCTCTGGCCTCCAAGCCAGCGGCAGTCCTTTGTTCTTGTATGGGAAATGATAACTCTATGTTCAGGGCTGGGCTTCAGACACCCAGCCCTTTTGTTCATTCTAGAGGCTTCCATATGGTGATTTTAGCCAGCTCTTCCGCTTCCTCTGAGGTCGCATCTTGGATTTTTTTCAAGTGGAAGGCGCCGGTTTTCTCGTCAATCACGAGGAACTCCTCCGCTCCCCCTGCAATATAAGTCGTTCCCGCTCCCTGCCAATACCCTTTCACATCCGTCAACAGCACGTCGAATCGACCATCCGCGTTGGCCTTTCCGATAACATGCTCTTCATTCAATTTCATCAGTTGATATTGGTTGTTTGCGAATGCCGGCAAGGGCTCTTCCTTGCTGGAAAATGCCGTGAGGACGAGGGAGAGAGTCAGAAGGAACAGATACAAGATGGCAGTTGTCTGCAACGTACCGACAGCGATCCTTTTCGTTCGGGCCAGATGACCGGTCATTTGTTTTGACTCCTATCAATTATGCTTCGACGTGACGATTTTCAGATTGGAAACCAGGCTTTCTCGATTTACCCCCCGAATCCGTGACATCCGCCGAAGGCTTGACTTGATTCAGCCGGGGCTGGAACCCCCACTGGATTGAAAACATATTTAGTATTATCCCGCCACTTACGGAAGTGCGGAGATCTTGACGGAGGCTAGTTAAAAAAAACGCCAAGGAAACGGCGTCGTTTTCTTAGCGTACACTTCATTGAGATTGGATTTGCGGGTCTTGTGCAGGCGGCGCGAGGGCTTTCAGCATGTCTAGACGGGATTTCGTCATTGTTGCCGAAACACCCAACTTCGCCAAGTTGGAAATGATCATTTTCAAGTCCACTTCTTTTGCCATCTATTCCACCTCGACCTTTCTGTAATAATCTGACGCAATGAGCCAAGAAAAGTTCCTTAATTGATAATGAAAATCAGTCATATTCCGCTTGATTGCAGAATCTAAAATATACCAATATCCAGTCATTCTTATCATACCACCCCTCCCCAATCTTGAATCTTTCATTTCTGTTACAAATTTCGCCCTTTTGTAAACGTTTTATACATTTGCTTCTGTTTTTCTTTACGAAGCTATTTGGGAGGAGGGAATTTTGCCGGGATGGCGCGGGATATTAAAAAGTTTGATCGATTGCCATGACAGTTCCGCGTCCATCGGTTGGCACCTTTGTCCATTTTCTTTGTACGTTTCCGTTCAGACGAGTAAAATGAGAGTAGCAATTCATTAGAAAGCAGGTTTTTTTATGAAAAAAGCAATTCTCCTTTTGATGTCCGTTCAATTTTTTGTGTATTTGGGATTCGGCATCGTCATTCCGATCTTGCCTGAAGTGGTTCTTCATGAGGGGTATTCCGAGGTGCATGTTGGTGGACTGCTCACTGTGTATGCGCTCGCATCCTTTTTCACTGCCCCGTTTTGGGGCGCATTCTCCGATCGAACCGGCCGAAAGAAGTTGATTCTGGTCGGGCTCGTCGGTTTCAGCGCAAGTTTCTTTTTATTCGCGTTGTTCATGCAAAACTTGGCGCTTCTCTATTTCTCTCGGGTAGTCGGTGGGGTGTTCTCAGGGGCGCTATATACGGCGGTCACCGGGTTTGTCGCGGATATGACGGATGAGGAGAATCGAAATAAATACATGGGTCTCCTGGGCATGTCCATTGGGCTCGGTTTCATTTTTGGACCGGCTATCGGTGGAATATTGGGCCATATCGATCTTCAAGCCCCTTATTTGGCATCCGGTATCCTTACCTTGCTTCTCCTAGTCTATGCCCAGTTTGTGTTGAAAGAGCCTGAGCGTCGGGGTGAGGCCAACAAACGGGCGCTCCTCCCGAAAGGCGGCGCCACGTTAT